>NZ_BAAATK010000042.1:0-61223 GCF_039533365.1 Streptomyces glaucus
TACACCGCGAAGGCGCCGCTCTCGCGCCGCTTCGTCCGGTACGCGCTGCGCGCGGTCCGCAGGAATCGCAGGACCTCGGCGGTGCTGTCGGGCCGTGTGACGGGCAAGTGCACGTCAGAGGGTGTTCTCGCGCGCACGCCCGTCTCCCGCCGGTTCGGCCGGCTGCCCGTCCGCCAGCCTCATCACACGGTCCGCGACCGCCTCGACGAGATGGTCGTCGTGGGTGGCCATGAGGATGGCCACGCCCTGGGCCCGGTGCCGGGCCAGCCGGTCCGCGAGTTCCCGCCGCGCGGCGGCGTCCAGCCGCTGTTCGGGCTCGTCGACGATGAGCAGGTCGTGCGGACGGACGAGGGCCGCGGCCAGCAGCATCTGCTGCCTCAGCCCGGAGGACAGCGCGGACGGCAACAGATCGGCGTGATCCGTCAGGTGGTGACCGGTCAGAGCCTCGGCCACGGCGTCGTGCGCCGCCGCACCCATGCCGTGCGCGAGCGCCACGAGCACGAGGTGTTCACGGACCGTCAGATCGGGGTAGAAGGCGTCGACATCCATCACGGTGGCGACCGCCGCCCGCACGGCCGGCGCGTCGCCGTCCATCGGAGCGCCGTCGAAGAGGACGGTGCCGGAGGTGGGCCGCTCGCGCCCCGCCGCCAGACGCAGGAGGGTCGACTTCCCCGATCCGTTGCTGCCGGTGAGAGCGACGCACTGCCCCGGCGCCACCGTCAGGCTCACCTCCCGCACCACCGGGGACCCGCCGTAGGAACGCGTCACCTCCCGCAGTTCCAGCAGGGCTCTCATTTCCTCGTGTTCAACTGCCGATTGATCCTTGGTCCTTAACATCGTCGACAGCATAGACAGAGATGTGACGGTCACTCTTCTCGCCATAGGGCTCTTCACGCCATCCTGCGGTTCGTCCCACCAGGCGCAGTCCAGCGATACGCGCCATGAGATCGATCTCGGAGGGCCAGGCGTAGCGGAGGATCTCCTGTGTGGGCCGGGGCACCGTGCCGTCCAGAACGGTGTGGATGACCAACACCAGCTGCTGGGTCCGCACGACGTGGCTGCTGTCCAGCATGACCGAGGTGGGGGACAGGTACCGGGTGCTGGTTTGTTCCCCCTGCTGCTGGTGGTACGGCATCGGGTCGAACGCTTCGATGACCACTCGGCCGCCGGGTGCCAGGTGCTCCCGCATCCGGGTCACGCACTCGACTTGCTGCGCCGCCGTATGCAGTGCGAACAACGTGTTGAGGGCGATGAAGACGACATCGTAGGTCTCACCGGTGCTCACCTTGGTGAAGTCAGCCGCGAAGGCGCGCACGCGTGCGTCCGTGTCCCGCTCGGCGAGTTTGTCGAGCATCCGCTGGGACCCGTCGACACCGTGCACCTCGAAGCCCCGCTGAGCGAGGGGCACCGCGAGCCGTCCGCTGCCTACCCCGAACTCCAGAATCTTTCCCCCCTCTGGGCACGTCCGGGCAAAGAAGTCGACAGCGTCCTTGATGTCCGGTGAGGACGCCGGGTACATCAGATCGTAGACATCGGCCAGGCTGTCATAGGTTTGCGTCGAGTCCATAGGGTTCACTCCCACAGGGCAAGCAGCGATCATTTTCATCCGTCTCCCGTCTGAGCCACCCGCGTGCAATGCCTCAGGGGAGCCTCAGTTGACCACGAAGTCACCCAGGGGCCCGACACCCAACTTATGCGTAAGTGCAGACGAGCAGACCACTCACCTGCTCTTACTGATCCTTGATCAAAGTTTACGGGGAAGACTCAGCACCCGCCCGCGCAAGCGGTTCGCCCCCGCTTTCCACTACCGCTTCGTATTGACTGATCAGTGTCAGCGGCAGCTGAAATCCGACCCAGTTCGCCATATAGCTGCCGGAGCGAGCGGCCGCTACCAGGTTGCCCTGGCCCCGGCGAGGCATCGTGGAGACGGCTGTGCCCCTGGCGGTTATCGCCAGGGGCACAGCATCATTCACCGTTGGTGCTCTACAGACGTACGTGACTCCCTGCGTGCGCGCAGGAAATCGCCGAGCACGCGTACCGGTGACGTGGGACTCGTCGCCAGGCGGGTGTCGAGCGCCGTCTCCCACTGCTCGGTCGATCCGAGCTTGAGGCGCTCGCGCATGCCGGGGGTGACGTGGGCGTAGCGCGCCGACACCGAGCCGTCGATGTGGCACGTGCGGCTCTTTCCGGTGCCGTTCCGGCTCCTCGCCGAGGAGGCTCGGTTCTCCAAGCATTCGATCATCGAGGTCGATGTCGAGCCGCACGGCAAGCGGGACTCACGGCCCGAGAGTCTTCGGCCGGACCTCGACACCCTCAAGATTGTGGGCGAAGTGCCGGCCGGCGGCGACTGGAGGCAGCGCTACAAGTACGTAGAGCCGCTCGTCGCACCCTCCCTGTGCGCGATCAAAAGAGACCAGGAAGCGAACGGAACCTCGCTCGGGGTCTTCCGGCCACGGAGGTCACCTTCCGTCTGACGGCGGCCGATCCCTGGCCCGAATCGAAAGCAGCGCTGGCCGACCAACTCGACCTCTTCGAGCAGGACATGGCCCCCCTTGAGTGGGTGCCCTTGGACTTCCGCTACCGCTTCCGCTGTGCGGACGACGACTGCCCCACACACGACATGGCGCTGAAGGACTGGGAGGCCGGAGCGTCGTACCGAAAATTCCTGCGCAAATACGGCGAACGCGCCGTGCACGACAAGCTGCGGGAACGCTGGTACGACTCGATGTTCACCCCTGACCGTGCCGTCCACTTCTTCGTCGGCAACATCGCGGCCCACCCCAAGACGTTCATGCTGCTGGGGATCTTCTATCCCAAAGTCAACATCGTCCAGTACGCCCAAGACGGTCTGTTCACGCTCTGAGCAAGTAAGTGGGTGTCCATCCCCCCGATGCGTGGAGACGATCCATGCGGCCAGTCTCTCGGCGAGGGTGGCTCGGTAGTCACGTTCGTAGTCGATCGGGCTGTTGAACCCGCACACGCTGTGTAGCCGCCTGGCGTTGCAGAAGTCGGTGGTCCAGGTGGCGATCTCGATGCGGGCCTCGGTGCGGGTGCGGGAGGTGTGGCGGTGTACGTACTCGACTTTGAGGACGCCGTTGAACGCCTCGCTCACGGCGTTGTCGAAGCAGGATCCGACTCTGCCCATGGGCTGGACCACGCCGAGCTTTCGGCAGGCCCGCCTGAACCGCCGCGAGCAGTACTCGCTGTCCCTGTCCGTGTGCATGATCACGCCGCGCACGTCGCCGCCTCGGGTGGCCGCGGCCATGTTCAGGGACGCGACGACCAGGTCGGCGTCGTGCCGCTCGGCCATCGCGTAGCCGAGCAGGCGGCGGGAGAACAGGGGGAAGCTGATCGCCTCGGCGTTCACGTCCTGCTACGAGTCCGACAACGGACTGGTGACGGTGTACGACAAGGACGGGGAGATCCTCGCCAACGCGAACTACTGACCCGCGGCGGTGGAGCCGGGCGTCGGCCGCCCGGCTTCCCCTCCCGTACGGCGGGGCACCGGCCGTCGTTCGGTGACCGCTGGAACCACCCGTCCCGTTGGGGCAGTCTTTCCCCTCGTGGGGAGCGTTCCTAATCAGGGTCCGGGTCCGGGGCAGAGGCCGGGGGGTGATCCGTCGGCGCACATGGTGGTGTGCGGCGACGACGGGCTCGCGCACCGGCTCGCCGCCGAACTGCGGAGCGTGTACGGCGAACAGGTCACGCTCGTCGTCCCGCCCTCCCGGCGCGGCGTACGGCAGCCGGTGGTCGGGCGGGCCCGGGCCGTGGCGTTGCTGGGCCGGATGGTGAACGTGACCGCCAACCGGGGCGCGGGCGGCGACGGCCGGGTGGTGGAGGCCGCCGAGCTGACCGAGGCGGTGCTCGCCGACGTGGGCGTGGACCGGGCCGCCGCGCTGGCGCTCGTGTACGACGACGACGAGACCAACATCCGCGCCGCCCTCACCGCCCGCCGCCTCAACCCCCGGCTGCGGCTGGTCCTCCGGCTCTACAACCGGCGGCTGGGGCAGCACATAGAGGAACTGCTGGATCAGGCGGCGGCGTTGGCGTCCGAGGGTTCCCCGGGGCCGGACATCGACGCCTCCACGACCGTGCTGTCCGACGCCGACACCGCCGCGCCCGCGCTGGCCGCCACCGCGCTCGCCGGGACCAGCAAGGTCGTCCAGACGGACGGGCTGCTGCTGCGCGCGGTGGAGCGGCCGCCGCCCCGGCCGGGCGCGGTGGCCGATCCGGGGCTGTGCACGCTGGCGCTGCTGTCCGCGACGAGCAACGACCCGGCGGGCGCGGACGGTTCGGAGAGCAGCGGCGAGCAGGGGCCGCAGTTGCTGCCCGACGCGGCGGCGGTGGCGGCGGCGACCGGGCGCGGGACGGTGGTGCTGGAGCAGGTGTCGTACGCCGGGGCCTCGGCGGCCTCGGGGCGCGGCGCCGGGGTGCCGCCGCTGGCCTCGCTGTTCTCACGGCGGCTGCGGTGGTCGCTGACAGGGCTGGTGGGGTGCGTGGTCGCGCTCGCCGTGGCGCTGTCGGTGGTGACCGGGAAGGACCTGCTGTACGCCACGTACGTCACGCTGCTCGACCTGTTCGCGATCAACGAGCCGGCGGAGCACCAGTCGGTGCCGCGTCAGCTGCTGCAACTGCTGTCCGCGTTGGTCGGGTTGCTGCTGCTGCCGGTGCTGCTGGCGGCGGTGCTCGAAGCGCTGGGGACGTTCCGCAGCGCGTCCGCGTTGCGGAAGCCGCCGCGCGGGCTCGGGGGGCACGTGGTGCTGCTCGGACTCGGGAAGATCGGCACGCGGGTGCTGACCCGGCTGCGCGAGCTGCACATCCCCGTGGTGTGCGTCGAGGCCGACCCGGAGGCGCGGGGACTGGCGACGGCGCGGCGGCTGCGGGTGCCGGTGGTGCTCGGGGACGTCACGCAGGAGGGCGTCCTGGAAGCCGCCAAGATCCACCGGGCACATGCGCTGCTGGCGCTGACCAGCGCGGACACCACGAACCTGGAGGCCGTGCTGTACGCCCGGTCCGTGCGGCCCGATCTGCGGGTGGTGCTGCGGCTGTACGACGACGACTTCGCGACCGCCGTGTACCGCACCCTGCGGGCGGCGCACCCCGGTGCGCTCACCCGGAGCCGGAGCGTGTCGCATCTGGCCGCGCCCGCGTTCGCCGGGGCGATGATGGGGCGCCAGATCCTGGGGGCGATCCCGGTGGAGCGGCGGGTGCTGCTGTTCGCGGCCGTGGAGGTGGCCGGGCATCCGCAGCTGGAGGGGAAGACGGTCGGGGAGGCGTTCCGGGCGGGGGCGTGGCGGGTGCTGGCGCTGGACACGGCGGGGGCCACCGAGGAGCGGCGCGTGAGGCCGGGGGCCGACGGCGCCAGCGAGGGGGCGCGGGCGTCGGGGCTGGTGTGGGACCTGCCCGACACGTATGTGCTGCGCGGCGAGGACCGGGTGGTGCTGGCGGCGACCAGGCGAGGGCTGGCGGAGCTGCTGGGGCGGCGGACACGGGAGCGGGCCGGGGCGTAGGGGACGAGCCGGGGCGTAGGGGGTGGGGCCGCGGGGCCGGGGGTCGCAGGGGCGGGTCCCCTCCCCCCTCCGCGATCCGCCGAAGGCTCCGCCAAGCCCCCGGCACCGGGCCCGGGCCTCGAGGCCCGGGCCTCGTCCGCTCACGGCCCGGTCCGCGCGGGCACGGCGCGGACCGGGCGGGCACGGCGCGGACCGGGCGGTCCCTCGGCTAACCCGGCAAGTGCCTCGCCGCGAAGTCCAGCTCCAGGCGGACCTGCTTGATGCGTTCGTCGACCACCAGGGAGCCGTGGCCCGCGTCGTAGCGGTAGACCTCGTGGACCGCGCCCCTCGCCTCCAGGCGTTTGACGTAGTTGTCGATCTGGCGGATGGGGCAGCGGGGGTCGTTGACGCCGGCCGAGATGTAGACCGGGACCTTGACCTGGTCGACGTAGGTCAGCGGGGACGATGCCTCGAAGCGCTCCGGGACCTCCTCGGGCGTGCCGCCGAACAGGGTGCGGTCCATGGCCTTCAGGGCTTCCATCTCGTCGTGGTACGCCGTGACGTAGTCGGCGACCGGGACCGCGGCGATGCCCAGCGCCCACGCGTCCGGCTGGGTGCCCAGGCCGAGGAGGGTGAGGTAGCCGCCCCAGGAGCCGCCGGTGAGGATCAGCCGGCCGGGGTCCGCGAGGCCGGAGGAGATCACCCACTCGCGGACCGCGGCGATGTCCTCCAGCTCGATGAGGCCGACGCGGTGCTTCAGGGCGTCGGTCCAGGCCCGGCCGTAGCCCGTCGAGCCGCGGTAGTTGACGCGGACCACCGCGTATCCGTGGTCGACCCAGGCCGCGGGACCGGCCGCGAAGGAGTCGCTGTCGTGCCAGGTCGGGCCGCCGTGGATGTCGAAGACCGTGGGGAGGGGGCCCGTCGCGCCCGCCGGCTTCTGGACCAGGGCGTGGATGCGGCCCCCCGGGCCCTCCACCCACACGTCCTCCACGGGAACGGAGCCCGGGGACTTCATGCCGGGCGGGTCCAGGACGACCCTGCCCGTGGTCGAGCGGACCGCCGGGGGCTGTGCGGCCGACGACCAGAGGTACTCCACGCTGCCGTCCGGACGGGCCGTCGCGCCCGACACCGTGCCGGGCGGGGTCGGGACCCTCGCCAGCTCGCGGCTCGCCAGGTCGTAGCGGAACAGCTCGCTGCGGGCCTCGAAACCGTGCACGATCAGCAGGCCCGTGCCGTCCGGGTACCACTCGGCGCTGACGTCGCCCGGCAGCTCCAGCGCCAGGTCCGTCTCCTCGCCCGTCGCCACGTCCCAGACCAGGGGCTCCCAGCGGCCGCGGCGCTGGTGGCCGACAAGCAGCCGGGTGTCGCCGTCGACGGGGGCGAAGCCCAGCACCTCCAGGCCCAGCTCCTTCGTGCCGCCCCTGGTGTCGTCGAGCTCCGCGACCGTCGTGCCGTCGGGGCGCAGGACGCGCAGCGCCGAGTGCATGGCGTCGCCGTGCTCCGTGTGCTCGACGGCGATCAGCGAGCCGTCGTACGACAGGTCGCCGACGCCGGCCGACTCTCGGTGGCGGTAGATCTCCACCGGGGCCTCGCCGGTGCGGACGAGGTGGATCGTCGTGCCGTCCTCGTCCGTGGAGCGGCCCACGACCGCCGTGCGTCCGTCCCGGCCGAGGGCGAGGCCCGCCGGGTAGGACGGGTCGAGGCCCGGCGCCGCGAGCTCGTCCTCGCCGCCCGCGAAGGGCTGACGGCGCCAGACGCCGAACTCGTCGCCGTCCTTGTCGTCGAACCACCAGATCCACTCGCCGTCCGGTGAGAGCACCCCGTCCGTCGTGCCGTTGGGCCGGTTCGTGACCTGGCGCTGCTCACCGGTCGACCGGTCCCAGGCGTACAGCTCGTACGTCCCCGTCGCGTTCGAGACGAACAAGGAGCGGTCCGGCGCGTCCTCCGCCCAGTCGGGCAGTGACACCCGGGGCGCCCGGAAGCGCTTCTCCCAGTCCGGCATCTCCTCGCTCTGTCCTCGTCGCCCCCGCTGATCCCATTCGTCCCGCGAGACGGACTTGTTGCTCTCAGTCATGGCCCCATACTGCCTGCCTCCGCCGACACATGGCCGGTCAGCTCCTCAGCCTGTGGACAACTCCGACCTGTGGACGACCCCGCGACCGTGCGATGAGCGGTCGCGCGCCGAGCGGCCGTGTACCGACGGTCGTGCGCCGAGCGGTCGCACACCGACGGCCGCGCGCCGCACGTCACGTACCGAGGGCCGCGCGCCGCGCCGACCCTGCCGGGCGGGGCGGGGCCGATTGTCAGTGGCAGGGTGCACACTCCTGGCCATGACCGATCTGCGCAGCACAGTCGTGCCCCTGTGGGTGGCCGCCGAGGCCGGACACCGCATCGCGCCCGTGGCTCGGCCGACGGGCGGCGGAGCCGGTACGTCCCCGGGCGGCGCGGCACCCCGCGGCCGGGATTCGCCCGCCCGCCCCGTACCGTGGAGGGCGTGTACCGGTTTCTGCTGACGCCCCGCTGGTGGGGGATCAACGTCTTCGTGCTGCTCGCCATCCCCTTCTGCATCTTCATGGGGTCGTGGCAGCTGGGCCGGTTCGAGGACCGTGTGCAGGACCACCGCAGCGCCGGCGCGCAGGCCGCGTCCGCCCGCAAGGAGGCGCCCCGTCCGCTGGCGGAGCTGCTGCCCGTGGACAAGGCGACCGTCGGCAAGCAGGTCACCGCGACCGGCCGGTACGGCAAGCAGTTGCTCGTCCCGGACCGCAAGCTCGACGGCAGGAGCGGGTTCTACGTCCTGACGCTGCTGCGCACCGACTCCGGCCGGGTGCTGCCCGTCGTGCGGGGCTGGCTGCCCGGCGCGGCCGACCCGGCGAAGGCGCCGGCCCCGCCCACCGGCGAGGTCACGGTCACCGGAGCGCTGCAGGCGTCGGAGACCCCGGGTGAGAACGGCGTCCCCGCCCGCAGCGGCCTGCCGGCCGGGCAGACGTCGGCGATCAGCGCGGCGTCGCTGGTGAACCTGGTGCCGGACGACGTGCACGACGCGTGGGTCACGCTCAACCGGGGCGACTCCGGGATGCGGGCCGTGCCCGCGACCACGCCGCAGAACACGGGCCTGGATCTGAAGGCGTTCCAGAATCTCGGCTACACGGCCGAGTGGTTCGCCTTCGTGGGCTTCGTGATCTTCATGTGGTTCCGGCTGCTGCGCCGGGAGGTGGAGTTCGCGCGGGACGCGGAGCTGGGCCTGGTCGCCGAGGGGGAGCGACAGCAGCCCAGCCCGACCGGCGTGTGACGGCAGCGACGGAGCCCGACCGGCGTGGTGCGACCCCGGCGATACAGCCTGACCGGCATGTGACGGCAGTGGCACAACCCGGCCGCCGTGGGACGGCAATGGCACAGCCGGGCCGCCGTGGGACCGCGGCGGTCCGGCCCGGCCGGCGGTGCGCCCGCGACCCGGCCGGCCGGCGGTCCGCTACGCCCCCGCCAGCACTCCCGTCCAGTACACGGTCCCCGCGCACGCGCTGGGCACGGTGACCGTCGCCGACGCCGCGCCCGTCTCCGCCGTGTACGTCACCACGACGCTGCCGTCGGCCGGGCCGTCCGCCGTCATCAGCTGGGTCGCCGTGCCCGTCTCGGTGTCGGTGGTGGTGGTGCCGCCGTCGACGCTCGTGCCCTCCGTCGGCGTGGGCTCCGGGGTCGGGTCGACGGTGCCCGCGCCGCCGCCCGTGCCGCCGTCGGTGCCGCCGCCGGTCGTGGGACAGGTCTCCGAGGGCACCCAGGCGAACTTCACCTCGTAGGCGGCGCCCGGCGCCAGCACCAGCTGCGCGGCCTCCTGGGACGGGTCGGGCAGTCCGGCCGCCGCGTCCCCGGCCACGTGCCGGGCCGTGCCGAGCTTGGCCTGGTCCGCAGCGCCCTGTGCGAGCACGCTCACCCCGCCGGGGCCGCCGACGGTGCAGCCGGCGCCGGAGACGTTGGTGACGCGGAAGGAGCCGTAGACGGCTCCGGTGGAGTCGGGGGCGGCGGCGCTCCCGGTGGCGGAGCCGAGCTGGGCGGCCGTGCAGGCGGCGGTGGAGGCCGCGCTGCTGGAGGAGGGGCCGGCGCCCTTGTCGGGGCCGGTTCCGGTGCCGGTGTCCGGGTCCTTGCCCGTGCCCTTGTCCTCCTCCTTCGCCTCCTCCTTGTCCTTGCCCTCGGCCTTGTCCGAGCCGCGCCCGGCGGTGCTCTCCCCGCCGCCGGGGTCCTTGCCCTGGCCGACGCCGCCCTGTGCCTGGGAGGCGTGCCCGGCCACGGACGGGTTGGCGTCGGGGCCGGTGGTGTGGGAGACGTGCACGAGGGCGGGGATCGCGGTGCCGATGAAGAGGGCGGCGGCCGCCATGCCGACGGCTGCCTGCCGCTTGCGGGCCCGCCGGGCGGGCACCGCCCGCCGCAGATACTCCAGGGTGCCGTCGCGCGGCTCCACCCCCTGGACCGCCTGGTGCAGCATCCTGCGCAGTGCCAGCTCGTCCGATTCGAGCCCGTCGGGCCCCTGAACGTCGGGGCCCTGGTCGTCGGGGCCGTGGTTCACAGTTCCGTTCCCAGCGTGCGAGTGCTTCGGCTGTTGCTCGTTCGTCCTGGTCGGCTCGCGCCACTCGTGGAGCTCGTGGCGTGGGGGCGCGTCGCGCCGCCCGTCGTCGCCGTCGCTCATGCGGGCGCCTCCATGGCCAGCCGGAGCGCCGCGATGCCACGCGAGCCGTACGCCTTCACCGAGCCCAGGGAGATGCCGAGCGTCTCGGCGACCTGCGCCTCCGTCATGTCCGCGAAGTAACGCAGGACCAGCACCTCGCGCTGGCGGCGCTGCAGTCCCTTCATCGCCTTGATGAGGGAGTCGCGCTCCAGCTGGTCGTAGGCGCCTTCCTCGGCGCTCGCCATGTCCGGCATGGGCTTCGACAGCAGCTTGAGGCCGAGGATGCGGCGACGCAACGCCGACCGGGAGAGGTTGACGACCGTCTGCCGCAGATACGCCAGGGTCTTCTCCGGGTCGCGGACGCGTTTGCGCGCCGAGTGGACGCGGATGAAGGCCTCCTGGACGACGTCCTCGCAGGAGGCGGTGTCGTCGAGGAGGAGTGCGGCGAGACCCAGCAGCGACCGGTAGTGGGTGCGGTAGGTCTCGGTGAGGTGATCGACGGTGGTACCGGCGGCCACCGCGCTCTCGGGGTGCTCGGCGCCGTCGCGCTGGTCCGGTATGCGGGCGGGCCGCGCTGCGGGCATGGGCGCGATCACCGGCATGCCACCGGACGCGCCCGCCGCGCGGGGCCGGACGGGCCGACGGGGCGGCCGCAGGGCCGTGCCGCGCGTCGCCGCTGGGGGTATCCCCTGCTCGAAGAGCTTCGGGGAGAAGTCGAGTACCTCTGCCACGCCAGTTGGACACGCGTCCCCCCGCAAGGGTTGTACGTGTCGGGCGTCGCGTTCGCGTCGGCGTCCGCCGGAGCCGTCGGCCGCGTTCTCGCGGCCGGCAGCACGACCGACGGCACATCAAATGCCCTCATGCGTCCCGATCTCCCCCTATGTTCCATGAGAACGAGCGTCCCCACGCTCGTTCCTCGGCGTCCCCACGCCTGTTGAAGCGCTCCCACGGCCCGAGAGGGCGACCGCAAAGACGCTCCCCGCCCTCCGCGTGGTTGCGGAGGGCGGGGAGGAAATCCTCTAATGCCGAAAGAGGCGCGTACAAGTGTTCCGAACGATCTTTCGGGTCACATCCCGCACCCGGATCCTACTGACCGATCCCGCACCGGCCGGGACTTTTTCTGCGCCGACGCCCTTTCACGACAGTTCCGCCACCGCCCCACAGCGGCTCCGCCACCCCACAGCGGTGCCGCCGCCCTCCAGCGGTGCCGCCGCCTCACGACGGTGCCGCCGCCTCACGACGGTGCCGCCGCCACCAGTTCCGCGATCTGCGCGGTGTTGAGCGCGGCCCCCTTGCGCAGGTTGTCGCCGCAGACGAACAGTTCCAGGGCGGTCGGGTCGTCGAGCGCCCGCCGTACCCGTCCGACCCAGGTCGGGTCGGTGCCGACCACGTCGGCGGGCGTGGGGAACTCGCCGGCCGCCGGGTTGTCGAAGAGCACGACGCCGGGCGCGGTGGCGAGGATCTCGCGGGCCTTGTCGACGGTGACCTCGCTCTCGAAGCGGGCGTGCACGGTCAGCGCGTGCGCGGTGACCACCGGCACCCGTACGCAGGTGACGGCCACCGGCAGCCGCGGCAGCCCGAGGATCTTGCGGGACTCGTCCCGCAGCGCCGTCTCCTCCGACGACCAGCCGTCGTCCTGGAGCGTCCCGGTCCACGGGACGACGTTCAGGGCGACCGGCTCCGGGAAGGGCCCGGTGCCGTCCCCGACGGCCCGGCGCAGGTCGCCGGGGCTGGTCCCGAGTTCCGTACCGGCCACCAGGGACAGCTGCCGGCGCAGCGTCTCCACGCCGGCCCGGCCCGCCTCGCTCACCGCCTGGTAGGAGGAGACCACCAGCTCGCGCAGCCCGAACTCGGCGTGCAGCGCGCCCAGCGCGACGATCATGGACAGGGTCGTGCAGCGCGGGTTGGCGACGATCCCGCGCGGCCGGGTGCGCACGGCGTGCGGATTGACCTCGGGCACGACGAGCGGCACGTCCGCGGCCATGCGGAAGACGCGGGAGTTGTCGACGACGACCGCGCCGAGGGCGGCGGCGCGCGGCGCCCACTCGGCGGCGACCTCGTCGGGGACGTCGAACAGCGCGATGTCGACGCCGTCGAGGGCTTCCTCGGTCAGCGCCGTCACCTCGACCTCCTCGCCGCGCACGGCCAGCTTGCGGCCGGCGGAGCGCGGCGAGGCGATCAGACGGATCTCGCCCCAGACGTCCGCCCGGTGGGACAGGATCTGGAGCAGGACCGTGCCGACGGCTCCGGTCGCCCCCACGACCGCGAGCGTCGGACGTCCGGCCCGGGCGGACCGTACGGTTTCGGCCATCAGCGGCCGGTGCCTCCGTAGACGACGGCCTCGTCGCTGTCGGAGTCCAGCCCGAAGGCGGTGTGCACGGCGCGGACGGCCTCGGGCACGTCGTCGGCGCGGGTGACGACCGAGATGCGGATCTCGGAGGTCGAGATCAGCTCGATGTTCACGCCCGCCTCGGACAGGGCCGTGAAGAAGTCGGCCGTGACGCCCGGGTTGGTCTTCATGCCGGCGCCGACGAGGGAGATCTTGCCGATCTGGTCGTCGTAGCGCAGCGAGTCGAAGCCGATGCCGGCCTTGTTCTTCTCCAGCGCATCGATGGCCTTGCGGCCCTCGGTCTTCGGCAGCGTGAAGGAGATGTCCGTCAGGCCCGTGGCGGCGGCGGACACGTTCTGCACGACCATGTCGATGTTGACCTCGGCGTCGGCGATCGTGCGGAAGATCGTGGCGGCCTCGCCCGGCTTGTCCGGCACGCCGACGACCGTGATCTTGGCCTCGGAGGTGTCGTGCGCGACACCGGAGATGATGGCCTGCTCCACCTGCTTGTCCCCTTGGTTGATCGGCTCGCTGCTGACCCACGTGCCCTGCAGCCCGCTGAAGGAGGAGCGGACGTGGATCGGGATGTTGTAGCGGCGGGCGTACTCCACACAGCGGTGGAGCAGCACCTTGGACCCGGACGCGGCCAGCTCCAGCATGTCCTCGAAGGAGATCCAGTCGATCTTCCGGGCCTTCTTCACCACGCGCGGGTCGGCGGTGAACACGCCGTCGACGTCGGTGTAGATCTCGCACACCTCGGCGTCCAGCGCGGCGGCCAGGGCCACCGCGGTGGTGTCGGAGCCGCCGCGGCCGAGGGTGGTGATGTCCTTGGTGTCCTGGCTGACGCCCTGGAAGCCGGCGACGATGGCGATGTTGCCCTCGTCCAGCGCGGTGCGGATGCGGCCCGGCGTGACGTCGATGATCCGGGCTTTGTTGTGGACCGAGTCGGTGATGACACCTGCCTGGCTGCCGGTGAAGGACTGGGCCTCGTGGCCCAGGTTTTTGATCGCCATGGCCAGCAGGGCCATGGAGATACGCTCTCCGGCGGTCAGCAGCATGTCGAGCTCGCGCCCGGCAGGCATCGGGGAAACCTGCTCGGCGAGATCGATCAGCTCGTCCGTCGTGTCGCCCATCGCGGAAACCACGGCCACCACCTGGTGGCCGTTCTGCTTCGCTTCCACGATCCGCTTGGCGACGCGCTTGATGCCCTCGGCATCGGCTACGGAGGAGCCTCCGTACTTCTGCACGACAAGGCCCACGTGCGCTCCTCGCTCCGTTTGTGTTCTTTCCGCATATACGCCGGTGTACTGCGGGTCGGCTCAGTCTATCGAGCGGCCGAAATCACTCCCGGCGATATCGCATCGTGAGACGTCCGGCTCACTGAATGATCACCGCGGACGGCTCCGGCGCGCCCCGGTGAGCCCTTCCCCGTCCCCTGACGCGCCACGCCGAAAGTGGTTCAGGTCACCCCGTCCGGTCAGGCCCGGTGGGCGGGCGGTGGACGGTCGGTGAGCGGGGTCGGCGAGGTCCCTAAGGGGCGCGGTGTCCACAGGGGCGGGGAGCCGGACGGCGGCGCCGAAGGGGGGCTTCTCCGCGTGGCGGCAGCGGCCGTCCTCGGGCCGGCTGTACACGGCGACCGAGTGGTCGTCCCGGTCGACGAGGAGATGGACAGGGATGTCGGCGGCGGCGTAGCCGTCGGGCTTCTCGGCACGGTCACGCTGGTCGGTGTCGGAATCGTTCGACGTGATCTCCACAGCCATGAGGACGCCGTCGGTCCCGGACCGCTCGCCGTGCCCCTTGCGAGCGCCCCTGGGCACAAGGATCGCGTCGGCGCGAGCACGCCCCCGCGGTGGGCCTCGGTCTTCGGGCCGCGCTCGGGAGGGAGCCGGAGATCAGGGCGCGGGCGCACGCACCGCTCCAGAAGCCACACGCGGATTTCGCTGTGGTTGCCGTCCGGAACGGCCTTGCCCCGGACCTTTCCCCTGACGAACTCCAGCCGCACCGCCTCGGGGGCATGGCGTGCCGGTTCCCCGGACTCCTCGACGGACATCTGCGGCGGGTGCCCGGGCCTGGGGGTCATGGCATCGCCGCCTCGACCCCATGGCGCTCTCCCGGTACCTCCCGCACGCTCATCGCGCCCTCTCGGCTCCGGAGCGCAGCCCGCCGGCCGCCCGGACCTCCGCCGCCCGGCGGGCTACGTCCACGACGCCGGTGTCCGGGCGGGACAGGAACGTGTCCGGGACGAACCCGGCGGGGACCTCACCGGCCGCCTCCGCCGCCAGGTCCGCTTCCCACTCCGCGCGGCACTCCGGGCACATCCCGCCCACGATCTTCACCGTGCGCTCGTCCGCGTCGCAGGTGACGCAGCACTCGATCACGCGGTCCACGCGGGCCCGGCGCGGGGCGGGCTTCTGCCGGATCTTCGCCTTCTTCGGGGGCATCTTGCTCTCCAGTCGGTTGCGGGCGAGTCCGCCCGGGTTGGTCACGGTGGCCGGAAGGCCCTCGGTCAGGGCGCGGGTGACGTCCTGGGGCGTCGAGCCGCGCGACAGCCACTCCCCCACGAGCGAGGCGAGCGACCGGCAGTCGGAGTCGGACAGAGGCATCCGGGGGTCCACGTCCCGCAGGTCGGCGAGCGTGCGGTAGGCGGTGTCGGCGCGGGGTTCCGGCCGAGGCTCGGGCCGGGATCCGGACCGGGGCCGGGACTGGGGCCGGGGGCACGACTGCGGTTCCGAGTCCGCCCCCGCCACCGTCTCCGCCCCCACCCCCGTCTCCGTCTCCGTCTCCGGGGCGGGCGTCTCGGGCTCGTCCGTCCGGGCCAGTCCCGGGCGGTGGTCCTCGGTGACGATCCGGCCCTTGCGCTCCCGCGCGAACTCCTCCCACCACTGCGCCGGCCTGCGGGTACGCGACCAGTACGTGCGCGTCACCCACCGCATCGAGTGGTCCTCGACGGTGATGTGCTCCCTGATCTGCTTCATGTGCCCGACGTCGCTCAGGCTCCGCAACGACGTGCGGACGGCCTGCTGGCCGTAGCGGGGGTGTTCCGCCGCGATCGCCTTGTAGCCCATCGCGTGGCCCTCTTCGAGGTGGTCGACGAAGACGGCGATCTCGCGGTCGCGGGGGCTCAGGTGTGCGAAGTCCGGATCCGCGTGCGGTTCCTCGTCACCCGCGGAGCGCTTGCCGTAACCCGTCTTGGCCATCGGGTGGGACGGGGACGGCAGGGCGGGGCTAGGGTAGGAGCAAGCCACCATCGAACTCTTCCTTCGATGCGTAGGTTCAGGCCCCGGAGCCGGTGTTGGCGCACCGACCGGGGCCGATCTTTTGCCGCGAACCTAGGGTGACTTTACGTTCCGATGCAAGCCGATCACGGAACGTCACTCTTTCGAGGTAGGACGCTTCAACTCACGTACCGGATTGGTTGGTTGGGTATTTCAACCAGACCAGAAAACCAGGGGAAGGGCTCGAAGCCCGGGGCTCAAGCTCCGGGCTGAGCTGCGGCGATGAAGGCCGCCCAAGCGGGGGCGGCGATGCGGAGGCAGGGGCCCGAGGGGTTCTTCGAGTCGCGGACGTGGACGGTGGCGGACAGGGCCACCTCGACACAGTTTCCGCCCTCGTTGTCGCTGTAACTCGACTTCAGCCACGACAGCGCCACCTCGACGCAGTCACCGCCCTCGTTGTCGCTGTAACTCGACTTGAACCACGTCAGCTGGTCACTCACGGCGATCCACCATCCGCTCGATGAAACGGGCCGACTCGTCGGGGCTGAGAGCCTGCGCGCGAATCATGCTAAGCCGCCCGGTCACGCGGCTGACAACCTCCGGATCGGCCGACAATTCACTGGCGAACGGGCCCTCCGTGAAAGCGAATCGCTCGTGGTCGCCGGTCTCCAGCAACACCATGGGACCCATGAGCGCGTCGCTGATCACCCGCTCGAACGGCAACACCTGCAACACGACGTTCCGCAGGTGGGACGCCTCCAGTAGGCGGCTCAACTGCTCAGCGTTCACGAACGGACTGCGCAGCGCCGCTTCGTACACGACGAAGCTCACAGCCACCGGCGGCTTCCGCTCGGTGAGGATGGCCTGCCGCTCCATGCGGGCCGCGATCCGCTTCTCGACCGTCTCCTCGTCCAGGGGCGGGTAGCGGTTCTCGATCAGCGCTCGCGCGTATCCCTCCGTCTGCAACAGACCGGGGATCAACATGGACTCGTACGACCAGCGCCCGATCGCCTCCTTCTCCCGCTCCATGAACTCCTGAGCCCGAGCCGGGAACTTCTCCCTGCTCAAGTACTCCTTGGCCGCGCTCAGCAGACCCCCCGCCCGGCACAGCTCGTCCGCCACGTCCAGCACCCGGGGCGTCGGCATCCGCACGCCCTGCTCCATGGACTTGATCGTGTCCGGGGAATAGTTGGCGGCGGCGGCAAGTTGCTCGCGGCTGATGTTCGCCTTGGCACGCCAGAGCTTCATCTGGTTCCCGCTGAAGCGCCACATCACGGGCGGCTGGGAGTTGGTGTTCTTCTGGCCCGGCACAGCGCCCACCTCCGACCGATACACACCGGCGCGTATCACGACAGTGGCTACCGAGCGTAGGGCGATCGGCAGCACCGTGTGAGCATGAACGACGCGATTCACCGTCCCGACTGGGTCCCGGTCTCCGGCCACCGGCTCCGTGTGAGCGGCGTGCACTTCGACGCCGTGCGGATCGAGGGGCTGAGAGGCGAACTGGTCGCCGACCACCTGATCGACGCGACGGGCGACGACGCGGGGCCGATCGTGTGCGAGGCGGGCGGGGGCCGGTGGGTGTACTTCCTGCTGCCGCCCGGCGAGGCGCACCGGCACGGCTGGCCGCTCGGGGTGCAGCGGTTCGGCGGCCGGAGCGACCGCACCAGCGTCACGTACGTCGGGGTTCCGGCGCTCCAGGGCAACACCTGGCCGCTGCGCTGGTACAGCGTGCCGACGCCCACCGCCCCGTACGTCGACGCGAAGGCCCTGCTCTCCGCCGTGACCCGGTGATCCCCGCCGCGCCCCGGTGACGGGCGCACGAGGCGACAACCACCACCGCGTGTCCCAGACTGGAGGGAACCGCCGGTCGAAGCGCTCGACGAGAGGCCGAAACCGTGTACGACGTGCCGTTGTGGCTGTGGATGGCCTTCGCCGTCACCGTCCTGGTGTCCCTGGCGGTCGACCTGCTCGCGCACCGGCAGGCCCACGTCATCGGCTTCCGCGAGGCCGCCGCGTGGAGCGGGGTCTGGGTGGGGCTGGCGATCGTCTTCGGCGCCGTCGTCTTCCTCGTGGTGGGCACGACGCCGGGGGTGGAGTACACGACCGCGTGGCTGCTGGAGAAGAGCCTGTCGGTCGACAACCTCTTCGTCTTCGCGCTGATCTTCGGCTATTTCAAGGTGCCGCGCGCCTACCAGCACCGGGTGCTGTTCCTCGGCGTCCTCGGCGCCCTGGTCTTCCGGGGGATCTTCCTCGCCGCCGGTGTGGCGGTGGTCAGCCGCTTCACGGCCGTCCTGTTCGTCTTCGCCGCGATCCTCTTCTACAGCACGTACAAGATCCTGAAGGAGGAGGAGGACAGTTTCGACCCCGGCAAGAGCATCGCCGTCCGTCTGCTCCGCAGGATCGTCCCGGTGCGGGACGAGTACGCCGGGGCGCATTTCTTCGTCAAGGAGGCCGGACGCCGCGTCGCCACCCCGCTGCTCGCCGTCGTCGCCGCGATCGAGGCCGCCGACCTGGTCTTCGCCGTGGACAGCGTGCCCGCCGTGCTGGCCGTCAGCAGCGACGCCTTCATCGTCTACACCAGCAACGCCTTCGCCATCCTGGGCCTGCGTGCCCTGTACTTCATGCTCGCCGGCCTGCTCGACCGGTTCCACTACCTCAGCACGGGGCTGGCGATCATCCTCTCCTTCATCGGCGTCAAGCTGATCCTCCAGGCGTCCCACAAGATGATCAGCCCCGCCGTTCCCGAAGTGCCCTCGCCCCTCAGCCTCGGAGTCATCGTCGCCGTCCTGGCCGTCTCCGTCGGGCTCAGCCTGCTGCGCCCTCCCGTCCGGCCAAAGGATTCCCAAAACCATGTAAAGCGGTCTTAAAATGACGACTATGGACAATGAGCGGAAAACCCGGACAACTTCCCCGACCGGTCGCGCCTACGTCTGCCCCTCCTGCAAGCAGCCGGTGGACGCCGTCGTGGAACGGCACAAGAGGATGGGCGTCTTCACCCCGCACTGGACCGCGGGCCCCTGCCACAACCGTCGCTGCGACCAGTACGTGCCGGAGCAGGTGCCGGTCAGCTCGGTGCGCAGCGCCGTCTGGAAGAGCCTGGCGGGCTGGACGCGCCACTGAGCCGCCCGCCGCCCGCCGCCGGGCGGCCCGGCGTCACCGGGCCGGCCGGAACCCCAGCTGCGCCCCGATCTCCGCCTCCATCACCCGGCCCGCCTCGAACTCCAGGGTCTCGTCGCCCATGCCCTGGTCGGTGTCCAGGCCGTCCAGCTCCTCCAGCGGCTGGTTGAGGCGGACGTGGGCGACGACCGACTGCAGCGCCCGCAGGGTCGCCGAGGCGGTCGAGCCCCAGTTGGAGAAGTAGGAGAACTGCCACCACCACAGGGCTTCCGTGGTGCGGCCCGCGCGGTAGTGGACCATGCCGTGGCGCAGGTCGGCGATGACGTCGGCCAGGTCGTCGGAGATCCGGGCCGGAACCGGGGCCCGGCGGGGCTCGTAGGGGTCGAAGACCTCCGAGTAGACGTCGACCGGGTCGAGGAGGCGGGCGAGGTTCTCGCGGAGTTCGTCCACGTCCTGCTCGGGGCCCGGGTCGGGCTCGTAGCGCTCGTCGGGGACGAAGTCCTCGTGGGCGCCCAGCCGGCCGCCGGCCAGCAGCAGCTGGGAGACCTCCAGCAGGAGGAAGGGGACCACCGAGTCCGGCTCGTCGCCCTTGGCGACCTCGGTGACGGCGACCAGGAAGCTCTCGATCTGGTCCGCGATCTGGACGGCGAAGTCGTCCGGGTTCTGGTGGGTCGCGTGCAGCGTGGCGTCAGACATCTAGGAGTCGTCTCCCCTCGAAGGCACGGCCGAGCGTGACCTCGTCCGCGTATTCCAGATCGCCACCCACCGGGAGGCCGCTGGCCAAGCGGGTGACCTTGAGGCCCATGGGCTTGATCATGCGGGCGAGGTACGTCGCCGTGGCCTCGCCTTCGAGATTCGGATCCGTGGCCAGGATGAGCTCCGTGACCGTCCCGTCGGCCAGCCGCGCGAGAAGTTCCCGTATCCGCAGATCGTCGGGGCCCACCCCGTCGATCGGGCTGATCGCGCCGCCGAGGACGTGGTAGCGGCCGCGGAACTCACGGGTGCGCTCGATGGCGACGACGTCCTTCGGCTCCTCGACGACGCAGATGACGGCCGGGTCGCGGCGGGCGTCGCGGCAGATGGAGCAGTGCTCCTCCTGCGCGACGTTGCCGCAGATCGCGCAGAAGCGGACCTTGGCCTTGACCTCCATGAGCGCCTGCGCGAGCCGCCGCACGTCGGTCGGTTCGGCCTGCAGGATGTGGAAGGCGATCCGCTGGGCGCTCTTGGGACCGACGCCGGGCAGCCGCCCCAGCTCGTCGATCAGGTCCTGGACCACGCCTTCGTACAACGGACTGCCGCCCTTCCTGAGGTTCCTTCACCACGTACGGTAGATGCCCGCCGGCCGTCTCAGAAAGGCAGACCGGGAATGCCGCTGCCGCCGCCCAGGCCCTGGGCGAGCGGGCCGAGCTTCTGCTGCTGGAGGGCCTGCGCGTTCTCGTTGGCCGCCTGCACGGCCGCGACGACCAGGTCGGCGAGGGTCTCGGTGTCCTCCGGGTCCACCGCCTTCGGGTCGATCTTCAGGGCGCGGAGCTCGCCGGCACCGGTGACGGTGGCCTTGACCAGGCCGCCGCCCGCCTGCCCGTCGACCTCGGTCCGCGCCAGCTCCTCCTGCGCCCGTTGCAGGTCCTGCTGCATCTTCTGGGCCTGCTGGAGCAACTGCTGCATATTGGGCTGGCCACCACCGGGGATCACGATCAGCTCCTTGTCGGTACGGGTTTTCCCGTTCGGCACGAGCCTACGTGGTCCACGCGGGCCGTGCCCCGTCACTCCTTCGAGTGAGCCGACCGCGCGCCTCATACCCGAACAAGGCCCTCTTCCGGGCGGAAAAGATGCGAAACCCGGCCTTCGCCACCCATTGGGCGGTAGGAAAGGGGGCGGCGCGTCAGCCTCAGGTGTCACGTCAGCGCCGCAGGGACGTCACGCACCGTGATCAGTAGGGAGTGCCGGGTGGCTCAGCCGGAGATGCAGCCCGAGGGGCCGGCTCAGGACGGGCGGGGCGAGGGACCGGCCGGGCTGCGGCCGGGCGACCTGGCCGGACGGGCGTTTCCGCCCGGGGACTGGGGGGAGCCCGCACAGCGGCTGGAGGAACTGTACCGGTGGGTGGAGCGCGGAGCGCTGGACACGGCGGCCTGGTACCTCGCGGACCGGCGGTGGAAGCGGCGGGCGGCGCGGCTGCTGCGGGCCGGGACCGCGACGGGCGCGGTCGCCGGGGCGGCGCTGCCGCTGCTGGACATGACCGGGGTCGTCGGCGGGGTCGCCCCCTGGGGATACCTGGCGCTGCTGCTCGGGGTGGCGTGCGTGGCCGGGGACCGGTACTTCGGGGTGACGTCCGGGTGGATAAGGGACGTGGCCACGGCGCAGGCGGTGCAGCGGCGGCTGCAGGCCCTCCAGTTCGACTGGGAGTCGGAGAACGTGCGGGAGGTGCTGGGGCCGACGGAGGGGACGGCGAGCGAGGCGGCGGAGCGGTGCCTCGGGGTGCTGCGGCGGTTCTCCGAGGACGTGACGGAGCTGGTGCGGGTGGAGACCGCCGACTGGATGGTGGAGTTCCGCACCGGGGGCGCGCCGCTGGGGATCCAGTCGGCGGTCCCGCCGGGGGCGGGACGGCAGGAGCCGGGGGGATCCCACGGGCGGTTGCCGCTGCCGCCGGGGACCGCGCGGCCCAACATGCCGCGGCAGCGGCCGCCGGAGCCGCGGTGAGCCCTCCGGGCGCGCCCGTTCCCCGGGCGGGGGACGCCCCCGCGGCCCGGCCCGTCAGCTCTGCGGGTCCGGGAACGCCACCGGGCTGCGCAGCCCCGCCCGGTCGACCGCCCGCACCCCGAAGAACACGTTGTCCTTCGACAGGTCCACCTCGTGGCGCGTCACGTCCCCGACCGGGACGACATGGGTCCACTCCGGTTCCGTCGTCTCGCGCCAGACGATCTCGTAGCCGGCCAGGTCCGGCTCCGTGCCGCGGGTCCACACCAGCTCGGTCGCGTTCGTCAGCGTGGCCGTGACGATCTTCGCGTCGCGGGGGGTGTCCGGGGCCTGGGCCAGGGTCCACAGGGTCGCGGCGTTCACCCGGGCCACCCGCGCGATGTAGTCGAAGTCGCAGAACTCCGGCAGGTCGCCGTACTGCTTGCCGGTCTCGTCGACCCTGACGTCCTGGTGCTGGTGGGCGAAGTCCTCGGCCGGCTCGGTGAAGCGGGCGGCCGGGCAGCCGCGTTCGAGGAAGGGGATGTGGTCGCCGCCGCGGCGGTAGCGGTCCCGGCGGTGGATCACGCGGACGCGCATGCCGGTCGCGTCGTTGTCGGCCACGTCCCGGACGAAACGGGCCAGCTGGCGGGTGGCGGAGTCGTTCTCGCCGCCCACCGAGCGGCGGATCGCCGCCTGCTCGGGGGTCTCGGAGGAGGGGACGCCCTCCGCGAAGAGGCGGACGGTGTACGGGTCCCTCGTGCCGTCGTCCGCCGTGAAGCTGCCGACGATGTCGTTGGTGAACATGGCCCGGACGTCCGTCCCGGCCTCCTCGAACCGCTGCGCCATGTGCGCCGCCCCGTACAGGCCCTGCTCCTCCCCCGCCACCGCCGCGAACACGATCGTCGACGCCGGGCGGCGCCGGGCCAGCACCCGGGCCAGTTCCAGGACCACGGCCACGCCGGACGCGTCGTCGTCCGCGCCCGGCGCGTCGGACGTGGCGTCCATGACGTCCGTGGCGCGGGAGTCGTAGTGGCCGGAGACCACGTAGACGCGCTCCGGGGTCACCGAGCCGCGCAGGGTCGCGACGACGTTGGTGATGCGGGTGGCCGTGGGGATGCGGGACGCCGGCTGCTGGACGTACGACTGGAGTCCGGCCGTCATCCGGCCGCCGGAGGCGGCGGCGTACGAGCGCAGTTCGGCCAGGAGCCAGTCGCGGGCCGCGCCGATGCCGCGGTCCGGGTCGTCCTGGGCGGAGAGGGTGTGGCGGGTGCCGAAGGAGACCAGCTTGCGGACCGTCGCCTCGATGCGGAACGGGTCGATCTCCCGCAGCAGGGCGCGCAGTTCGCGCCCCGGGGGCTGGGCGGTGGCCGGCGGGCGGGAGCCCGGCCGCGCGCCCCCCGACCCGCCGGTCGCCGCGGCGGCCGTCCCGTCGGTCGCCGCGGCGGTCAGCGCCGTCGCGCCCGTCGCGGTCAGCACCGCTCTCCTCGTGGGACCCATGCGTCCTCCCCTGGCCGGCCCGGTCACGCACACCCGCTCATGGTCGTGGACATATCAAGAATCCTCAAGGGCGGACCGGCGTCACCCGCACAGCGCCGGGTCCCGCAGGCACGGCAGGTGCCCCTTGTCCCGGATCACCTTCTGGCTGGTGGCCTCGTCGAGATAGGCGAGGAAACCGGCCGCGAGGGAGCCGGGGCGCCGGGCGCCGTAGGTGTAGGCGTACTCGACGTCCCGGTACGGGTAGCGGCTGCCGCCCCGCTCGATCTGCTCGTCGTCGGGCCGGTCGCCGTCCAGGGGCACCTCGCGCACGGCGTCGCCCCGCTGCTCGGCGAGACCGAGCTCGCTGTAGCCGATGGCCCCGGGCTGCTCCGCCACCTTGTCCAGCACGTCCCGGGTGGTGGCCAGCTCGCAGCGGGTGACCGCGCCGCCGGCCGGTCCGGGCGCGCAGTCGAGGGAGGTGCTCGGGGCCTTCTCCCAGCCCCTGAGCACCCGCTCCTGGAAGATCTGCCGCGTCCCCGACTCGTCGCCCCGGCTGACCAGGACGACGGGCAGGCCGTCGATCGCCTCCCGCCCGGGCAGGACCTGCCCCCAGTGCGTGTACTCGCCCGCGTAGATGCCCCGCACCTGCCGCAGGGACAGGCCGTGCTCGCCGAGGTCGACGTCCGGGTGGACGACGAGGGTGAAGACGGACAGCGCCACCGGCTCCCCCACCAGGCCCCAGCGCTCGCCCATCGGGCCGTCCGAGAAGGCGATCACCGACCGGGCGTCGTCCTCCGACCGCTCGCCCAGCCGGGAGAGTTCGGCGACGCCCTCCTCGCTGCCGCGGGTCTCCACCGCGATGTCGGCGCCCTGGCACTTGTCCTCGTACTGCCGCGCGAGCGTCTCGACGACGGGCTCGAAGGCGGTCGAGCCCGTCACCGTCAGCCGGCCCTGCTCGCACTCGATCGGGTTGCCGTCGCGGAAGACGATGATGCCCGCCAGCCCGAGCACGGCGAGCGTGAGCAGCGCGGTGAACAGCCGGGCCGGGAAGCTGAACAGACGCGGCTTCTCGTCCGGCCGGGCCGCGCTGTTGCGGTGCACCGCGCCGTCCTGGAGGCCGCCGATCAGCCTGACCCCGCCCTCCACCTCGCCGCCGGACAGCAGCACGAGCAGCTTGAAGTGGTGGCCGGGGTTGAGCGGGACCCGCGGGATGTACACCCGGTTGCCCTCGTAGCGGAAGCCGCGCTCGGCCGTGAAGTGGTCCGTCAGGTGCTCGATCCCGGACGGCTGGGTGACGGAGACGGCCTGGATGGTGCGCCCGGCGAACTCGGCGGTCAGGCCGTGCGGCTGGTCCGCCGGACCGGTGTAGTCGGTGGCGACGATGCTCTGCGAGCCGTCGTTCTCGATCCGCAGCAGGACGAGGGTCGCGTCGGCCATCACCGGGACGTCGAACTCCCCCAGGCGCGGGTTGGGCCGGCCCGACCGCGCCTCGTCGCCGATGGGGCTGTCCATCTGCACGCGGTAGCCGATGCGCTTGCGGCGCGGCACCCGGCGGTCGTACCAGAGCATTCCCGCGGACGCGGCGATGCCGAGCACCGCGGTGCCGACGGCCACGAGGTTCTCCGTGCTCAGCCACTCCACCGGTGTCCCCCGCCACTCCAGAGCCGCATCGTGGGGTCACACCGTAGGCCCGTACGACCGGCCGGTCAGGACCCCGGAGCAGAAGTTCGCCGTACGTTCAACCAGCTCACCGCCGGGTGTACGTCAGGGTCTCCCCGGTACTCACGTTCACCCGCCGGAGCCGGCCGTCCGCCAGCAGGGTGATCTCGGTGGCCTCCCCCGGCGAACAGGACGAACGCGGCCGCCCGACGGTCACCGTGGAGGGGCCGACCCGCAGCGGGCCGTCCGCCCGCGGCGCCTCGGTCAGCGCGGCCTGGAACACGCAGTGGTAGGTGCCGCCGCCCGCGGGCCCCTCGGCGGTCAGGGACAGGACCGTGTCACCGACCTCGCCCTGCTGGAGGGTGAGCCGCCGGGTGTGCCGGCCGTCGGCGTTGTCGATGGTCGTGGTCCAGGTGCCCAGGTAGGCCGCCGGGACCGCGCCGTCCGCCGGCGCCGAGGTGCCGGCGGTGGCGGTGGGGGAGGGCGTCGGGGACGGGGTGGGGTCCGCGGGGCCATCGGTGGCGGCCGGGGCGGCGGCGGCGTCGCCGCCCCGGCCGCCGCCGGCGCCGCTCATCAGCGCGTACACCGAGCCGCCGGCGGCCAGCGCGACGACCAGGGCGACCGCCACCAGCAGCACCGTGGAACGCCCGCTCCTGCGCGGCGGCTCCTGCGGGGCCGCGGGGCCGCCGTACGGGGGCGGCCCGTACGGCGGGGTGGCGCCGGGGCCGCCGTACGGCGGACGGGACGCGGCTCCCCCGGGCGCGCCCGGGGCTCCGGGCCAGGCGCCGGGGCCGGGCTGGTGCGGGTAGCCGTAGGCCGGCGGGTGCTGGGGCTGCTGCGGGGAGCCGTACGCCGGGGGCTGCTGGGGCTGCTGGGGCTGCTGGGGCTGCTGGGGGAAGCCGTACGCCGACGGCTGCCGGGAGTCGCCGTAGGCCGAGGGCTGCCGGGGCTGCCGGGGGAAGCCGTACGCGGCGGAGGCGGGCGGGGGCGACTGCGGCGGGGGCCCGGAGGTGCCGGGCGGGGGCGCCGCGGGCGCGGACCCGTTCCCCTGGCCCGCGACCGGCATGGGGGTGTGGTTCAGCGGCGTCCCGCCGCCGGACTGTCCCGGGGGCGGGACGGGAACCGGCCCCGGGCCCGTGCCCCCCTGCGGGACGACGACGTCCGGGGCGGCGGCGTGCTCGGGGGAGGCGTACCCGGGCGGGGCGCCGGGACGGGGCCGGGCGCCGGACGCCCCCTCCGGGTCCTCCGTGTCCAGCAGCCGCACCGCGTGCCGCCCCAGCTGGGCCACCAGGGCGCTCGGCAGCCAGGGGTCGCGGGAGCGGCCGTCGGCGACGGTGTCGTCCGCGCCGGTGCGCTCCAGGATCCGGTCCAGCGTCGGACGGGCGCCCGGGTCCTTGCGCAGGCAGTCGCGGACCAGGTCGGCGATGCCCTCGGGCACGCCCGTCAGGTCGGGCTCCTCCTCGGCGATGCGGAACATCAGGGCGTGCACGCCGCTGTCGGCGCTGCCGAAGGGGAGGGAGCCGGTCGCGGCGTAGGCGAGCACCGCGCCGAGGCAGAAGACGTCGCAGGCCGGGGTGATCCGGTCGCCGCGGACCTGCTCGGGCGCCATGAAGCCGGGCGAGCCGACGAGCGCGCCGGTCCGGGTCAGGCCCCCGTCGGTCACGGTCTGGAGCGCCCGGGCGATCCCGAAGTCGATGACGCGCGGGCCGTCGATCGTCACCAGCACGTTGGACGGCTTCAGGTCGCGGTGCACGATCCCGGCGGCGTGGATGTCCTTCAGCGCGTGCGCGAGCCCGGCCGCGAGGATGCGCACCGACCGCTCGGGCAGCGCCCCGTGGTCGCGCCCGACGACCTGCTGCAGGCTGGGCCCGGCGACGTACCCGGTGGCGACCCACGGCACGGCGGCCTCGGTGTCCGCGTCCAGCACCGGCGCCGTCCAGTACCCGCCGACCCGCCGCGCGGCCTGCACCTCCTGCCGGAACCGCGCCCGGAACTCCTCCCGCGCGGCCAGCTCCTCGCGCACCAGCTTCACGGCGACGGTGCGGCCGCGGTCGGACCGGGCCAGATAGACGTGCCCCATCCCGCCCGCACCGAGCCGCGCCAGCAGCCGGTACGCCCCGATCCGGGGCGGATCCCCCGGCCCCAGCTTCTCCATCGCAGGCCCCTCCCCGCAGCGCGCCCGTGCAACGGCTCCACGATAGTGCGGGCGCGCGCGAGGCCGGACGGGCCCGCGTCCACGGTTCCGTAACAGCCGCCGGCGGCCCGCCCGGCGCCTTCGGCAGCCGCCGCGGCGGGCCCGCCTCCCCGGCCGGATGGCCGGCGTGGGCCGCGGGGCCGGGTCCGGCGCGGGCACCGGCCCGTCCGCCGTCGGCGACGGGACGTCGCCACCGATCCGTCGGCCACCCGTCGTCGGCCACCCGTCGTCGACCGTCGGCCACCCGTCGTCGACAACGTGTCGCGGAAACCCCCGCACCGCGGACAGGACGCCGATACCGCTTCCGCGGCGCGGGCCTCTACGCTCCCCGCATGACCCCTCAGCCGAATCCTCAGGCCGGTGCCGCCGTGAAGGCCGCGGACCGCGCGCACGTGTTCCACTCCTGGTCCGCCCAGGAGCTCATCGACCCGCTCGCCGTCGCCGGTGCGGAGGGCTCGTACTTCTGGGACTACGACGGCAGGCGCTACCTCGACTTCACCAGCGGGCTCGTCTTCACCAACATCGGCTACCAGCACCCGAAGGTGGTCGCCGCGATCCAGGAGCAGGCGGCGCGGATGACGACCTTCGCGCCCGCGTTCGCCGTCGAGGCGCGGTCGGAGGCGGCCCGGCTGATCGCCGAGCGGACGCCGGGCGACCTGGACAAGATCTTCTTCACCAACGGGGGCGCCGACGCCGTGGAGCACGCGGTGCGCATGGCGCGGCTGCACACCGGGCGGCCGAAGGTGCTGTCGGCGTACCGCTCGTACCACGGCGGCACCCAGCAGGCCGTGAACATCACCGGCGACCCGCGCCGCTGGGCCAGCGACAGCGGCTCCGCGGGCGTCGTGCACTTCTGGGCGCCCTTCCTGTACCGCTCCCGCTTCTACGCCGAGACCGAGGAGCAGGAGTGCGCCCGGGCGCTGGAGCACCTGGAGACGACGATCGCCTTCGAGGGCCCGTCGACGATCGCCGCGATCGTCCTGGAGACGATCCCGGGCACGGCCGGGATCATGGTGCCGCCGCCGGGCTACCTGGCGGGCGTGCGGGAGATCTGCGACAAGCACGGCATCGTGTTCGTCCTGGACGAGGTCATGGCCGGGTTCGGGCGGACCGGCACGTGGTTCGCGGCGGACCTGTTCGGCGTCGTACCGGACCTGATGACCTTCGCCAAGGGCGTGAACTCCGGGTACGTGCCGCTGGGCGGGGTGGCGATCTCCGAGAGGATCGCCGAGACGTTCGCCCGGCGGCCCTACCCCGGCGGGCTGACGTACTCCGGGCACCCGCTGGCCTGCGCGGCCGCCGTCGCGACGATCAATGTCATGGCCGAGGAGGGCGTCGTGGAGCACGCCGCCCGGCTCGGCGCCGAGGTGCTCGGGCCCGCGCTGCGGGAGCTGGCCGAGCGGCACCCGAGCGTGGGGGACGTGCGGGGCGTCGGCATGTTCTGGGCGCTGGAGCTGGTCCGCGACCGCGAGACGCGCGAGCCGCTGGTGCCCTACAACGCGGCCGGCGAGGCCAACGCCGCGATGGCGGCGTTCGGCTCCGCCGCGAAGGCCGCCGGGCTGTGGCCGTTCGTGAACATGAACCGGACCCACGTGGTGCCGCCGTGCAACATCGCCGAGGCCGATTTGAAGGAGGGCCTGGCCGCCCTGGACACCGCGCTGTCGGTGGCCGACGAGTACACGGAGTAGGCGGAGCAGGAGGGCGGGGCCGGCCTCCCGGCCCCGCTCCCTCCGGCCGACAGACTCGGCCGAAGAGGGGCTACGCGGGTCAAACCGCACACCTGAACGCGTAAGGTGGCGTGCTCACAGACGCGCATCTCGTAAACATGTACGAGGACATGTCCGTGCACGCCACCCGAACGCGACGAGGAGACGCCCCCACCATGCCCGCCAGCACCGGCAGCGGCGCCGTGACGCGCAGCACCCTGCGACAGCAGATCGCCGACGCGCTCCGCGACGAGGTGCTGGCCGGACGGCTCAAGCCGGGACAGGAGTTCACGGTCAAGGAGATCGCCGAACAGTACGGGGTGTCCGCGACACCCGTGCGCGAGGCCCTCGTCGACCTCTCCGCGCAAGGGCTCCTCGACGCCGACCAGCACCGGGGCTTCCGGGTGCGCGAGTACTCGGTCCGTGACTTCCGCGGCATGATCGAGGCCCGCAGCCTGGTCATCGACGGGATGTTCCACGCCCTCGCCGACCGCCGCAAGGGCTACCTGCGCCCCGACGACCCGCTCGTCGCCCCCGCCCTCGCCGGGGTGCGCCGGCGAGGCGAGGAGGCGCAGCGCGCCGCCTGCGCCGGGGACCTGCCCGTCCTCATCGGCTACGACCTGCGGTTCTGGCGCGAGCTCAGCGCCCTGTTCGGCAACCCCTACCTGGCCGACTTCCTGCACCGCCTGCGCGTGCAGACCTGGGTGTGCACGGTGCAGCACCTGTGCCGGCCGGTCGAGCTGCGCGGCCGCCTGTGGTCCGGCCACACCGAGCTGGTGGACGCCCTGACGCGCCACGACACCGCGGCCGCCCGCGCGATCGTCGCCGCGTACGACACCCACTCCCTGGCCCTGGTCGAGCGGCTCGCCGCCGGGTGAGCGGGCGGTTCGCCGCCGGACACCGCACGAGCGGGGGCCCGCCGGCGAACGACCGGCCCGCCGCGCGCTGCGGGTGGACGCCCGGTGGGTATGGGACCTGCACGAGGGAAGCCGCCCTCGTACGGCACCGACTACCCTGCCTTGACCACCATGCTGTGTGAGGAGCCCTCTTTTGGCCTGTGACCTGTGGCTGGTACCGCTCGTCGACGTGTTGTGCCACACGCCGGACAACCCGTTCGCCGAGGAACTCGCGCAATACGACAAGGTGCTCGCCGAGGCCGGGCTCCCGCCGGTGCCGGTGTACCCGTACATGCCGGGGCTGTCCGGGGACGTCGCCCCGGTCGCCGGCTTCGACTACGACGCCCTGCACTTCCTGCGCCGGGCGTACCTGCTCCAGGTGTGCGGCCTGCCGGTGACGCCGGTGGACGAACTCGGCGGCGACTACCAGCAGTTGCTGGAGATGTTCGAGACCACCGCCCAGCAGTCGCACCTGGTCTGGCACTACGACCACGCGGGCGCGTACGTCCCCGTGGACTTCCCGCACCCCCTGGCCGACGACGAACTCCTCGCCGGCGGCGGCCCGCTGGGCTCCTCCCACGCCCTGCTGCGGGAGCTGCAGTTCGTCGCCCCGGCCATCGGCATCGACCCGGCCAACCCGCCGGCCGCTCCCCAGCCGCCCCCGGGCCCCACGGAGCTGGAGGAACCGGCCGCCCCCTCCGCGTACGACCCCAGCCCCTTCGCCCGCGAGCGCCACGTCTGGCTGGGCCTGCACGCGGCGGCGACCCGGAGCCTGGCGCAGGGGTCGATGATCGTGTTCAGCTGAGGCCGGTCACGGACAGGACGCTTCGTACGGCTGGCCGGGAACGTACTCGTCCCACTCGTCGCGCGTCAGGCCGCCGCCGGCGATCTCGCAGGCCGTGCCGACGGGATCGGCGCTGACGCGCGCGAGGTGGGCGGTGTCCCAGATGACGGCGTTGCCACTGGCGTTTACGGTGGTGATCTGACGACCGTCGGGACTGAAGGTGACCAGGTTGGCGAGCCGGTCGAGGACACCGAGGGAGCGGGGGTGCGCGGGATCACCGACGTCGTAGAGGGTCACCACTCCCTCGGAGGTCATCTCGACCAGCAGGTTCCCACCGGGGTGGAAGGCGAGTCTCCGCGTCAGGTCCGTGTTCTCGACGCCCTCGGTCCCGCCGCGGGATCGTAGGTCGCCGGAGTCAAGGATCTCCCACATTCGCACGCGCTGGCTCGCGCCCCAGTCGCCGGCCGCGAGCATGTCGCCGTCCGGATGGAGGGCGAGAGCCAGGCTCGTGGGAGGCAGTGCGTCACCGGTCAGCCTGGAGATCACTTTCCTGGACCGGCCGTCCACCAGGGACATGCCGACCAGGACGAGCCGGCCGTCCGAGCTGAAGGAGACCACCGGGCCCGTAGCGTCCGTGTCCAGCGGTTCGGGCTTGCCCGCATCGTGTACGTCCCATACTTGCGTCCAGGGCCCGGGGCCCCTGCCGATGATGCCGTCAGCGGTACGCGCACCGCTGACGCCGACCGCCCAGAGCACCGGTGCGTCGGGGGCGAAAGCCAGGGAGGCCACACGGCCCCGGGAGGTCAGAGGGCGGCCGATCGGCCTGGGGGTCGCTCTCCGGAGGTCCCACAGTCGTATGAGCCCGTCGTCGCTGCCGGTCGCAAGGGTCCGTCCGTCGTGGCTGACCGCGATCGCCCCGACCTCGGCCTGATGTGACCGCAGCACCCGGGGCTCCCCGCGTCCGGTGATGTCACGAAGCACCACGCTGCCGTCGGCATTGCCCGTGATCAGGGTCTTGCTGTCCGGGGAATAGGCGACCGAGGCGATGTCCACCGGATCGTCGACGCTGTCGTACGGGGTGGGTCCCGGTTCCGCCACGGTCCTCCAACGGGCGGTCACGCCGGCGCGGTCCGTGGAGACGAACGTCGAGTCGTCGGCGGCGAAGGCCAGGGACGTGATCGTGTCCTCGTGCAGACTCAGGGTCGCCGTCCGTTCGGGAGCGGTTCCGGAAAGGTCCCACAACACGATTTTGTTGTCCCGGCCACCGGTCACCATGGTGCTGCCGTCGTGACTGATCGCGAGAGCCGTGATGGCGCGTGAGTGGGCGATGGCCTCCGGCGATCGCTGTACGGGTGCGGCCGGGTCGCTGACGTCCCAGGTCTCCACGATGCCGACCAGGGAAATGATGAGAGTGCGGTCGTCCGGGGTGAGGGCCACCGGGCCGTCGGCCGTGGCCACCGAGGCTCGTTTGCCCGGATTCTCCGGACGGCTGACGTCCATCAGGATGCCGTTGTGGAACACGGTCCTGCCGTCTTTCCACTCGGTCTCGGCGGTCGTCACGAGAAGGCGGCCGTCCGGGCTGAACATCACCGAGGCGGTACGCGAGACGCGCTCGTCGTGCAGCAGTTCCGGCTCGGCGCCGCCCGCGATCCGCCACAGCCGTATTCCCCGGTCGTTCGCCACCGCGAGCAGCCGACCGGTGGAATCCAGCGCCAGGGAACGCGTTCCATCGGCCCGGGGCAGGGTGGCGAACGCGCGGCGAAGGGAGTCGGTCCGCCACAGTCCCACGGTGTCGCCCCCGCAGGACACGGCCAGGATCCGGCCGTCCCCGCTGAACGCGCGGCTGCCACCCTGGTACGCGCATCCGTCCACGGTACCGAGCCGCGTGCTCCGCCCGGCCGCGGCCACGTCCCACAGCACCAGCCGCTCCCGCGTCCCGTCACGCGCGGCCAGCAGCTCGCCGTCGGGGCTGAGTTCCCCAGCCGTCGGCGTGGCCCCCGCGACGGAGCTACTGCCCAGGAAGCGGCCCTGCACCAGTGTGTCGAACACCGCCGCCCGGGCGTCGGCCGAACGCTGCCCCCGGTAGGCGGCGAGTCCGAGGCGGAGCGAGGTGCGGGGCTGTGTCCCTCTCAGGTTCCGGGCCTCGGCCACTATGGCGTTCTCCACGGCCAGTTGTCGCTGTTCGGTGGCCTGCCCGCGCTGCTGGAACGCCGCCCCGCCCGCCAGCAGCGCCAGGCACAGGGCGACCGCGACGCCGGTGAGCGCCTGTTTGAGGCGCCGTGTCCGGCGCTGCTCGCGGTCCCGTTCGGCCCGCGCGGTGGTGCGGCTGGCGTCCAGGAACTCCCGGTCCAGCGCGCGCAACGACCGGACCCGCGCCTCCGCCCACGAGTCCACGGCGGCCAGCCGGGTGCCCCGGTAGAGGTAGGCGGGATCGCGTCCGGCGGACTCCCAGGCGTCGGCGGCCTCCTCCAGTTGCTGGCGGCGCAGCAGTTCCGCCCGGTCCTCCTCGATCCAGCGGCGCAGCCGGGGCCAGGCGCGCAGCAACGCCTCGTGGGAGATCCGCACCTCGGCCCGGTCCACGGTGACCAGCCGGGCCTCGGCGAGCCGGTTCAGGACGACCGTCCCGGTGCGCTGCCGGCTCGGCGTGAATCCGTCGAGCAGCGCGTCGGAGCCCGTACGGCGCCGCACGACGGGTTCGGTGCCGTCGGCGGTGAGCTGCACCAGGCGCAGCAGCATCTCGCGCAGCACCTGCCGGCCGGCTCCGTCCAGGGACTGGTACAGCGCCTCCGTCGTGGTGGTGACCGAGTGCCAGATCCCGCCGGTCGCCTGGTAGCCGGCGAGGGTGAGCGTCGCCCCGCTGCGGCGCAGCCAGGTCTCGCGCAGGGCGTGGGCGAGGAACGGCAGCGCCGCGCCCGGACCCGGGCCGGCGGCATCGTGTTCCTGACCCTCCCGGTGGCTCCGGTGGCCCTGCCGCAGGTCGTGCAGCAGGCGGTCGGCGAGCCCCTCCTCCAGCGTGAGCCCGACGGCACGGGCCGGTTCCTCGATGGCGGCGTGCAGCGCGTCGTCGCTCATGGGCCGTACGGCCAGCTGCGCGTGCTCCAGGGCGTGGGCGAGTACCGGGTGGGCGAGGGCACTGCCGTAGTGGTCGGCGCGCAGGCCGAGGACGACGCGTGGGCGCCCGGGGGCGTCCCCGGTGAGCAGGGTGAGGAAGCGGGCGAGTTCCTCGCCGTCCCGGCAGCGGGTGAAGACCTCCTCGAACTGGTCGACGACCAGCAGCCGGCAGGGCCGCCGTCCCGCCAGCGGTGCCGGGAACCGGCCGGAGGAGAGTTCGCCGAGGGTGTCGTCCGTGCCCCGGCCGGTGGCCCGGCCCCAGAGTTCGGCGAGCGCGTGCAGGGGCCGCTCGTCGGGGGAGGGCAGCAGCAGGGCGGGCCAGGGGGTGTCGTCCCGGCCGGTCTCGTGGCGCCGCTCCAGGGCGGCCAGCAGCCCGGCCCGCAGCAGCGACGACTTGCCCACGCCGGACGCGCCGACGAGCACGACGGCCCGGGTCCGGTCCCCGGGTGCGCAGACCATGTCGAGCAGCCGGCCGGTCAGTTCCTCCCGGCCGAAGAAGTGCCCGCTGTCCTCGACGCGGAACGCCTCCATGCCGGGGTAGGGGCACGGCACGTCCGCCGGAGGCGTCGCGGCGGGCGGGGCGTCCGGGCGGTACGCGCGGTTGCGGGCGACGGCCAGCCGGCCGAGGTCGCCGTCGCTTCGGCGGCGCGGACGGACCGGCCCGTCCGCGAACTCCCGGTCCAGGGCTGCGTACAGGTGGTCCCAGGTCAGCCACGGCGGGCCGGCCGGGTCCCCCTCCTCCAGCAGCCGCAGCAGCCGCCCGCTGAACAGGGTGTACGGCTCGTCCTCGGGTGCGAAGGACAGGGCGAAGTGCGATGCGGAGCCGAGCAGGAGGCTGCCGTCGGGCCGGGCCGAGGCGTACGGTTCGCGCGGGCGGCCGTCGGCCGGTGCCGCGGCCCGCCCCGAGAAGCAGCAGTCGAGTACGACGACACCGCCCCCGGCGGCCTCCCCCAGCAGGTCCCGCAGCGTCCGGTACGGCACCGCGCCGGCGACCGATTCCGCGGACCGGGAGCCGTGCGTGGCGAGGTACAGCTCGTCGCGCGGCCCCAGCAGGCCATGACCCACGTAGTAGAGGAGTACGGTCCCCGTCGCCTCGGCGACCGCGGCCTCCACCGCGCCGACCACGTCCTGCGGCCCGGCGTCGCCCGGCACCCGCCGGACCTGTCCGGGATCCAGGCCGCAGACCTCGACCAGCACCCGCTGAAGCGCGTCCAGGGTGGCGTCCACGGACGGCAGGTCCGGCAGTGCGGATCCCGGTGCGTGGCGGCCGGTGCCGACGAGCACGGCGCAGGTCCCCGGCGAGGCGAGCGACGCGGCGGTGTTCATGAGGCGGGCGGACCGGCGTCACCCGGCTCTGCACGGCCGCCCGGCCGCCGCCTTTCGTCCGGCTCCGGATTCCCGTCCGGCTCCGGATTCCCGTCCGGCTCCGGATCCCCGTCCGGCTCCGGATCCCCGTCCGGCGCGGCGGACGGGGGATCGACCGCGGCGGCCAGTTGCTGCGCCAGCTCGGCCGTCTGCCGTGCGTCCAGCCCCTTCACCTGCGTCGTGGTGATGGTGATCTCCGTGCCGTCGGGCCGGGTGACCGTGACCGTCTGGCTGCCCCGGCGGCTCTGCACCCAGGCCACCACCGCCCCGGCGAACACCGCGGCCACCCCACCGGGCTCCAGCAGTGCGATCAGCGCGTCGGTGCCGGCTCCCATGGTTCCCGGCGGCGGAGCGGCGTCCCCGCCCTTCCGGATCCGGCCCCGCAGGCGTGGTTCGCCGGCCAGCCAGCGGCGCAGTTCGTGGGTACCGCCCGGATCGCTGCCCCGGGTGGTGACGACCAGGCGCATACTCCCCCAAATATGCTTCCACGTCAGCGAGTTGACGTCTCAAGCCTACCCGTTGGACCGCCCCGCACCACCCGCATCCCGCTACGCCGACGGCCCACGTCCCACCGTCCCCGGTGGAGCGTGGGCCGCCCTGTCCCGCTGCCGTGGTGAAGCGCCCGGAGGGATCAGAGGAACGAGTTGATCTCGATCGTCTGGTCGCGGCCCGGGCCGACGCCGATCGCGGAGATCGGGGCGCCGGACATCTCCTCCAGGGCCTTGACGTAGTTCTGCGCGTTCTTCGGCAGGTCGGCGAAGGTCTTGGCGCCCGTGATGTCCTCGGACCAGCCGGGCAGCGTCTCGTAGACCGGCTTCGCGTGGTGGAAGTCCGTCTGCGAGTACGGCAGTTCATCGACCCGCCTGCCGTCGATCTCGTACGCCACGCAGACCGGGATCTCCTCCCAGCCGGTGAGCACGTCGAGCTTGGTCAGGAAGAAGTCGGTCAGGCCGTTGACCCGGGTCGCGTAGCGGGCGATGACCGCGTCGAACCAGCCGCAGCGCCGGTCGCGGCCCGTGGTCACGCCCCGCTCGCCGCCGATGCGGCGCAGCGCCTCGCCGTCCTCGTCGAACAGCTCGGTCGGGAAGGGGCCGGCGCCGACGCGCGTGGTGTACGCCTTGAGGATGCCGATGACGCGGCTGATCCGGGTCGGGCCGACGCCCGTGCCGGTGCAGGCGCCGCCCGCGGTCGGGTTGGAGGACGTCACGAACGGGTACGTGCCGTGGTCGATGTCCAGCAGGGTGCCCTGGCCGCCCTCGAAGAGCACGACCTTGTCCTCGTCGAGGGCCTGGTTGAGGACCAGCACCGTGTCGGCGACGTACGGCCGCAGCTTCTCGGCGTAGTCCAGCAGCTCCTCGACGACCTGGCCGGCGGCGATGGCGCGCCGGTTGTACAGCTTGGTGAGGATCTGGTTCTTGACGTCGAGGGCCGCCTCGACCTTCTGGGTGAGGATCGACTCGTCGTACAGGTCCTGCACGCGGATGCCGACCCGGTTGATCTTGTCGGCGTACGTCGGCCCGATCCCGCGCCCGGTCGTGCCGATCTTCCGCTTGCCGAGGAAGCGCTCGGTCACCTTGTCGACGGTGACGTTGTACGGCGTGATGATGTGGGCGTTGCCGCTGATCAGCAGTTTGGAGGTGTCGACGCCGCGCTCGTTCAGCCCGCTCAGCTCGGAGAGCAGGACCGACGGGTCAACGACGACGCCGTTTCCGATGACCGGCGTACAGCCGGGCGACAGGATTCCGGAAGGGAGAAGGTGCAGCGCGTACTTCTGGTCGCCGACGACGACCGTGTGGCCGGCGTTGTTGCCGCCCTGGTAACGCACCACATAGTCAACCGACCCGCCGAGCAGGTCCGTGGCCTTTCCCTTGCCTTCGTCACCCCACTGAGCACCGAGCAGCACAAGTGCGGGCACGCGCGTACACCCCTTCCGGGCGGGGCATGTCCAAGGTCAGGGGCGTACGCGGAGGGTTTCCGCCGCGTGCACCGCGACCACCGTTGGCCGCCAACCGTCGGACCGGATGCCCCGGAATAGACGAAGCCCCTGGCGCAATAGCGCAAAGGGGCTCTTGCACAAAGATGCTACCCGAGGAAGCGAGGCATGGCCGAGGTGGCGACTTCCGCGACGCCCGATCAGCTGCTGGTGGTCATCGACCCGGTCGCCCGTCGGGCGGACGGCGAGTCCGTCCGGATCGCGAAGGACGTGCTCGGCGCGGGCGCGGCGGGCATGAAGCTGTGCCTGCCGGACGGCCCGGAGGAGTTCGCCCGCGCGCTCGCCCGGCGCGGATCGCGGCGGCCGGTGGTCGTCGGCGACGACCGGACGCTGGTCCGGGCGGTGTCGCTGCTGCACCGGCAGCGGGAGCTGGCGCACTGCGCCCTGGCGGTGGTGCCGGTGGGCCCGGCCCTCGCGCTCGTCCGGTCGCTGGGGGTGCCGACGGGGGCGGTGGCGGCGGCGCGGGCGGCGCTGGACGGGACGGAGCGGCGGCTGGACCTGCTGGCCGACGACAGCGACGGGGTGGTGCTGGGGGCGCTGCGCATCCCCCCGGTCTCGGCGCGGGAGGCCGCGGCGGCGATGCCGGCCCGGCCCTGGCTGCGGACGTACCAGTCCCTGGTGCGGACCCTGGTGCCGGTCCGCCCGCCCCGGACCGCGTCCGTGTCCGCGGCCGGGCCGGCCCGGCTGCGGGTCGAGGTCGACGGCGAGACCCTGGTCGACCTCGGCCAGCCGGTGGAGGCCGTGTCGGTCGCGCCGGGCGGTCCGGGGACGGCCGACGTCGAGGTGCGGCCGGTGTCGCTGGGCGCGGAGGCGGCGCCGCTGCTGGCGCGGGGCCGGACGGTGACGGTGTCGGGGGCGCACTTCCGCTACCGGGCGGACGCGGCGGTGTCCGGGCCGGTGGGCACGCGGACGTGGGAGGTGCGGGAGAGGGCGTGGGGGCTGGTGCTGCCGGGGGCGGGGTGAGGGGAGAGCCGGGAGTGGGGAGCGGGACCGGGCGGGGATGAAGGGGTGACCCGGCCGGGGCCCGGCGTCGGGCGCCGGGAGGGGCTCCTCCGGTACCGCGAGGGTCTTCTCGGAGACCGGGAAGGGCCCGTCGGGTGCCGGGAAGGGCCCGCCAGGGGCCGGGAAGGGTTTCTCAGGTGCCGCCGAAGGTCTTCTCGCGGTGCACGCGCCAGCGCTCCATCAGCGCGGCGATCTCCCGCTCGACGAACTCGAAGAAGGCGAGCGTCTCGGCGAGCCGGCGGCCCGCCGGGGTGTCGGCCCCCAGGCCGGTCACGCCCTCGCGCAGGGCGTCCTCCCAGCGCTTGAGGATCGCCTCGCGGTTGGTGAGCGACTCGTACCACTGATCGCTGTGCACCCGGTACCGCTCGCGCCGCGACCCGGGCTCCCGCTCGCGCGACAGCATGTGCACCTGCGCCAGGTAGCGCACCGCCCCGGAGACCGCTGCGGGGCTGATCCTGAGCTGTTCGCTCAGCTCGGCGGAGGTCAGGGCGCCGGAGTCGGAGGCGAGCAGCGCGGCGAAGACCCGGGCGGGCATCCGCGGCAGCCCCGCCTCCACGAGCTGCGCCGCGAAGTGCTCCACGAAGCGCGACACCGCCTCCGGGTCCCGGCGCGTCCCGTTCGCCTCCGTCATGCCCCGCTCATCTCCCCTGCTCAGCCGCCACCCGCAAGCGTACCGGCGATTCATCGACTTCATTAACTTCACAAATTTCTGAAAGAAGCGTACGTTCTGAAGCATGACGAAGGCACGCCCCGCTCTCGAAGCGTCCGGACTGCACAAGTCGTTCGGCCGGACGCACGCGCTCGACGGTCTCGACCTGAGGGTCGAAGCCGGTGAGGTGCACGGCTTCCTGGGGCCCAACGGCGCCGGCAAGTCCACCGCCATCCGGATCCTGCTCGGCCTGCTGCGCGCCGACGCGGGCACCGCGTCCGTCCTCGGCCGCGACCCGTGGCGGGACGCGGTGGAGGTGCACCGCCGCATCGCGTACGTCCCCGGCGACGTGACGCTGTGGCGCAACCTCTCCGGCGGCGAGGTCATCGACCTGTACGGCAGGCTGCGCGGAGGGCTGGACGCGAGACGCCGCGCCGAGCTGATCGAGCGCTTCGAACTCGACCCGACCAAGAAGGGCCGTACGTACTCCAAGGGCAACCGGCAGAAGGTCGCCCTGGTCGCCGCCTTCGCCTCGGACGTCGACCTGCTGATCCTGGACGAGCCGACCTCGGGGCTGGACCCGCTGATGGAGGCGGTCTTCCAGCGGTGCGTGCGGGAGGAGCGGGAGCGCGGACGGACGGTGCTGCTGTCCTCGCACATCCTCAGCGAGGTGGAGGAGCTGTGCGACCGGGTCAGCATCATCCGCAGGGGCCGGACCGTGGAGAGCGGTTCGCTGGCCGAGCTGCGGCATCTGACGCGGACGAGCGTCACCGCCGAACTCGCCGGGCCGCCGGACGGACTCGCGGGCCTGCCCGGCGTCCACGGCCTCGACGTGCGGGGGCGGCGGGTGCGGTTCCAGGCGGACACCGACGGGCTGGACGCCGTCCTCAGGGCGCTGACCGGCGTGGGCGTGCGCTCGCTGACCTCGACGCCGCCGACGCTGGAGGAGCTGTTCCTGCGGCATTACCGGGACGAACGGGACGAGCAGGGTGAGCGGGACGAGGCGGTGGCCCGATGACCGCCGCGGTCCTCCCCACCCGCTCCGGCGGCTCCCGCCCGCTGGCGGGCACGGCGGCCCTGGTGCGCTTCGCCCTGCGCCGCGACCGCGTGCTGATCCCGGTCTGGGTCGCGGTGAACGCGCTGCTGGTCCTCTCCATGCCGAACACGCTCGGCGGCCTGTACGGCACGGCGGCCGAACGCGCCGGCCTGCTGCGGCAGGTGGAGGCCAGCGCCTCCCTGCGCGCCCTGGTCGGCCCGGTCTTCGGCGACTCCCTCGGCGCGCTGACGGCCTGGCGCGTCGGCGTGTACGCGGGGGCGCTGGCCGCCGTGACCAGCCTGCTGATCGTCGTACGGCACACCCGCGACGAGGAGGAGAGCGGCCGTCAGGAACTGGTGGCGTCCGGCGCGGTGGGCCGCGGCGCCCCGCTGACGGCGGCCCTGCTGACGGCGCTGGCCGCGAACGCCGCCCTGGCCCTGCTGGTGACGGCCGGGCTGGCCGGGCAGGGCGCGGCGGGGGCGGCGGCGTTCGGACTCGGGCTCGCGGGCGTCGGGATGGTCTTCGCGACGGCGGCGGCGGTCGTGGCCCAGCTGACGGAGAGCGCGCGGCTGGCCCGGGGCCTGACGGCGGCGGCGCTGGGCGCCGCCTTCGTCCTGCGCGCGGCGGGCGACGCGGCGGCGGACGACGGCTCGTCCCCGCTGACCTGGCTGTCGCCGCTGGGCTGGCTGGAGAACCTGCGGGCGTTCGCGGGCGAGCGCTGGTGGGTCCTGCCGGTGCTGCTGGGAGCGGTGCTGGCGCAGGGAGCGGCGGCGTACGCGCTGGCCGGGCGCCGGGACGTCGGCATGAGCTTCCTGCCGACCCGGCCCGGACCGGCCACCGGCCGCCTGGGCAGTGCCGGGGCACTGGCCTGGCGGCTGCACCGGGGCGGCGTGCTGGGCTGGAGCGTCGGCTTCCTCCTCGCCGGGGCCGTCTACGGCGGGATGACCGACGCCGCGACGGATCTGCTCGGCGACAACGACGACGCCCGGCGCGTCATCGAGCGGATGGGCGGGCAGACCGGGCCGGCGGACGCGTTCCTGTCGGCGATGATCGGCGTGCTCGGGCTGATCGCCGCGCTGTACGTGGTGGCGTCGGTGCTGCGGCTGTCCGGCGAGGAGGGTTCGGGGCGCGCGGAACCGGTGCTGGCGGGCGCGGTGGGACGGCTGCGGTGGGCCGCCGGGCACCTGGTGGCCGCCTTCGCCGGCACCGTGTGGATCATGCTGCTCGCGGCGCTCGGCTTCGCCGCCGGTCACGGCGGGCGGACCGGGCCGATCCTGGCCGCGTGCCTGGTGCAGGTGCCCGCGGTGTGGGTGGTCGGCGGGGTGGCGGTGCTGCTGTACGGCCTGGTCCCGCGGGCGGCGCCGGCGGCGTGGGCGGTCGCCGGGGCGGCCCTGCTGATCGGCTGGGTCGGGCCGGCGCTCGACCTCCCCCGGGCGGTGCTGGACCTCTCGCCGTTCGGGCACCTGCCGAAGCTGCCGGGCGGGGCGATGGAGTGGGGGCCGGTGCTGGTCCTGACCGGGCTCGCGGCGGTGCTGACGGGGGCGGGGCTGGCGGGGCTGCGGCGGCGGGACCTGACGAGCTGACGGCCCGCCGGTCCCGTCGGCCGGCCGCCCCGTGACCGTCCCGGCCGCCGCGCAGTGACCGTCCCGGCCGCCGTCCCGTGACCGCCGTGGCGGCCTCCCCGAGGCGCGCAACGAGGCGCCGGGCCCCCGGCGCGCCCCGGACGCCTCGCCCGCGCGACCGGCCCGACGGGTGGTCACCCGACCTCGACGCTCAGCCCCTTCAGCCCCCGGATCACGAAGTTCGGCTTCCGCTCCGGCTCCGCCGCCAGGCGCAGGGCCGGGGCCCGCTCCAGCAGCGCCGTCATCGACGCCGCCAGTTCGATGCGGGCCAGCGGGGCGCCGATGCAGTAGTGGAGGCCGGCGCTGAAGGAGATGTGCGGGTTGTCCTTGCGGGCGAGGTCCAGGCGGTCCGGGGCGGTGAAGACCGCCGGGTCGTGGTTGGCGGAGCCGAAGAGCAGCGCGACCTCCGAGCCCCGCGGGATCACCGTGCCGTCGATCTCGACGTCGTCCAGGACCCACCGTTCGAAGAGCTGGAGCGGGGTGTCGTAGCGCATCAGCTCCTCCACGGCGGACGGGACCAGGGAGTGGTCCGCGCGCAGGGCCGCCAGCTGGCCGGGGTTGCGGAACAGGGCCCACCAGCCGTTGACGGTGGCGTTCACCGTGGCCTCGTGGCCCGCGTTCAGCAGCAGGACGCAGGTGGAGATCATCTCCTGCTCGGTCAGGCGGTCGCCCTCGTCGTGGGCCGCGATCAGGGCCGAGACCAGGTCGTCGCCCGGCTTCTCGCGGCGCTCGGCGATCAGCTCGCGGAGGTAGTCCGAGAACTCCACCGACGCGCGGACCGCCCGCGCCGCCGTCTCCTGCGACGGGTTCAGCTCGTACATGCCGCAGATCTCCGCCGACCAGGGGCGCAGCGGGGCGCGGTCCGCCTCCGGGATGCCCAGCATCTCGGCGATCACCGCGACCGGGAGCGGTTCCGCCACGTCCGTCAGCAGATCGCCCCCGCCCGCCGCCACCAGGTCCGCCGCCAGGCGGTCCGCGAGCCCCCGCACGTACGGCTTCAGCCGCTCCACCGTGCGCGGGGTGAACGCCTTCGACACCAGGCGCCGGATGCGGGTGTGGTCCGGCGGCTCCAGGTCGAGCATCCCGTGGTCGTTGAGCGTGTGGAACGGCTCGTGCTCCGGCGGGGGCGGGGTGCGGCCGAACTCCTCGTGGGTGAAGCGGTGCCGGTAGGTGCGGCCCAGGCGGCGGTCCCGCAGCAGCGCCGAGACGTCCGCGTGGTGCGGGACCAGCCACTGGCCGGTGGGTTCGTAGCGGATCACGCGGCCTCGGGCGCGCAGGTCGGCGTAGGCGGGGTACGGGTCGGCGACGAACGCCGGGTCCCACGGGTCGAAGGCTGACATGGACGGACGCTAGCCCGGCGGACCCCTGCCCGGCCAGGGGTCCTGGCGGCCGGTGGGTCAGCCCGGCGTGACCAGCCGGGCCTCGTAGGCGAACACCGCCGCCTGGGTGCGGTCCCTGAGGCCCAGCTTCACCAGGATCCGGCTGACATGGGTCTTGATCGTCGACTCGGCGACCACCAGCCGCCCGGCGATCTCCGCGTTGGACAGGCCCTGCGCGATCAGGACCAGCACCTCCGTCTCCCGCTCGGTCAGGTCGCCGTACGCCGACTGCCCGGACGGCATCGGGCGGGGGACGTCGGACAGCTTGGAGAACTCGGTGATCAGGCGCCTGGTGACCGAGGGGGCCAGCAGCGCCTCGCCGGACGCCACCACCCGCACGCCCTCGGCGAGCTGCCGGGCCGAGGCGTCCTTGAGCAGGAAGCCGGAGGCGCCCGCGCGCAGCGCCTGGTACACGTACTCGTCGAGGTCGAAGGTGGTCAGCACCAGCACCTTCGCCGCGCCGTCCGCGGCGACGATCTCCCGGGTCGCCTCGATGCCGTTCAGCTCGGGCATGCGGATGTCCATCAGCACCACGTCGGGGGCGAGTTCGCGGACCTTCGCGACGGCCTCCCGGCCGTCGACGGCCTCGCCGGCGACCTCGATGTCCGGCATCGCGTTCAGCAGGACGGAGAAACCCTCGCGGACCATCATCTGGTCGTCCGCGATCAGTACCCGGATCGTCATGCCCCGCCCTCACCCGCGGCGGGCACCGGCAGGAACACCGTCACCTCGTAGCCGCCGTCCTGCGTCGGGCCCGCCGTCATCTCGCCGTTCAGCATGGTCACCCGCTCCCGCATGCCCGTGATGCCGTGCCCGGCTCCCGGCGAGGGCTTCACCAGGGCGAGGTCCGGCGGCGGGTCGTTGACCACGCGCAGGCCGAGGCCGCCGAGGACGTACCCGATCTCGACGCGGGCGCGCGCGCCGGGCGCGTGCCGGAGGGTGTTGCTCAGCGCCTCCTGCACGATCCGGTACGCCGACAGCTCCACGCCCTGCGGCAGCTCGCGCACCGCGCCGGTCACCGCCTTCTCCACGGTCAGGCCGGCGTCCCGCACGTTGGCCAGCAGCCCGTCCAGGTCGGCGAGGGTGGGCTGCGGGGCGTCCGGGGCCTGGTAGTCCTCGGCGCGGACCACGCCCAGGACGCGGCGCAGCTCGGTGAGGGCCGCCACCGCGTTCTCCCGGATGGTGGCGAAGGCCCGTTCCAGCTCCGGCGGCGGGTTCTCCACCCGGTAGGGCGCGGCCTCCGCCTGGATGGCGACCACCGACATGTGGTGGGCGACCACGTCGTGCAGCTCGCGGGCGATGGTGGTGCGCTCCTCCAGCAGGGTGCGCCGGGAGCGCTCGTGCTCGGTCACCGTCTGCTGGGCGGTCACCTCCTGCCGGGCCTCGCGGCGGATGTGCCAGACGGCGACCGCGAGCAGCGCGAGGGCGGAGACCACCACCATGGGCCCGCCGTTCGTGTAGTAGTACGCCCCGCCGAAGACCACGTCCGTGAGGAGGGCGTACACGACGGTCAGCACCCACATCCACGCGGCGGTGCGGGGCCGGGTGCGCAGCGCCACGACGACCAGCACCGCCAGGTGGCAGATGAACGAGCCGGGCAGCCACGGCCAGTCGCCCTCGCCGCCGTGGAGGAACGCCACCACCACGGTCGCCCCCAGCGACAGCCAGAACGCGCCGACCGGCCGGACCAGCGTGGCGAGCACCGGGAGCGCGCACAGCAGGCCGATCAGCAGGGCCGGCACGTCCCCGCCGGGCATGCCGCTCCCCAGCACGCCGACGCCCAGGGCGAGCAGCGCGACCGCCCCCACCACCGCGTGCGGGAGGTGTTCCGCGGCCGGCCGCAGCCGGGCGGGCAGCCGGCCGGTGAACGGGCCGTCCGCGCGCCGGGGCGGCAGCGGGCGGTAGGCGAAGGCGTCGTGGAACAGGTCCTGGCGCAGTCCGCGCAGGGCTTTCTGGGCCAGCCGGTACTCCGGGCTGCGGAGGGTTCCGGCCCGGCCCCCGGACGCCGGGGCCTGCGGCTGCGGATGAGTGGTATCGGTCACGCCCACACGGTAGGCCGACCGGGTGGCGGCGGTCGTCCCCGTCGGGACGGGTTTCCCGGCGTCCGTCTCAGGTACTACACGGACCGCCCGGGGCCCTTCAGTACCCCGAGGGACGGACCAGACCCGACTCGTACGCGAACACCGCCGCCTGGGTGCGGTCCCTGAGGCCCAGCTTCACCAGGATCCGGCCCACATGGGTCTTCACCGTCTGCTCGGCGACCACCAGCCGCCCGGCGATCTCCGCGTTGGACAGGCCCTGCGCGATGAGCGCGAGCACCTCCGTCTCGCGTTCGGTGAGGCCGCCGACGCGTTCCCGCAGCGGCGGACGGGGCCTGCCGTCCAGGCGGGAGAACTCCGCGATGAGCCGCCGGGTGATCCCGGGCGCGAGCAGGGCGTCCCCGGCCGCCACCACCCGGACCGCCTCGGCGAGCTGATCGGCCGACGCGTCCTTCAGCAGGAAGCCGGAGGCGCCCGCGCGCAGCGCCTCGTACACGTACTCGTCGAGGTCGAAGGTGGTCAGCATCAGCACCCGGACGTGCGGGGTGGCGGCGGTGATGCGCCGGGTGGCCTCGATGCCGCCGAGCTCGGGCATGCGGATGTCCATCAGCACCACGTCCGGGGTCAGCTCGGCGACCTGCGCGACCGCGTCCAGGCCGTCCACCGCCTGACCGGCCACCTCGATGTCGGGCTGCGCGTTCAGCAGCACGGTGAAGCCCTGCCGGACCATCTGCTGGTCGTCGGCGATCAGTACGCGGATCATGCGGTGCCGTCCTTGGGAGGGGAGCCGGGAGCGGGGATCGCGGGGCCGGTGCGGGAGGGGACCGGGAGGAGGGCGCGGACCCGGTAGCCGCCGTCCGCCCCGGGACCGGCCGTGAGGCTGCCGCCGAGCATCGCGGCCCGTTCCCGCATGCCGAGCAGCCCGTGCCCGGCGCCGGAGGACGGCGGTGCCGCGCGCCCGGGCCGGGTGTTGACCACCTCCACCCGCAGCTCCCGCGGGCCGTAGGCGAGGGCGACGCGGGCGGTGGCGCCGGGGGCGTGGCGCAGCACGTTGCTCAGCGCCTCCTGCACGATCCGGTACGCCGACAGCTCCACGGCGGGCGGCAGCGGCCGGCGTTCGCCGGTGATCTCGGTGGTCACGGTCAGTCCGGCCGCCCGGGTGTTCTCCACCAGCGCCGGAAGCCGGTCGAGGGTGGGCTGCGGGGCGTGCGGGGCGGCGCCGGAACCGTCCTCGCCCGCGTGCGGGACGGGGGGCTCGGAACGCAGCACGTCCAGCACCCGGCGCAGTTCGGTCAGCGCCTCCACGGCGTTCTGGCGGATCCCGGCGAGGTTCTCCCGCAGCTCCTCGGGCGGGTCCTGGACCAGGTGGGGGGCGACCTGGGCCTGGATGGAGATGACGGACATGTGGTGGGCGACCACGTCGTGCAGCTCGCGGGCGATGCGGCTGCGCTCCTCCAGCAGGGTGCGGCGGGCGCGTTCCTCGGTGGTGAGCGTGGTCTGCCGCACCAGCTCGGCGCGGGCCTCGCGCCGGCCGCGCAGGGCGATGCCGAGGACGACGGCGACCGCGTACAGGACGACGGCGAGCTCCCCGGTGGGCTGGTAGTTCGGCCCGCCCACCAGGCCCTGGACGACGTAGGTGGCCAGCGCGGTCAGCGCCAGCGCCTCCGCGGACACCCGGGTGCGGACCCGCAGGGCGAGCAGCAGCGAGACGAGCAGGTGCCCGATGATCCCCGCGGAGGTCCAGGGCCAGGTGAACTCGTGTCCGTCGACGACCATCAGGGCGCGCACCGCGAACGCCCCCACCACCATGGCCGCCATCGACAGCCACCACGCCGGGACCGGCCGCCACAGCGCGAGCGCCACCGCGCCGCCCTGCGCGAGGGCGACGGGGAGGGCGAGCCCGAAGGCGAGCCGGCCGTGGTCCTGGAGCTGCGGCAGGTCCCCGGCGAAGATCCCGAGCGCGGCCAGACACACGATCCCGTGCGGCAGCCAGCGCAACCAGACCGAGGGGGGCAGAGGGTCGGCCCGCACGGTCCACAGGTCGTCCCGTAACACCCGCAGCCACCGCAGGGCGCGGCCCGTCCCCGTCTCCGTCACACCGCCCACCCTAGACACAGCCTGCTCCCGTCCCCGCCGCACCGACATCCTGGACACGGCCGCCCCCGCCCTCCGACACCCTAGACACGGCCCGCCCCCGTCGGCGTCCCCCGGCCCGACGGCCGGTGCGCCCGCACCACCCGCGCACGGCCCCGCCCGCCGCCCCGCTCCCAGGAGTGGAAGGCGGCCAGGCAGACCGCCAGGACCGCGGCGAACACCGGCAGCCAGGCGAGCCGGGCCGCGACCCAGTCCAGGCCGTCGGGGCGGGTGTGCAGGCCGGGCAGCCGGCCCGCGAGGAGCCCGGTGGCCGTGGCCGCCATCAGGGCCGTCTGGTGCCAGAGGAAGACCGTCATCGCGCGGAGGTTGACCAGCGCCACCGCCGCCCACGCCACCGGCCGCCGCATCGCGCGCCGCAGCCGCTCCCGCAGCAGCAGCGCGAGACCGCACTGGGCCACGCCGAAGGCGACGGCGGCCAGCGTCGGCGGGTCGAGGTTGGACACCCCGGCGCCCGGCACGCCGACCATCGACGCCGGGTAGCCCGCCCACACGACCAGGGCCGCGGCCGCCGCCGTACCGCCCACGAGCAGGAGCCGGCCCGCGCGGGGCCCGTCCAGCTCGCCCCGCGTCCAGGCGGCGCCGAGCGTGTAGGGCACCAGCCAGCCCGCGGCCAGGTTCGCCCAGCCGAGCCAGGCGGGGCCGCCGAGACCGAAGCGCAGCAGGTCCACGTGGAGGACGACGGCCAGCGGCCACAGCGGGTGGAGCCGGGCCAGCAGCGGGGTCGCGGCCGTGAGGGCGGCGAACACCAGCAGGAACCACAGCGGGGACAGCGCCAGTTTCACCAGCGTGCGCGTGGTCGCGTACTCGGCTGTGGAGAGCAGCAGCGCGGCCGTGACGGCCGTCCACAGGGCGAGGACGGCGGCGACCGGCCGGAACAGCCGGGCCAGACGGCCGCGCAGCCAGTGGTGGTACGGGACGCCGCGGGCGCGGGCCGAGGCGTATCCGCGGGTCGCCACGTGCCCGCCGACCAGGAAGAACACGGCGAGGGTCTGGAACATCCAGGAGACGGGGGCCAGCCAGGGCAGGTGCCGCAGGGGACTGTCCGTGCGCAGGGCGCGGCCGTCCGCGACCAGGGCCGTCACCAGCCAGTGGCCGAGGACGACCCCGAGGACGGCCAGGGCGCGCAGGGCGTCCACGGCGCGGTCCCGCTCCGCCGGGGTGGCGGCGTCGATCCGGGCGGCGCGCCGCCGCACGCCGTCCCCCGCGCCGCGCAGGGATGCCTTCAGGTCAGTCACGGGTCACCGCCGAGGTCTCGCCGAGGGCGATCCGGGCGAGGTTCGCCAGACAGGCGGAGCCCGGGGTGAAGTAGTCGCTGTGGCCGGCGTCGCCGGCGGCGAAGACCCGGGCGCCGAACGCCGGGGAGACGGGGTCGGCGCCGAAGCCGACCGTGGTGCCGAACAGGTCGACGTCGAGGTGCGGCACGTTCCCCACCCAGTCGCCGGCGCCGCGGGCCGCCCAGACCCGGGCCCGGGCGCGCAGGGCGCGGGCGGAGTCCGCGCCGGTGCCGGGGCTGCCGATCAGGGCGATGTCGGAGACGTCCAGGCCGCGGGCGGCGCGCCCGCAGACGACCGAGCCGTAGGAGTGGCAGATCAGGGAGATCCGCGCCCGGTGGCCGGTGACGCCGTGCAGGTCGCGCACGAGGGCGCGCAGGCGCGGGGCGGCCCGCTCGGCGCGGCCGGTGGTGGCGACCGCCGCGCTGACCGTGCCGGGCGTCTCGTAGCCCAGCCAGGCCACGACCGCGGTGCGGGTGCCCGGCGGGGCCTGCCGCGCGAGCTGCCGGTGCAGGGCGAGGGCGGCGGCGCGGAAGCGGCCGTAGGTGTCGAGGCCGGTGTCGGAGCCCGGGACCAGGACGGCGACGCGGTCCGCGCGGGCGAGGCCGCCGAAGACCTCCGTGACCCGGCCGGTGCCGCGCCCGTCGAAGGCCAGGAGCTGCCGGGAGGGGGCGGCCAGGGAGCGGTCCACGGCCGCGCGGCGGTGGTCGCCGTGGGCGCCGGCCATCCGGGCGGCCCGGGCGGCGTTGGCCCGGTGGGCGGCGTACGTCCGGTCCAGCCCGGCCGGTGTGGCGGGGGCGGCGGGCGACGCCGGGGCCGGGGCGGGGGTCTGCGGGCGCGCGGCGGCGGACAGGGGCAGGACCACGCCGGCGGTGACGAGGGCGGCGAGGAGGGCGCGGACGGCGCGGCGCCGCCCGCGGAAGCGGGCACGGGCGGGGCCGCGCACCCGCTCGTGCCCGCGTTTCCGCGCCCGGTCCCGGTCCCGGTCCCGCCGGCCGTCCCGCCCGTCACGTCCCACGGTCCTCGTCCCCTCCCCGTCCGCCCGGCCTTCGGGCCGGCACGGAGGGGAAGTTACGGACCGCGCGACGTCGTCCGCGTCACGCCGGGGAGCTCACTCGCGGTGTGGCTCTCAGGTACTACGGGTACGACCGGGCCGCCCCCACCGCCCTTCCCCGCCCCCTCACCACGCCAGCTGCGCGATCTCCTCCGCCACCACCGCGCACGCGTCCGTCGCCGGGTCGATCAGGGGGAAGTGGCCGACGTCCGCCAGCAGCGTCACCCCCACCACCTCCCCGGCCCTCGCCGCCGCGTCCGCGTACGACTCGGCGACCGCCTGCGGGACGTCCACGTCCGTCCGTCCCTGGACCAGGGTGGTCGCGATGCCGGTCGGCAGCAGCAGCGCGGGGTCCGCGTACGGCAGGCGCTCGGCGAACCGCCCGTCGTCGCCCGGGACGCCGCCCAGGAGCTGCCGCACCGCGCCGCCGCACACGTCCAGCTCGTCCGCGACCGCGAGGTCGGCGATCGGGGCGAGCGCGACCACGCCGCGCAGGGGAGGCGGGCCGTCGGTGCGCCACGGGGCGTCGGCGGGCAGCACGTGGCGGGCCGCCGCCCACAGCGCGAGGTGGCCGCCCGCCGAGTGCCCGGTGAGCACCGTGCGGCGCGGGTCGGCCTGCGGCAGCGCCCGCCGGACGAGCGCGGGGAGCGCGTCGAGCGCGGCGGCCACGTCGTCGAAGGTCTCGGGCCAGCGCCCGGCGGCCGCGTCGCCGTCCGTCTCCCCCGCCGCGCCCCGCCGGTACTCCACGCTGGCCACCGCGAAGCCCCGCCGGGCCAGGAAGCCGGCGAACGGGCTGACGTGCCGGCGGTCGTACGGCGCCCGCCAGGCGCCCCCGTGCAGGACGACGACCAGGGGGGCCTGTCCGTCCGGCCCGCCGGGCCCGCCCGGTCCGCGCGGGGCGTAGAAGTCGATCACCTGGTCGGGATGGTCCCCGTAGGAGGCCGTCCCGTCGGGGTCGACGGGGGCGTGCGAGAACGCCGACTTCTCCTCTTCGGCGGCGCGGGCCTCCGCGGCCGCGCGGGCTGCGGCGTCGTCCGGCATGTCCCAACCTCTCAGCGACGAAACGAACTTGGCGGACCAGGGAAGAAAATCGGCCGTTGGCCGGGACGGTACCAGGCGGGTGACGTGCGCGGACACGGGGATGTCACGCTCGGTGAAGCCCGGCGATCCCGCCGTTCCGCCCCGCCGGGACACCGCCGCCGGGCGTGCCGCCGAGGCCACCGGACCCCGCTGGGGACGGCGAGAGCCCGCCGAGCCCGCAGAGGAGAACACCGCGCCCGCCGCACCCGGCCCGCGCCCGCCGTCACCGGGGTACGGCCGCCCGGGACACGGCCGCCCGGATCCGGACGGCCCCGCCCCGGACGGCCGGGACGTACGTCACCGGCGGCCGTCCGCGAGGGCCAGGACCTCCCCCAGCACCCGCGCCGCCCGCTCCACGTCGGCGAACCCGACGTACAGCGGCGTGAACCCGAACCGCAGGACGTCCGGGGCGCGGAAGTCCCCGACCACGCCCCGCTCGATCAGCCGCCGCATCACCTGCTCGGCGTCGTCGCAGCGCAGCGCGACCTGGCTGCCCCGCTCCGCGTGCGCCACCGGCGTCAGGCACTCCACCCGGCCGGGAGCCGCGTACGCCGCCACGCACTCCAGGAAGAAGTCCGTCAGCGCCAGGGACTTGGCCCGCACCGCCTCGACGGGCACGCCGTCCCACACCTCCAGGGCCGCCTCCAGGGCGAGCATGGAGAGGATGTCCGGGGTGCCGACCCGGCCGCGCAGGGCGCCCGGAGCCGGTGCGTACGCCGGCCGCATCCCGAACGGCTCGGCGTGCGAGTTCCAGCCGGGCAGCGGCGAGTCGAAGCGGTCCTGCACCTCCCGGCGCACATACAGGTACGCGGGCGCGCCGGGGCCGCCGTTGAGGTACTTGTAGGTGCAGCCGACCGCCAGGTCCACCCCGTGCTCGTCCAGGCCCACCGGCAGCGCGCCCGCGCTGTGGCACAGGTCCCAGACGGCGTACGCCCCCGCCTCGTGCACCGCGGCGGTGAGCGCCGGCAGGTCGTGCAGCCGGCCGGTGCGGTAGTCGACGTGGTTGAGCAGCACGGCGGCGGTGCGCCCGCTCAGCGCCCCCGGCACCTCGGCCGGGGCCACCGGCCGCAGCGTACGCCCCGTCATCCGGGCCGCCGACTCGGCGATGTACCCGTCCGTCGGGAACGTCGTCGCGTCGACCAGGATCTCGTCCCGGCCGTCCCCGGCCAGCCGTACCGCGCCCACCAGCGCCTTGAAGACGTTGACGCTGGTGGAGTCGCCGACCACGATCTGCCCGGCCGCCGCCCCCACCAGGGGGGCGATCCGGTCGCCGATCCGCTCGGGCGCGGTCCACCAGCCGCTCTCCTCCCACGACCGGATGCGCAGCTCGCCCCACTGCCGCCGCACGACGTCCGCGACGCGGTCCGGGACGGTCACCGGCAGCGCGCCGAGCGAGTTGCCGTCCAGGTACACCCCCGCGGCGCCGGCCGCGTGACCGGGCCCGGGGTCGAGGACGAACCGCTCGCGCAGCCCGGCCAGTTCGTCGGCCGCGTCCAGTTCCTCCGCCTTCGACACCAGTTCAGACATACGATCGCGCCGTCCACAGCTCGGGGAACACGTTCTTGCGGGCCCGCTTCTCCAGCCAGGCCACCCCGGCGGAGCCGCCGGTGCCGGGCTTGGCGCCCATCGCGCGGCGGGTGGCGACCAGATGGTCGTTGCGCCAGCGCCACACCAGCTCGGCCACGTCGGTCAACGCCTCCCCCAGCCGGGCGAGTTCGGCGTTCTGGTCACCGGCGTAGATCGCCGCCCAGGCCGCCTCCACCTCCGGCGACGGCTCGTACCCGCGCGTCGTGTCGCGCCGCAGCACGGCCTCGGGGATGTCGTACCCGCGCCGCGCCAGCAGCCGCAGCACCTCGTCGTACAGGCTCGGCTCGTGCAGCGCCTTCTCCAGTTCGGCGTGGACGCGCGGCGCGCCCCGGTGCGGGACCAGCATGGACGCGGACTTCTCGCCGAGCAGGAACTCCAGCCGGCGGTACATCGCCGACTGGAAGCCGGAACCGTCGCCGAGGGCGCCGCGGTAGGAGTTGAACTGCGCCGGGGTGAGCTGCCCCAGCGGCTTCCAGGAGGCGTTCAGCGCCTCCAGCTCCCGCACGGACCTCTTCAGCGCGGCGATCGCCGTCGGCACGTCGTCGCCGCGCAGCGCCCGCGCCGCGGTCTCCCACTCGTGGACGATGACGGTGAACCACAGCTCCATCACCTGGGTGGTGACCAGGAAGACCATCTCCCCGGGATCGTCGGAGAGGGGGTGCTGGAGGTGGGTGAGCACGTCCGCCCTGACGTAGTCCTCGTAGGGCGTGGTGCCTTCGAAGTCGAGATGCGGGGTCTCGGGCTCGTGCGCCTCGGCGGTGCGAGGGTGGTCGTGAGCCGGTTGGGACATCGCCGTCTCCTGTTGTGCGCTCCGGGTAGCGGTCCGCCCCTGCCGTTACCGGCACGGGGGCCCCGGTCCCCACCGGCATCCTGCGCAATCCCCTCCGCCCCGCGCAAGGCCCGCCCGGCCGCGGGCGGGCCTTGCGGGTGACGGCCCCGGTCCCGCCGTCAGCCCAGCACCTCGGCCGCCGTCGGCGAGGAGTCCGTCAGGAACTGGGTGCAGCGCTCGTACTCCTCCTTCTCGCCGATCGCCTGCGCGGCGCGGGCGAGGGCGTGCAGGGCGCGCAGGAAGCCGCGGTTCGGCTCGTGCTCCCAGGGCACCGGGCCGTGGCCCTTCCAGCCGTTGCGGCGCAGCGCGTCCAGGCCGCGGTGGTAGCCGGTACGGGCGTACGCGTACGACTCCACGGCGCTGCCCCGCTCGAACGCCTCGTCGGCCAGCTGCGCCCAGGCCAGCGAGGACGCGGGGTACTGGGCCGCGACCTCGGCGGGCGCGGCGCCCCGCGCCAGCAGCTCGCGCGGGCCGGGGTCGTCGGGGAGGTGGGTCGGGGGCGGTCCCCCGAGGAGGTTCTCGTGAATGGACATGAGGTCCAGTCTGCACCGTCCCGGTACGCGCGAGAGCCCGGCGCCGCACGGGCGCCGGGCTCCGGGGTCCCGCCGGGCGGGATTACTTGATCTTCGTGCCGGTGGAGCGCAGGTGGCGGCAGGCCTCGACGACGCGCGCGGCCATGGACGCCTCGGCGAGCTTGCCCCAGGTCCGCGGGTCGTAGGTCTTCTTGGAGCCGACCTCGCCGTCGACCTTCAGGACGCCGTCGTAGTTCTTGAACATGTGGTCGGCGATCGGGCGGGTGAAGGCGTACTGCGTGTCCGTGTCGATGTTCATCTTCACGACGCCGTTCTCCAGCGCGGTGCGGATCTCCTCCTCGCTGGAGCCGGAGCCGCCGTGGAAGACGAAGTCGAACGGGCTCTGCTTGCCGAACTTGGCGGCGACGCCCTCGTTCAGCTCCTTCAGCAGCTCGGGACGGAGGACGACGTTGCCCGGCTTGTACACGCCGTGCACGTTGCCGAAGGAGGCGGCCAGCAGGTAGCGGCCCTTCTCGCCCAGGCCGAGGGCCTCGGCGGTGCGGATGGCGTCGTCGACCGTCGTGTACAGGGAGTCGTTGATCTCGTGGGAGACGCCGTCCTCCTCGCCGCCGGTCGGGGTGATCTCCACCTCGAGGATGATCCTGGCGGCGTGGGTGCGCTCCAGCAGCTCCTGGGCGATGGCCAGGTTGTCGGCGAGGGTCTCCGCGGAGCCGTCCCACATGTGGGACTGGAACAGCGGGTTGCGGCCGGCCTTGACGCGCTCCTCGGAGATCGCGAGCAGCGGACGCACGTACCCGTCGAGCTTGTCCTTCGGGCAGTGGTCGGTGTGCAGGGCGATGTTGACGTCGTACTTCTCGGCGACGACGTGCGCGAACTCGGCCAGGGCCACGGCGCCGGTCACCATGTCCTTGTTGTGCTGGCCGCCCAGGAACTCGGCGCCGCCGGTCGAGATCTGGACGATGCCGTCGCTCTCCGCCTCCGCGAAACCGCGCAGGGCCGCGTGCAGGGTCTGCGTGGAGGTCACGTTGATGGCCGGGTAGGCGAACTTGCCTGCCTTCGCCCGGTCCAGCATCTCGTTGTAGACCTCGGGAGTTGCGATGGGCATGGGTCCGCTCCTTGTATGTGCGGGTCGGCGTGGTGCGTGCTCACGGCCCTGACCTAGAACCTTGGCGCGACGTCATCGTCGGCCCCATCTTTCCAGACGAACCGGGATGAGCCGAGTGGGGCTCAGTCCAGGCCCAGCTCGTCCTTGGAGTACGCGTACCGGTACGGCACCCCCGCGCCGTCCCGGATCTTCTCGGCGGCGCCCGTCGCCCGGTCCACGATGGTCGCGACGGCCACGACCTCGGCGCCCGCCTCCCGCACGGCCTCCACGGCGGTGAGCGGGGAACCGCCCGTGGTGGAGGTGTCCTCGACGACCAGGACCCGGCGGCCCGCGATGTCCGGGCCCTCGACGCGCTTCTGCAGGCCGTGCGCCTTGGCCGCCTTGCGGACGACGAAGGCGTCCAGCCGGCGGCCCCGGGCGGCGGCCGCGTGCAGCATGGCGGCGGCCACCGGGTCGGCGCCCATGGTGAGCCCGCCGACCGCGTCGAAGTCCAGGTCCGCGGTCAGGTCCAGCAGCACCTGGCCGACCAGCGGGGCGGCCTCCCCGTCGAGGGTGACGCGGCGCAGGTCGACGTAGTAGTCGGCCTCCAGTCCCGAGGAGAGGGTCACCCTGCCGTGCACCACGGCCTTGTCCTTGATCTGCTGCAGCAGCGCGCCGCGTACGTCCGTCATACCGGCCAGCTTAAAGGCGCCGCCAGCTCCACACCGTGCGGGCTTCCAGCGGCTGGAGCGGCGTGACCAGGCGCGGCCGGGTGTTCAGGCCGTCGGGCGGGCCGGTCTGCGGCTCGACGCACACCGCCTCCGCCTGCTCGTCGTACACCACGACCCACTCCTCGGGGCTGGTCACCCTCAGCTCCAGCTGCTCCGGCCAGGTCAGGGTGACGTCGACGCCGCCGGGCATGCCGAAGCAGTCGTCCCAGGGGCCGGGCCGGGGGGCGACGCGGTTGCCGGTGGGCAGGTGGTCGTCGCCGCGCTCCTCCTGCCAGGCCGCCTCGAAGCCGATCCGCACGTCGGCGCCGCCCAGGTTCCGGTTGAACCACGGGTGCCAGCCGATCTGCGCGGGGAAGGACGACTCGTACGTCTCCACCGCCATGGTGATCGTCAGGGTGTCCTCGGTGAGGGCGAACGCCTGGGTGACGCGGCCGGGGTAGGGCCAGGGGTCGGTCAGGTCGTGGGTGAGGACCGCCTCGCGCGGGCCCGTGCGGGCGGTGCGCCAGGCGCCGTCGCGGGCGGTGCCGTGGATGGCGTGCGGCGGGGAGTTCAGCGGCATCTGGTGGACGGTGGCGCCGTCCCGGAAGCGGCCGTCGCGGATGCGCCCGCACCAGGGGACCATCGGGAAGCAGCCGAAGCGCTCGCCCTGGCGGAGCAGTTCCACGCCGCCGACGCGGAGCCCTCCGACCCGGCCGCCGTTGCCCGGCAGCACGGTCACCTCCGCGTCGCCCGCGGTCAGCGTGATGGGTTCGTTGCTCACGGGACACGACCCTACTGGGGCGATCAAGGGGGCGTGCGGTCCTGCCGGCCCGGCGCGCTCAGCGGCGTCTGCGCAGGGCCCGGCCCAGCGCGATCGCCGACGCCAGGGCGAGGGCCGCCGGGGCCGCCCAGCGCAGGGGGGCGGAGGGCGTGGCCGTCCGGGGCGCGGGGACGGGGGCGTAGCGGCCGCGCGGCGGGGCGTGGTCGACCTCCTCCGCGCTGCGCCCGATCATGGTGCGCCGCGCGTGCGCCGCCTCGGCGGGGGGCTCGGCGGCCTCCGGGAAGTCCTCGCCGGGGGCGGGCGCGGGCGGGGGGGCTTCGGCGCCGGAGCCGGCGGGGGCGTCGCCGGGGGCGGGGGTGTCGGCGGGGCCGGGGGCAGCCGTGTCCGGCTGCGGCGGGGGCGGCGGGGCGTCGTCGGCGTCCGGGGTCGTCTCGAAGTCGGTGGTGGCCTTGGGTTCGAACTCCTCCGTGGCCAGGGACACCGTGGTCTCCGGTGGGGCGGCCTCCTGGGCCGCCAGCGCCCCGAGGTTCTCCGCCCAGCGGTTCAGCAGCCGGGTCACGGCCGCGCCGACCGCGTCCGCCGGCAGCTCCGTGACGCGGCCGTCCGCCGTGGCCGTGCCGTCGAGGGCGAGCGTGGCGCCGCCGTCCGCGGTCCTGACGCGCAGGGTGAGCGCGAAGGCGACCGATCCGGTGCCGCGCGCCTCGGTGGCGTCGCCCCGGACGGCGTACGACCCGTCGTCCCGGCGGGACAGCCCGAGCGCGCCCCGGTAGGTGACGGAGTGGCCGCCGACCCGCATCTTCAGCCGGCCCGTGCCGGGATCGGCGCCGGCGTCCTGCTGGAGCCCGGGGACCGCCCGGGCGACCCGCGCGGGATCGTCCAGCACCTCCCTGAGCCGCTCGGCCGGAACCGGAACGAACACCTCGTGCTCCATGTCTGCGGAGCGTACCCAGTGGGCGCCGGACTGCACCCCCGGCGGTGGAAAAGTCACCCCGCGCCGGTGCCGGGCGCGCCGGACCCCGTCGCGGCCGGTGTCTCAGTACCGCGGGTGCACCAGCGTCGACGCCGGCAGCCCCGGCAGCCGGGTGCGGGCCGCCGCGCGGGCGTCCGCGGTGAGACGGGCCTGGGTGAGGGTGCGCGGGCGCGGGGCGTGCGCGTCGAGGCGCAGGGGCGGGGAGGTACCGGCGGCGGCCAGGACGAATCCCCAGTCGTGCGGGGTCCGGGAGCGGGGGCCGGCGCCGCGGTCGTCCTCGGCCGTGCGGCCGGGGGCGCGGCCGGCCACGCGGTACGGGGCGGTGCGCAGACCGGCCGCGCGCAGCGTCGACTCCACCGTCCAGAACGCCCGGGGGCGGGCGGAGACGGGCCCGGCGTGCACCACCAGCCGGCCGCCGGGCGCCAGCACGCGCCGCGCCAGGCCGTAGAACTCCTGCGAGTACAGCTTGGCGCACGCCGTGACGCCGGGGTCCGGCAGGTCCGAGACGACGACGTCGTACGGGGCCGCCGGCGCCCGGCGCAGCCGGTGGAAGGCGTCCGCCGCGGTCACGTGGACGCGCGGGTCGTCGTAGGCGCGCCCGTTCAGCGCGGACAGGGCGGGGTCGCGGCGGGCCAGCCGGACCACTCCGGGGTCGACGTCGACGACGTCGACCCGGCGCACGCCCGGGTGGCGCAGCACCTCGCGGACGGCCAGGCCGTCGCCGCCGCCGAGGATCAGCACGCGCGCGTGGCGGCCGGCCATGGCCGGGTGGACCAGCGCCTCGTGGTAGCGGCGCTCGTCGCGGGCGCTGACCCGCAGCCGCCCGTCGAGGTACAGGTTCAGGGGCCGGCCGTGCGCACCGCCGGTGAGGACCACCTCCTGCGTGTCGGTCCGCACGGCCACCCGGACGTCGTCGCCGTACACCGCGTGCCGGGCGGCGCGTTCGAAGTCGTCGACGAGGACGGCGGCGCAGCCGAGGACGGCGAGCACGACCGCGTTGACGGCGAGCAGCAGCCGGCGGGCGCGGCGGGTCAGGTCCCGCCGGAACAGGCCGAGGACCAGGGCGCCGCCGACGACCGCGTTGACCGCGCCGGTGAGCAGGGCGCCGGTCAGCTGGCCGAACAGCGGCAGGAGGAGGAAGGGGAAGGCCAGACCGCCGGCCAGGCCGCCGACGTAGTCCGCCGCGGACAGGTCGGCGACCGCGCCGCCCGCGTCCTGGTGGCGGATGCGCTGGATCAGCTCCATCAGCAGCGGGACCTCGGCGCCGATCAGCAGGCCGATGGCGAGGGAGAAAGCGACCAGCAGGCAGCGGGAGCCGCTCGCCCCCGCGCCGCCCCAGTCGCCGGTCCAGGCGAAGACGGCGTACAGGGCCATCGCGCTGCAGCCGCCGACGAGGGCGAGCGTGGCCTCGACGGCGCCGAAGCCGGCCGCCGCGAGCCGGCACAGCCGCTTGGCGGCGAGGGAGCCGAGGCCCATGGCGAAGACCATGACGGACAGGACGACGGACGCCTGGGTGACCGAATCGCCGATCAGGTACGAGGCGAGGGCGACCAGTTCGAGTTCGTAGACGAGTCCGCAGGCCGCGCAGACGAAGACACCCGCGAGGACCAGGAACCTTCCGGTGTCCGGCCGGACGGGCAGCCACGCGGGAGCGCCGGGGCCGCCGGGGCCGGCCCAGGGGGGCGGGGCGCCGGGCGGGGCGGGCGTGCGTTGTTCGATCACGAAGTGACGGTACGTCACTCCCGTGCTGCGCTTCGTCACCCACACGTATGAGATTTGTTTACGATTGCCCCGAGTTGACCGGGCCGTGCCCACCGGTGCCGGAGCGCTGCGGACCCCCGCGCCCGGAGCTGCGCACGGGCCTTGCCGGGAGCCTCACCGCGCCGCGGGCACCCGTGTCCCGACCCGGGTCCACGTTGCCACCAGCTGCCCGTCCTGCGGGTACGCGTGCCAGGTCCGCCAGTGCACCTGTCCCTCGTGGTGCTGGGCCAGCAGCGCCGTGAAGGCGTGCGGGCTGCCGGGGAAGACGCCGGCGAGGCCGTGCGGGTGGTCGGTCACCAGGGCCAGCAGTTCCTGGGCGCGGCCCTCGAAGGATTCCGGGGAGAGCGCCTCGACCCGGGCCGCGAACCTGTACTCCCAGTCGCCCACCCGCTTGGCGACGCCCAGCGGGAGCGGTGTGCGGCTGCCCGGGATGCACGCCACCGTCTCCGAACAGCTGCCTCCGCGTTCCTCCAGGAGCACTTGGTGGGACGCGCCCAGAAGTCTCAACTGGAGTTTGGCACCGGGAAGTTCGAGATCGAGGGTGGCCAGGGCGGGGAGCGGTTCGCGTCCCAGCGCCCAGGCGAGGTCGGCGGCGCGCGTGTCGGTGTAGGCGGTGTTCAGGGTCGTGAGCATGGATCGGCTCCGCAAGCACACAAGGAGAGGAAGGGTGGGCCTGCGGTCACCCCGGCCTCGCCGGGGGTGCGGCCCGGTTTCAGCCCAGTCGGTCGCCGGAGGCGTGTCCGCGGGGTGTCCGAGGGGCTGCGCTGGTTTTAGAGGGAATCACGAACTGTGCCGCCGCCACAGCGTTTTTACCCAAGTTCAGGGGGATTCCACGCTCGGAGGGCTCACCTTTTCACCTGTTCAACCCCGGCGTGCGCCGGTACGGCCCGAGCGTGCGCCCAGGCGCGCGTCCATCCGTCGAGCGCCTGCCGAACGGGGGACACGGGCGTCCCGCCGGACGACGGGAACGCGGGCACGAAGAAGCGGGGCCCGTGTGGCACGGACCCCGCTTCCCGGACGCGGTTCCCCTTCGGGACCCAGCTGCCCCGTGTCAGCTGCCGCCCCCGCATCCGCCTCCGCCGCCCCCGCAGGAGGACCCGCCGCCGCAGGAGGAGGACCCCCCGCCGCAGGAGGAGGAAGAGGACCCGCCGCCGCAGGAGTGGCCCCCGGACGAGGACCCGGCCCACCAGCTGTCGCCGCCGCTGCCGCGGCTGCGCCTCCCCGACGGGCGTCGCGCGCCCCGGCCGGACGCCACCGGGCTCCTCCGCGCACCCCTGCGGCCGGCCGCGACCGCGGCGACCACCACTGCGACGACCACCACCAGGATGATGCCGATGACCATGGCGTCACCCTCCTTCCGTTCCCCCGAAGCGGCCCCCCGTGGGCGCCTCGCGCGTCGTGTGACCGGGAGATGCCCGTCTCCCGCGCGCGGCAAAGCGGAGTTGAGGAACTCCAGAGGGTTCTCGCATGAGTGGGGCCCCTGACCTGCACAGAAGGGCAGTTCAGGGGCCGTCCGGGCTTCACTGGGCCGTCTGTGGGCCGTGATCTTCCTCGGCGAGGCCAACTCGGGACGTATGGCCAGCCGAGAGACGACCGACCGCCAGTGAAGACGCCACCTTTTGGTCACACGGCATTTAGAAGGCCGGCAACGCGGCCGGGAGCCGCTCGCAAGCAAAGGATGCCCTAGCTGTTCGTCCTAGAATTCGCCACCCTTCGCTACCTCTCGCCGGATTTGGCGCCACCCCTGCAATGCGCTGACCTGCACGATTGGGACAGCCATGGAAACCGGCCGAGACTTCACGCTCATCGCCAGGGTGCTGCGCCATGCCATCGCCAGGATGTTGCGCCACCCCTCTGACCTGCGAAAACAGGTATCGGGCACGATTGCTGCAGGTGGGGCGACTGTACTATCGGGGGACGTCACCGAGGCAACAGCCATAGGCTCTCGTAGAGACGCTACGCGCCATTGGCCATCCGAAAGACTCCCGCGTGACTCACGAGCACCTGGCTCCGGAGCCACCCGGAGCCAGGCCTCGCGCGCGGGGCACTGTGAGCCCGGCCGACTACTTCCCGGCCGGGCTCACCTAAGCCCGTCCGCATCGGCCGGAGCGCCGGGTCTCCACTGGCTTAGTAGAGGAACCGTTCAACGCACCCCGCGATGGCAGTGACCGCTCCGAGGATCACCACCGCCAACTCAACCCAGTCCCTCTTTGGGCGCCGGCGGCGCTGTCTCTCCTTGGGTCGCCCCATCGTGTCGGCTCCTGTCTGTCGTTACTCCAACTGAGCTGAGTTTGACGTCAGTTGGCTCCTGCCCAAGTCGGGCCCGGGAGTCCTGCAGAGACGGGTGCCGTTCTCGCAACCTACCTGGGGCGCGGGTAGCTGAGGCCCATTCGCCACGGTTCGCCAGGGTCCGCCAGACGCTGTGCCACCGGGTTAGGCACACTGACTAGGGGTGCCGACCTGCACCGCTAGTCTGCTCGGGATGCAGAGCGGCCCCGCTGGAACACGGCGTCGATAGCGAGAGGGGTGCGCTCGCGGCTGTCCGGCATCAGGTGGGCGTACACCCGGAGCGTCAGTCCCGGGTCGGCGTGCCCCATGTACTCGCTGACGGCCTTGACGTTCTCGCCCGTGTCCAGCAAGGCGGAGGCGTAGAAGTGCCTCAGGGCGTGCATCCTGTGCTCGCGCGCCGACTCGTACTTGCCGTCATCGCCTGCTTCCGGGATGAGCCCGGCCGCCGCGAGAGCGGGCTTCCACTCCTTGCCGTTGAAGTTGCTGCGCCACACCATGTCGCCTTGCTCAGCCGTGAAGATCAACCGGGCCGAGACCTTCGGGCCCTCCGGCACGTTCCATGGCAATGTGATCTCCACAGGCTTGTAGGCGTCCATGTGGGCTCTCAGGGCTTCCGCCACACAGTCGGGCAGCGGCACGTCTCGCTTCTTACTGAGGTTTTCGTAAGTTCCGTGGGGGTGGGTGGATGGTGAGTCCGGTGTGGGCGAGGAAGGACCAGGGCAGCTG
>NZ_BAAATK010000043.1:0-60579 GCF_039533365.1 Streptomyces glaucus
CGGCGGTGCCCGGCCCGCGGCCCGGGCGGGCGGCCGGGGCGCCGCGCCGGAAGGTGAGCGGGGCGTGCGGCGGCCGGTGACGCGCCCATGCGGAAGGCCCGCCCCCTGGAGAGCTGCTGTCAGGGGGCGGGCCTTCGGTCGTTCACGGGCCTCAGACGGCCGTCGCCGGCACGTAGGGGGCGAGGTCCGCCGCCAGTTCCTCGTGCACCCGCAGCTTGAGCAGGGTGCCCTCCGCGGTGTGCTCCTCGGAGATCACCTCGCCCTCGGTGTGGGCGCGGGCGACGAGCTTGCCGTGGGTGTACGGCACGAGCACCTCGATCTCGACCGAGGGGCGCGGCAGCTCGCTGTCGATCAGCGCGAGCAGCTCGTCGATGCCCTGGCCGGTGCGGGCCGAGACGGCGATGGACCGCTTCTCCACGCGCAGCAGCCGCTGCAGCACCAGCGGGTCGGCCAGGTCGGCCTTGTTGATCACGACGATCTCGGGCACGCCGGTGGCGCCGACGTCCCTGATCACCTCGCGCACCGCGGCGAGCTGCTCCTCCGGAGCCGGGTGCGAACCGTCGACCACGTGCAGGATCAGGTCGGAGTCGCCGACCTCCTCCATGGTGGAGCGGAACGCCTCGACCAGGTGGTGCGGCAGGTGTCGCACGAAGCCGACGGTGTCGGCCAGCGTGTACAGCCGCCCGCTCGGGGTCTCCGCCCGGCGCACGGTCGGGTCGAGGGTCGCGAACAGCGCGTTCTCGACCAGCACGCCCGCGCCGGTGAGGCGGTTGAGCAGGGAGGACTTGCCGGCGTTGGTGTAGCCCGCGATGGCGACGGACGGCACCTTGTTGCGGCGGCGCTCCCGGCGCTTGATGTCGCGGCCGGTCTTCATCTCCGCGATCTCCCGGCGCATCTTCGCCATCTTCTCGCGGATCCGGCGCCGGTCCGTCTCGATCTTGGTCTCACCGGGGCCGCGGGTCGCGAGACCGCCGCGGCCACCGCCCATCTGCCGGGACAGCGACTGGCCCCAGCCGCGCAGCCTCGGCAGCATGTACTGCATCTGCGCGAGCGCGACCTGCGCCTTGCCCTCCCGGGACTTGGCGTGCTGGGCGAAGATGTCCAGGATCAGGGCCGTACGGTCGATGACCTTGACCTTGACGACGTCTTCGAGGTGGATCAGCTGGCCCGGGCTGAGCTCACCGTCGCAGACGACGGTGTCCGCGCCCGTCTCGAGGACGATGTCCCGCAGCTCCTCGGCCTTGCCGGAGCCGATGTAGGTCGCCGCGTCGGGCTTGTCGCGACGCTGGATGACGCCGTCGAGCACGAGCGCGCCCGCGGTCTCCGCGAGGGCGGCGAGCTCGGCGAGGGAGTTCTCCGCGTCCCGCACGGTGCCCGAGGTCCAGACGCCGACGAGGACGACCCGCTCCAGACGGAGCTGGCGGTACTCGACCTCGGTGACGTCCTCCAGCTCGGTGGAGAGGCCGGCGACGCGACGCAGCGCCGCGCGCTCGGAGCGGTCGAACTGGTCGCCGTCCCACTCTCCGTCGATCTCGTGGCTCCAGGCGACGTCCTCTTCCATCAGGGCATCGGCCCGAAGACCCTCGGGGTAGGCGTGCGCGAGGCGCTTGGTGTCCTGGGAAGGGGAAGAAGAGGAGGTCATTGGGTCCTTACGTAGCTGGGAAAGGGATGAGGATCCGTTTGCGTCGACGGAGCGGAACCGGTTTCCGGCCCGTCCCGGGGGATGGTCCGGGGGACATCCGCCCTTCGGAGCCGGCCCGTCGCTGTTCACAACGCACGAGTACCCCGAAGGATTCCCGTGACCCGTGCCGCGCCGGTCCGAAGATGGTCGCACGGCACGAGCCGTCTCGTCACCGCCTTTTGCCGGCCGCCGGCCGCGTCCTGCCGGTCCCTCCGGCCCGCCGGGCGTCGCGGGGACCCGAGTGCGCGCGTGGGGGCGGGCAGCGGGGTCCGCCGCTGCCGGCGCACGCGTACGGCAGCGGGAGACGACGCGCGCCCGGCGCACCCGAACGGGGACCGGGGCGCCCGCCGGGCACGGACTCGGCGCCCCCGGTGCGGGCTCACGTCCCGGTCGGCACGCTCACGCCCTCGTCGTCTGCGGCTGTGCCCGGCACACGTCGTACACGCCGGCCACGTTGCGCATGGCGCGCATCAGGGCGGGCAGGTGGGCGGCGTCCGGGAGCTGGACGGTGTACGTGTGGCGCACCCGCTGCTGGGCCGGGGGTTCGACCGTCGCGGAGACGATCTCGGCGCCCTCGAGGGCCATGGCTTCGGTGAGGTCCGCGAGGAGATGGGGGCGGACGAACGATTCGGCGAGCAGGGTGACCCGGCATTCGGCGGTGTCTCCCCAGCGCACGCCGACCTCCGCGCGTCCCGCGCTCTTCATCCGCGCCACCGCGGCGCACTCGGCACGGTGCACGGTCACCGCTCCCCCGCGGACGGCGAAGCCGGCCACCCGGTCGGGCGGTACGGGGGTGCAGCAGCCGGCCAGTCGTACGGTCGCGTCGGGCAGGTCCACGAGGACGTTGTCGGTGGCGGGGCGGGCGGCCGGGCCCTCCGGGGCGGGCCGCGCGGCCGCCCGTGCCCGGTCGGCGGAACGGGGGGCGGCCCCTTCGCCGGCCGGGCGGAGGGCCGCCGGGGGGACCGTTCCCTCCTCCCGCACCTCGTCCTGCGGGGCGTCGCCGTGCGACGGATGGGCCGCCAGCCACCGCTGGATGGCGATGCGGGCGGCGGGTGTGTGCGCGTGCTCCAGCCATTCCCGGGAGGGCTCGGAGGCCGGGTCCTGCCCCATGAGGAGCTGGACCGTGTCGCCGTCCCGCAGGACGGTGCTCAGCGTCGCCAGGCGGCCGTTGACGCGGGCGCCGATGCATGCGTGCGCGTCCTCGCCGTACTGGGCGTACGCGGCGTCCACGCAGGTCGCGCCCTCGGGCAGGGCCAGCGTGCCGCCGTCGGGCCGGAAGACGGTGATCTCGCGGTCCTGGGCGAGGTCCTCGCGGAGGGTGGACCAGAAGGTGTCGGGGTCGGGCGCGGCCCGCTGCCACTCCAGGAGGCGGGAGAGCCAGCCGGGACGGGTGGGGTCGACGCGTTCGCCGTCGGCGGGGTCGTCGGAGGCCGGCGCGTAGGGGTTGCCGAGGGCGACGACACCGGCCTCGGCGACCTTGTGCATCTGGTGGGTGCGGATCAGGACTTCGACGACCTGGCCGTCCGGGCGCGCCACCGCGGTGTGCAGCGACTGGTACAGGTTGAACTTGGGGACGGCGATGAAGTCCTTGAACTCCGAGACGACGGGCGTCATGCAGGTGTGCAGCTCGCCGAGCACCGCGTAACAGTCGGCGTCCTCGTTGACGAGCACCAGCAGCCGCCCGAAGTCGGCGCCGCGCAGCCGGCCGCGTTTGCGGGAGACGCGGTGCACGGAGACGAAGTGGCGCGGCCGGATGAGGACGTCGGCGGGGATGTCGGCCTCCCGGAGGACCGAGCGCACCTCGTCGGCGACCTCGGCGAGCGGGTCGTCCGCGCGGGCCGCGTTCTCGGCGAGCAGCTCCCGTGTGCGCTGGTACTCCTCGGGGTGCAGGATCGCGAAGACGAGGTCTTCCAGTTCGGTCTTGAGCGCCTGGACGCCGAGCCGTTCGGCGAGCGGGATGAGGACGTCGCGGGTGACCTTGGCGATGCGCGCCTGTTTCTCGGGGCGCATCACGCCGAGGGTGCGCATGTTGTGCAGCCGGTCGGCGAGTTTGATCGACATCACGCGGACGTCGTTGCCGGTGGCGACGAGCATCTTGCGGAAGGTCTCGGGCTCGGCGGCGGCGCCGTAGTCGACCTTCTCCAGTTTGGTGACGCCGTCGACGAGATAGCGGACCTCCTCGCCGAACTGCTCGCCGACCTGGTCCAGGGTCACGTCCGTGTCCTCGACGGTGTCGTGGAGCAGGGAGGCCGTCAACGTCGTGGTCTCGGCGCCGAGTTCGGCGAGGATGAGGGTCACGGCGAGCGGATGGGTGATGTACGGCTCGCCGCTCTTGCGCATCTGGCCGCGGTGCGAGGACTCGGCCAGCAGGTAGGCGCGGCGCAGGGGTTCGAGGTCGGCGTCGGGGTGGTGGGCGCGGTGGGCCTCGACGACGTGGCCGATGGCGTCGGGCAGCCGGTCGCGGGCGGTGGGGCCGAGCAGTGCGGCGCGGCCCAGGCGGCGCAGGTCGATCCGGGCGCGGGCCTTTCTGCGGGGCGCTGTCGGCGTCGTCGCGCCCGGTGCGACCGGGCTCGGCGTGACCGGGCCCGATGTCACCGGGCCTGGGCTCGCAGGGTTCGTGACCTCCGCGCTCATGGGCACCTCCGGCTGCGTGGACCGGCGGACGGGTACCCCTGGCGCACGGGTCCAGGGGATGGTGTCGGTCCCCCGTCCGGGCCGGTGCTTGATGCTACCGAGCCCATCACGTCCCGCTGACCGGCTCTCGCCGAGCCCGAAACGGATCACCCATTCGAGCGAAGGCGGGCGGGTTCACGTTTTCGCCCCGTCTGACCTGCGGCGAGGCGCGGTTCCCGGCCGGGCGGCCGGACGGCGGCCGCTCCCGCGAGGCGCTCCGCCCTGCGTCGGAGATCACAGTTCCGGGCCCGGGGAGGGGGGCCGTCAGGCCCTGCGTCGGGCGGCGTCCGCCAGCCACTCCGCGTCGATCTCACCCTCGGCGACGATCACGGCGGGGCCCGTCATCTCGATCTCGCCGTCGGGCCGCTCGGTGATCACGAGGGTGCCGCCGGGGAGGTCGACGGTGCAGGTGACCGGGGTGCCGGTGACCGCCGGGTCGGCGCCGTCCCGGCGGGCGGTGGCGACGGCGACCGCGCACGCGCCCGTGCCGCAGGAGCGGGTCTCCCCGGAGCCGCGCTCGTGCACGCGCATCGCGACGTGTCCGGGGCCGCGGTCCACCACGAATTCGACGTTCACGCCGTCCGGGTAGGCGGAGGCCGGGCTGTACGACGGCGGCGACAGCAGGTCGCCGGCGTGGGCGAGGTCGGCCACGAAGGCGACCGCGTGCGGGTTGCCCATGTTCACGTTCCGCGCGGGCCAGCTGTGCTCGCCGACGCGGACCGTGACCTCCCCCTCGGGGAGCAGGGCCTTGCCCATGCCGACGGTGATGTCGCCGTCCTTGGCGATGTGCACGGTCTTCACGCCCCCGCGCGTGGCCACCGCGACGTCCCCCTCCGCCACGTGCCCGGCGCGCTGGAGGTAGCGCGCGAACACCCGCACGCCGTTGCCGCACATCTCGGCGACCGAGCCGTCGCCGTTGCGGTAGTCCATGAACCACTCCGCCTCGGCCGCCATGTCCTCGGCCTCGGGATGGGCGGCGGACCGCACCACGTGCAGCACCCCGTCACCGCCGATGCCCGCGCGGCGGTCGCACAGGGCGGCGACGGCGGCCGGGGAGAGGTCGATGACGTTCTCGGGGTCCGGGACGATCACGAAGTCGTTCTCGGTGCCGTGCCCCTTGAGGAAGGCGATCCGCGTGCTCATGCCCCGATCGTACGGGGTGGGTGCGACGGCGCGTCGGGCCCGTCGGCGGCCTCAGCCCCGCAGCCGGGCCACCCGCCACACGGCCAGGACGACCACCGCGGCGACCACCACGACGTACGCGAGGACCACCCGCCAGTCCGGGCGGCGTCCGGAGCCGCGCTGCGGCAGGCCCGGCCAGGTGTAGCCCACCCGGCGGGCGGCCATCATGCCCCAGCCGGCCGCGCACGAGCAGATCAGCAGCCCCAGCATCGCGATCACGGCTCCGCTGTCGCCGAAGTCGAACGCCAGCGGGAAGGCGAACATCAGGGAACCGACCGCGGCCAGGCCGACGATGGGCGCGAGCTGCCAGATGCGCAGCCGGCGCTGTGGCCGCAGCTCGACCTCGACCTCGTCGCCGCCCGCGTACATCTCCTCGGGCTCCGGGCCGTCGGCGGTCACGCCGTCCGGCGTCTCGTCGGGCCCGTCCGGACTGAGACGGCCGCCGTCCGGCTCCGGTTCGCCGGGGCCGGCGGTGAGGTGCTCGGTGTCTTGTGCGGTGTCGCGAGGGCCGGCCTCCATCGCCACGCGCCCTCCCAACTCAGGACTCCACTTGGTCGATCGAAGCTCGATGATGGCACGGCGGCGGAGGCCGGGATGACGGCCTGGGCGTCCCGATGCCATCACGTGATCAGGCTGTAACCGGTCGTTCGACCAACGACAGGGCGAGGCGCGGGAGATCCGTGCGGTCGGCCGCGGCCCCGCTCAACCAGTGCACCCGGGGATCGCGCCTGAACCACGAGTCCTGGCGGCGCGCGAAGCGTTTGGTGGCACGCACGGTCTCGGCGCGGGCCTCCTCCAGCGTGCACTCCCCGGCGAGCGCCGCGAGAACCTGCTGGTAGCCGAGTGCGCGCGAGGCCGTACGCCCTTCGCGCAACCCCTGCGCCTCCAGAGCGCGCACCTCGTCGACGAGACCCGCCTCCCACATCCGGTCGACCCGGCGCGCGATGCGCTCGTCCAGCTCGGGGCGGGAGACGTCGACGCCGATCTGGAGGGTGTCGTAGACGGAGTCGTGGCCGGGGAGGTTGGCGGTGAAGGGCTTGCCGGTGATCTCGATGACCTCCAGGGCCCGGACGATCCGGCGGCCGTTGCTGGGCAGGATGGCCCGCGCCGCCTCGGGGTCGGCGGCGGCGAGCCGGGCGTGCAGCGCTCCGGAGCCGCGCAGCGTGAGCTCCTCCTCCAGCCGGGCCCTCACCTCCGGGTCGGTGCCGGGGAACTCCAGGTTGTCGACGGCGCCCCGGACGTAGAGACCGGAGCCGCCGACGAGGATGGGCCAGCGTCCGGCGGCGAGCAGCGCGTCGATCCGCTCCCGGGCCAGCCGCTGGTACTCGGCGACGGAGGCGGTGGCGGTCACGTCCCAGACGTCCAGGAGGTGGTGCGGGACGCCGCCGCGTTCCTCGGGCGTCAGCTTGGCGGTGCCGATGTCCATTCCGCGGTAGAGCTGCATGGAGTCGGCGTTGACGACCTCGCCGCCGAGCCGTTGGGCCAGGAAGACGCCCAGATCGGACTTTCCGGCCGCGGTCGGCCCGACGACGGCGATGACGCGGGGGGCGGGGGGTGCGCTGCTCACCGCCCCAGTTTCGCAAACCTCCCGCCGTGCCCTCGAACGAGTTATGTGACGGTGCGACCGCGGGGTCGTTGCCCGTTGCGGGGTCTCCGCCCGGCCGCCGCCTGCGGCGGCGCGCCGGACACCCCACCGGGTCCGGTCGGGCGGGGGACGCCCCGAGCTGCGCGGGATGTCATCCGCACGAGTAACGTAGGGAGTTGGCATGGGTGTTTTTGCACGTTTTTTCCGGATGTCGAGGAGCACGGAGGAGGCGCCGGCCGCCGGGACCGCGGCGCGGGACGGAGGGCCGGCCGAGTCCGCGACCGGGGGGCCGGCGGCGACGGGGACCGCCGGTGCCGCCGCCGCGGGGAGCCCCGGGATCCCCAGGCAGCGGTCCGCCGGCACGGCGGCCGACCGCGGGGCGGGCAGGAGCGCCCGCACCTGACCGCCCCGCCGGGGAAGGCGAACCACGGGGAAGGTGGGCCATGGGTCTGCTGGACAGCATGAAGGACAGGCTGGGCCCGGCGAAGGGCAGGGTCTCGGACCTCGCGCAACGGCACGAGGGCAGGATCCTGCACGGCCTCGACAGGGCCGCGCGGGTCGTCGACGAGAGGACCGGGGGCAGGTACAGCGACAGGATCCGGCGGGGCACGGGCAGGGCCAAGGAAGCCGTGGACCGGCTCGCGCACAAGGGCGGCCCCGGGGCCGGGGCGCACGGGCCGGTCCCGGAAGCGGACACGGACGGCAGCGCGCCGCCCCCGTCCGCACCGCCGCCGGTCTCCTGACCGGCATCGGGTTTCCCGGCCGGCGCAGCGGCGGGCGGCCGCGGGGCAGGACGTCCCCGGCCGTCCGCCGTTCCCCGCGGCGGACGGCACGGCCCGGCCGGGCTACGGCCGGTGCCCCGCCGGGATTCCGCTCCGGGACCAGGTGGCCACGAGGTACCCCACCCCGTACGGGGCGTCCTCGTACAGCAGCGCGCCGTCGAGGGCCGTGCCCTGCGCCGCGCCGGCGAGGACCTGCCAGGGTGCCCGGCCGGACACCCGCAGGGCGCGGGCGAGCCCGGCGTCCAGCGCCGCGAGGGCGGGCGCGTCCGCCGCGCCCAGCGCACGCGCGACCGCCGCGTCGAAGGGCGCCGCCCGCTCGTCGAGATAACCGGGGGCCTTGAGCGTGCGGCACGCGCTGGCGTCGCCCATCACCAGCAGCGCCACCCGCCCGGCCCGCGCGGCGATCTCCCGGCCGGCGTCGAGGCACCGCTCGGCCGCGAGGGCCTCCCCCACCGCCAGTCCCTCGACCGGGGCAGCGGCCCACCCGGCCCGCTCCAGCAGCCAGGCGGCCACGGCGAGCGCGTACGGCAGTTCCCGCCCGGCTCCCGCGTCCCGGCCCGGCCGTCCCAGCCGCACGCCGAGATCCACGCCGAAGCCGCGGAACGACCCCCGGGCGCCCTCCGGGTACGTCCGCGGTCCGGCGTCCCCGGGCCCGGCGCCGTCGTCCGGCCCGACGACCACGAGCCGGTCGGGCCGGGCGGCGGCGAGCACGTCCAGCGCGTCCGCGCACGCGGCACGCGCGGTGTCCAGCTCGGGCGCGGCGCCCGCGGCGACCTCGGGCACCAGAAGCGGCGGACAGGGGCAGACTGCTGCGGCGACAAGCATGATCGGCAGCGTAACCCCGTACGGCCGCCCCCACGCATCCGGCACCCGCCGCGTCCGGGGCCGCCGCACGCCCGCCGCCCCCCGCACGCCGCCGTGCCCGCGGGAGCGGACGGCGCACCGCGCGCCGGAACGGGCGGGCCGCCCCGGCCGCGGCCCGGGTGCCGCCGCTGCTCCGTCAGTCCTCGATCAGCACGTCCGTCAGGTCGATCAGAGTCAGGACGAGCACCACGAGCTTGCCGTCACTGATCACGTACTCCACGAACAGGTTCCGGGACAGGGCGATCTCGCGGGTCGACTCGTCGTCGCCCACCGGGTGCGAGAACTTGTGGCGCGGGTCGGCGACCAGGATGGCGAGTCCCCGCTCCAGCACCTCGCGCCGGTCGGCGGGGAGGCTGTCCCGCACGCGTGCCGCGCGCTCCGTGTACTCCACGCTGTACGGCATGGGGCTCTCCTTCCCGCCGTGCTCCGGGATCAGTCGCAGCCGCAGCCGCTCGCCGCGACCGGCAGCGGCTCGGGCGCGCCGATCTTCGGCAGGCCCAGCATCACGCCCGTCGGCCCGGCCTTCTGCGCGGCGTTGCGCTTCTCCCAGGCGTCGCCCGCGCGCGTGCGGCGGACGCTGCGCACCGGGCCCTCGGCGAGGAGGTGGTGCGGGGCCGCGTAGGTGACCTCGACCGTCACCACGTCGCCGGGGCGCACCTGCTGCTCCGGCTTGGCGAAGTGCACCAGGCGGTTGTCGGGGGCGCGGCCGGAGAGGCGGTGGGTGGTGCCGTCCTTGCGGCCCTCGCCCTCGGCGACCATCAGCTCCAGGGTGCGGCCGACCTGCTTCTTGTTCTCCTCCCAGGAGATCTCCTCCTGGAGGGCGACGAGCCGCTCGTAGCGCGCCTGGACGACCTCCTTGGGGATCTGGCCGTCCATCTCGGCGGCCGGGGTGCCGGGCCGCTTGGAGTACTGGAAGGTGAACGCCTGGGCGAACCGCGCCTCGCGCACCACGTGCAGCGTCTGCTCGAAGTCCGCCTCGGTCTCGCCGGGGAAGCCCACGATGATGTCGGTGGTGATCGCCGCGTCCGGGATGGCGGCCCGGACCTTCTCGATGATCCCCAGGTAGCGCTCCTGGCGGTAGGAGCGGCGCATCGCCCGCAGGACCGCGTCCGAGCCGGACTGCAGCGGCATGTGCAGCTGCGGCATCACGTTCGGCGTCTCGGCCATGGCGGCGATGACGTCGTCGGTGAAGTCGCGCGGGTGCGGGGAGGTGAAGCGCACGCGCTCCAGGCCGTCGATCGTCCCGCAGGCCCGCAGCAGCTTGCTGAACGCCTCCCGGTCGCCGATGTCGGAGCCGTACGCGTTGACGTTCTGGCCGAGCAGGGTGATCTCCGAGACGCCCTCGGCGACCAGGGCCTCGATCTCGGCGAGGATGTCGCCGGGGCGGCGGTCCTTCTCCTTGCCGCGCAGCGCCGGGACGATGCAGAAGGTGCAGGTGTTGTTGCAGCCGACGGAGATGGAGACCCAGGCCGCGTAGGCGCTCTCGCGCCGGGTCGGCAGCGTCGAGGGGAACGCCTCCAGCGACTCGGCGATCTCGACCTGCGCCTCCTGCTGCACGCGCGCGCGTTCCAGCAGGACGGGCAGCTTGCCGATGTTGTGCGTGCCGAAGACGACGTCCACCCAGGGCGCCCGCTCGACGATGGTGTCGCGGTCCTTCTGCGCGAGGCAGCCGCCGACCGCGATCTGCATGCCGGGGCGCCTGGCCTTCTTGGGCGCGAGGTGGCCGAGGTTGCCGTACAGCTTGTTGTCGGCGTTCTCGCGGACGGCGCAGGTGTTGAAGACGACGACGTCCGCGTCGCCGTCGGAGCCCTCGGGGGCGCGGACGTAGCCCGCGTCCTCCAGCAGCCCGGCCAATCGCTCGGAGTCGTGGACGTTCATCTGGCACCCGTAGGTGCGGATCTCGTACGTCATGGTGTTTCGAACGTCCACTGCCGGGCTCCGGTCGCTGCTGCTGGTCATGGCTCAAGAGTAGGCGGTGGCCGAAGGGCCCCGTCCCGGCCGTGGCCGGTACGGGGCCTCTCCCGGTGGTCCGCGTCGGGGCACCGGGGCCGTAGGGTGCGCCCGGCGCCGGACGTACCCTACGGCCGCGTCCGGGCAAGGGGCGCCCCTCGGGGCCGCCGGGCGGGCAGGGCGGAAGCGCGGGGCGGGGCCGGGCGCCTCCGGTCCGTGCGGACGCGGGGGCCGGGCCGCCGGCGGGCTGCGGCACCGGGGCGGGCCGGCGAACGCGCCACCCCGCCGCGGGCGGCCGTCGGCCCGGTCGCCGTCGGTGCGGCGCGCTCGCCGGTCCCGGACCGTGGCGGGCAGTTTGGGCGGTCCCGGACGAGGGACTTGCCCCTTACCAGGAAGGGCGGCTTCCGGAAAGTCCGCCGGTCAGCCGGAGGGAGCACCGCCCGAGATCCGCAGGCCCGCCGGCGCAGAAAGGACGTGCTCATGTCCGAGGAAAAGACCAGGACACAGGTGCCGCAGCACGAGACGCTGCCGCTGCCGGACTACGACCACCTTCCGCTGGGCAGTCTCCAGCACCGCATCCGCACCCTCGACGAGCCGGGTCTGCGCGAGGTGCTCGCCTACGAGGAGGCGCACGGCAACCGGCTCCCCGTGGTGCAGGCTCTCCGGACCCGGCTCCAGGAACTGGAGGGGGGCGCGCAGCCGTCGGAGGGCTCGCCGCTGGCGCCCGCTCCCGAGCACGCGCCTGCCGCCGACACCGGGTCCTCGGTGTCGCCCGTCACCTCGGGGCCGAAGATGAACCCGCCGTCCCAGGGCGCCCCGGAGAACCCGACACAGCCCCGCTCCACGGGCTGACGTGCGCGGACCGCCGGCTCGCGGTGCCGAGAGCGTCCCGGGCCCGGTCCGCGGTGACGTCCGGGGCCGGGCCGGCGGCGGGCGCCGAGCCGAAGCAAACGCGTCGCGGGCGTGCCCCGGCCCGGCCAGCGGGCCGGGCGGCACGGCCACGGCCGGCGGACCGCACCGCGTGTCCCGCGCCGCCCATCGGGCACTCGGCTCATCGGCCGGAACGGCTCCCCAGATCCGGTATGCACAAGGAGGAATCGTGCACCTGTCATTCCTGCAACCGCTCTTCGAGCGTCGCGGCCCGTGGGCCACGGTGTACTTCGATCCCGCCCAGAACGACGAGACGGGGGCCAAGCAGCGCGAGCTGCTGGTCCGGCAGGTCTGCCGGACGCTGGAGGAGGAGGGCGCCGACACGGCGACCGTCGAGGCCGTGAGCGACGCCCTGATGAGCGCCTCCCCCGAGGAGGACCCCGCGGGGCGGGTCTTCTTCGCCACCGGCGGGGAGGTGGTGCTCAGCCACCGTCTCTCCCGGCCGCCGCAGCGCCCGCTCGCCTGCTGGGCCCCGCTGCCGCGCCTGACGCCGCTGCTGGAGCTGTCCGGCCAGGACCCGGCCTGCCTGGTGGCGTACATCGACCGCACCGGCGCCGACTTCGAACTGCGCGCGGCGGCCGGCCCGCAGGAGGCCGGGCAGGTCGAGGGGCGGCAGCACCCCGTGCACCGCACGGGCTCGGCCCAGTGGAACGAGCGGCACTTCCAGCTCAAGGTCGAGAACACCTGGGAGCACAACGCGGGCGAGATCGCCGAAGCGCTGGCCGCCGCGTTCGAGGAGTGCGGCGCCGACCTGGTCGTCCTCGCGGGGGATCCGCGCGAGCGGTCCTCCGTGTACGACAGGCTCCCGGAGACGATCCGCAAGGTGACGATCGGGACCGAGCACGGGGGCCGGGCCGCCGGCTCCGACTCCGTCCCCCTGGAGGAGGTCATCGAACAGGCCCGTCGGCAGTACATGCGCCGTCGGGTGGAGGAGGTACTGGAACGCTTCCGCGCCGGGCGGGTGGGCACCGACCGGCCGACGGACGCGGTGGAAGGGGTTCCGGCCCTGGTGGAGGCCGCGCAGGAACACCGCATCGACACGCTGCTGATCCGGCCCGACGGGGCGGAACTGGCCCGTGAGACGTGGGTGGGGGCCGAGCCCGACCAGGTCGCGGTCCGCCGCACCGACGCGCAGACCCTGGGCGAGAGCGAACCCATCCTGGTACGCGCCGACGACGCGCTGCTGAGGGTGGCCGCCGTCACGGCCGCCGACGTCCTGGTCGTCCCTCCGGCGGAGGAGCGGGAGGACGACTCGGACCTTCCCACGGGGGGCCTCGGCGCACTGCTGCGCTGGACCTACGAGCCGTCCGGCGCGTGACGGAGGGCGGTCCCGCCGGCATCGGCCGACGAGCCGGGAGACGCGGTGCCGGCGGGCGGCGCGCCGCGCCGGGGCACGGCGGACGGGAAGCCCCGGCCGGCTCGGGGGAGGGCCGGCCGGGGCGGTCGGGGACGGGGCGGAGGGCGGTCGCCTCGCGGCGAGTGGCTCCGTGGGGCTTCAGCCGAACGATCGTCCCCACGGGCGATAAGTGAGGCCCGGGGACACTGTCCCCTCCGCACCCGCACACAGTTGAACCATGAACCAAAGCTGTTTCTTTCCCCGGGGGATGTGAGCCGCGCCACCCCTGCCCCGCCCGCCGCGGCCGGTCACGGCCCGCTGCGCCCGCGGCGCCGGCGGCTCGCCACCCGCGGGCGCGCCCCTCGTACGCGCGTGCCGCCCGGGATGGGTCCGCCGCCGCCCCGCCCGCGTACGGCGCGCCCCTCGCGCGCCGCGCGCCACCCGCCGGCCGGTTCCGGCCGGCGCGTCCTCACGGCTCGGCGTCCTCACGGCTCGATGAGCCCGGCGCGGATCGCGTAGCGGGTGAGTTCCAGGCGGTCGCGCACGCCGAGTTTGCGGAGCAGGTTCGCACGGTGGCGTTCGACGGTCCTGGCGCTGATGAACAGGAGTTCGCCGATCTCCCTGGAGGTGTGCCCCTCCGCGACCAGCTTGAGGATCTCCTCCTCGCGCTCGGTGACGGCCCGGGCCGGCAGGCCGTCGCCGCGGTGGAGGCGGTCCAGGTAGGAGCGGACGAGGGCGCGTTCGGCGCCCGGGTAGATGAACGGTTCGTCGCGTACCGCCGCCCGGCACGCCTCGACCAGGTCGCGGTCGGCGACGGACTTGAGGACGTATCCGCAGGCGCCGGCGCGCAGCGCCTCGAAGAAGTACTCCTCGTTGTCGTACATGGTCAGGATCAGGATGCGCAGGGCGGGCAGGCGGCGGGAGAGTTCCCGGGCCGCCTGCAGGCCGGTCATGCGGGGCATGGCGACGTCCAGGACGGCCAGGTCCACGGCGGTCTCCCGCGCGCGGGTCACCGCCTCGGCCCCGTCCCCGGCCTCGGCGACGACCTCCAGGTCCGGTTCGCCGTCCAGGATGAGCCGCACCCCGCGGCGGACGAGCGTGTGGTCGTCGGCGAGCAGGACGCGGACCGGCGCGGTCACCGGCCGGCCTCCGCGCCCGCCGGTATTCGCGGGCGCGGGCGGGCGGGCGCGGGACCGGCCGGCACGCACAGCCGCACGTCGGTGCCGCGCCCGGGGGCCGGTCCGAGCCGGAGGGCCGCCCCGGTCAGCAGGGCCCGCTCGCGCATACCGCGTATCCCGGCGCCCTCCGGGGCCGCGCCCGGACCGGTGCCGTTGTCGCGCACGAGGAGTTCGACGCCGCCGGGAAGCGGCCGGAGGTACAGGTCGGCGCGGTCGGCGGCGGCGTGCCGGGCCGTGTTGGTCAGGCTCTCCTGCGCCACCCGGTACAGGACGAGTTCCGATTCCGCTTCGAGCGGGGGCAGGTCGCCGGAGAGGTGGTGGCGCACGGTGAGCCCGTGGGTGGTGAACTCGGCCGCGAGCGAGCGCAGCGCGCTGGCCAGGCCCAGCTCCTCCAGGACGCCGGGGCGCAGCCGGCGCGCGATGCGGCGGATCTCCTCCAGGCCGGCCCGGGTCGCCTCCTGCGCCTGGCCGACCTCCTCGCGCAGGTCCGCGGGGACGCGGTCGGCGACACGCTTGAGCTGGAGGAGGACGGCGGTGAGGGTCTGACCGACCTCGTCGTGGAGCTCGCGTGCGACGCGGTGGCGTTCGCGTTCCTGGGCGCCGAGGGCGCGGGCGGCCCCCGCGGCGCGTTCGGCTTCGAGCCGGTCGAGCATGGTGTTGTACGTCGTGATCAGTTCGGCCGCCTCCGCCGGACCGGCGACCGCCGCGCGGACCCCGAGGCGCAGCAGGTCCGCGGTGGCCATGGCCCGGCCCAGCCTCCTCAGCGGGGCGAGGCCGAGCCGCAGGACGACCGCGTTGCCGGCCAGCAGCAGCGCGAGGCCCGCCAGGAGCAGCAGGGCCTCCCCGGGCAGGACGGGGGTGGACACGGTGACCGGGCCGAGCAGCAGCGCGGTGGCGGCGACCAGGCCCGCGGCGTTGAGCGAGAAGATCCGCCAGAACAACGACACGGTCCCGCTCCCGCTCCCTCCGGCCGGCGCGCACGACACCGCCGGGCCCAGTCTCGCCGCCGCCCGCCGGTCGCGTATATCCGTGATGACACCCATGTCGCCACCGTACGGGCGGATGACACCATGCGAGGACGCCGAGGTGATCACCGGCGTCACCCGCCTCGTCCACCTCGGCGACGAACCAGAGGTGCGCCGAGCGCGCCGCACGCGAGGAACAAGGGGAAGAAACGTGTCCGCTCCACGCCTGAAGGCGACGCCGCTGCCGGGAATCGGTGTCCAGTACGACCTGGTCACCCGGGAACACCGCCACCTGTCGGTCGTGGCGCACCGGGACGGCGCCCGCACGGTGAGCGTGTACCGGGCCGACGACCCCGATTCCTGCGCCCAGTCCCTGCGGCTGACCGGTTCGGAGGCGAGCGCCCTGATCGACGCGCTGAAGCCGTCCCACCACAGCGCGAGCCTGCTGTACACCTCGGACCTGGGGCTCGTCGCCGAGCGGATCGAGGTGGGCGCCGCCTCCCGCTGGAACGGGCGGGTGCTGGGCGACACCCGGATGCGGACCGAGACGGGCGCGTCGGTGGTGGCGGTGCTGCGGCGCGCGGAGGCGATCCCGTCGCCGGCGCCGGACTTCCGGCTGGCGGGCGGTGACACGCTCATCGTCATCGGCACCCGCGAGGGCGTGGACGCGGCCGCGGCGATCCTCGGACGGGGGTGATCCGGATGCACTCGTCCGCTCTCCTGCTGATCGAGTTCGGTTCCATCATCCTCGGCCTCGGCCTGCTCGGCCGGTTCGCCGCCCGCTTCCGTCTCTCGCCCATCCCGCTGTATCTGCTCGCCGGTCTGGCCTTCGGCGAGGGCGGGCTGCTGCCGCTCGGCGCGAGCGAGGAGTTCGTCGCCATCGGCGCCGAGATCGGCGTGATCCTGCTGCTGCTGATGCTGGGGCTGGAGTACACGGCCGGTGACCTGGTGACCAACCTCAAGGCGCACTATCCGGCGGGTCTGGTCGACTGCGCGCTCAACGCCCTGCCGGGCGCGGCGGCGGCGCTGCTGCTCGGCTGGGGACCGGTGGCCGCGGTCGTCCTGGCCGGTGTCACCTGGATCTCGTCGTCCGGCGTGATCGCGAAGGTGCTCGGCGATCTCGGCCGGGTCGGCAACCGGGAGACACCGGTGATCCTCAGCGTGCTGGTTTTGGAGGACCTGGCGATGGCGGTGTACCTGCCCATCGTCACGGCGCTGGTGGCCGGGGCCGGGCTGCTGGCCGGGAGCCTGACGCTGGCGATCGCGCTGGGCGCGGCGGGGCTGGTGCTGTTCGTGGCGGTGCGCTACGGGCGGGTGCTCTCCCGGTTCGTCTCCAGCGACGACCCGGAGAAGCTGCTGCTGGTGGTGCTGGGCCTGACGATCCTGGTCGCGGGCGTGGCGCAGCAGGTGCAGGTGTCGGCGGCGGTCGGCGCGTTCCTGGTGGGCATCGCGCTGTCCGGGGAGGTCGCCGAGGGCGCGCACACACTGCTGAGCCCGTTGCGCGACCTGTTCGCCGCCGTCTTCTTCGTCTTCTTCGGGCTGCACACGGATCCGGCCAGCATCCCGCCGGTCCTGCTGCCCGCCCTGGCGCTGGCCGTCGTCACGGCCGCGACGAAGATCGCCACCGGGTACTGGGCGGCACGGCGGGCCGGGATATCCGTCAGGGGACGCTGGCGGACGGGCGGCTCCCTGGTGGCGCGCGGCGAGTTCTCGATCGTCATCGCCGGACTGGCGGTGACGGCCGGCGTCGAGTCGTCCCTGGGTCCCCTGGCCACGGCGTACGTGCTCATCCTGGTGATCCTCGGGCCCCTCACCGCCCGCTTCACCGAGCCCCTGGCGACCCGCTGGACCCGCCGCCGCGCCGCCGGGAGCGGGCGGACGAGCGAGAGCTCACCGCGGCCGGCGGAGGCGGAGGCGTCCGTGGGGGACTGACGGCGGCACCGCGTACGGCCCCGTCCGGGCGGCGGCCGCACGGCCCGCGGCCGCCGGCCGGTCACCGCCCGGCGTACGCGGCTGCCGTCGGCGGCTCCGCCGCGTCCCGGCGCCCCGGCGTCAGGCGCCCCCACCCGGCGTCCACCCCTGCCGGCGCAGCACCCCCGCCACGTCCGGCGCCTCGTAGTGCTCGCCCTTGAGGACCTTGCCGTCGGAGCGGCGGGCGATCCGGCCGTCGGGACCCCGCTTGGTCATGTTGGAGCGGTGGATCTCGGCGATCACCGCGTCGAGGTCGATGCCGTGGACGAGAGCGGTGCCGTACGCGACGTAGACGACGTCGGCGAGTTCGTGCGCCAGCCGGTCCAGCGGGCCGGTGACGGCGACCTCGGCGACCTCGGCGGCCTCCTCGGCGAGCAGCTCCGCGCGGTGGGCCGCCATCTCCGGCGGGACCTGCGTGGGCGTGCTGCGGACGTCCAGCCCGAAGGCGAGGTGGAAGGCGCGGACCAGTTCGGCGGGTGAGGAACTCATGCGCCGACTGTAACGACCGCCGCCGGCAGCCTCCGCCCCCGGCCGCGGCACCCTGCCCCGCCCACGGCCCGCGTCCGGTCCCGCCCTGGTCAGTTCCCCGCCCCACCTGGCAGGATCGCGCGCATGTCCAAGGTGTTCCCCCGGATCGGCGGGCGCCGGGCCCTGCAGGGCGCGGCCGCCGGCGCCGTCGCGCTCGGGCTGCTGCTGTGGTGGCTGCTGCCGCTGGGCGAGAAGCCGCCGAGCGGGACGATCACGTTCAGCACGGGAACGCGCGCCGGCGTCTACCAGGAGTACGGCGAGCGGCTGCGCACCGCTCTCGCCGAGGACATGCCCGACCTGAGGGTGCGGCTGCTGACCAGCGCGGGATCGCAGGAGAACGTCGAGCGCGTGGCGACCGGGAAGGCCGACTTCACGATCGCCGCGGCCGACGCGGTGCAGACGTACGCGCTCGCCGGCCGGCCCGGCGCCGGCCGGCTGCGCGGTGTCGCCCGTCTGTACGACGACTACGTGCAGCTCGCCGTCCCGGCGGACTCGGACATCCGGTCCGTGGCGGACCTGCGCGGCAAGCGGGTGGCGGTCGGGCTGCCGGACTCGGGGGTCCGGCTGATCGCCGACCGGGTGCTCAGGGCGGCGGGCATCGACCCGGAGAAGGACATCACGCCCCGGTCCGACGGCATCGACACCGGGCCCGAGCGGCTCGGGCACGGGCTGGACGCGTTCTTCTGGTCGGGCGGGCTGCCGACGGACGGGCTCAAGCGCGTCGTCGAGACCTCCGGTCTGCGGTTCGTGCCGATCGGCGCCGACCTCGTCGCCGAACTGCACGAGCAGGGCGGCGCCACCCGCCACTACCGCGCCACGCAGATGCCGGAGTCGGCCTACCCCGCCGCGCAGAACGGTTCCGCCGTGCCGACACTCGCGGTGTCCAACCTGCTGATGACCCGCGAGGACACCGATCCCCGGCTCACCGAGTGGCTGACCCGGACCGTGATCAGGAGCCGGGACGGCATCGGCGCCCACGTGCACTCGGCGCAGCTGGTGGACGTGCGCACCGCGATCTACACCCAGCCGCTCGTCCTGCACGACGGCGCCCGGCGCTACTACCGCTCGGTCAAGCCGTAGGGCGGTTGCGGGGCACGGCCACGGTCACCTTCAGCCCGTGCGGCTCGTGGTGGTCGTAGGCGATCGAGCCGCCGCCGGCGGCGAGCAGTGCCCGGCAGATGGACAGGCCGAGGCCGGAGCCCTTGACGTTCTGGTGGCGGCCGCTGCGCCAGAAGCGGTCGCCGACGCGGGCGAGTTCCTCGTCGGTCAGGCCGGGGCCGTCGTCGGTGACGACGACGGTCGAGGTGGCGCCGTTGGAGGCGACGGCCACCGTGACGGTCCCGTCCTCGGGCGTGAACTTGACCGCGTTGTCGATGACCGCGTCCAGGGCGCTGGACAGCGCCACCGGGTCGGCCCACGCCGTGGTCGCCGGGCAGCTCCCCACCAGCCGGACGCCCTTGGCCGCGGCGGTGGGCGCCCAGGCCGCCACCCGTTCGGCGGCGAGGGCGCCGATGTCGATGAGTCCCAGGTCGGCCTCGGTGTGCTCGGCCAGGGCCAGGTCGAGCAGGTCGTCCAGGACCCGCGCCAGGCGCTTGCCCTCGGCCCGGACCGAGGCGATCTCCTCGTTGCCCTCGGGCAGTTCGAGGGCGAGCAGCTCGATGCGCAGCAGCAGCGCCGCCAGCGGGTTGCGCAACTGGTGCGAGGCGTCGGCGACGAAGGCGCGCTGCTGCTCCAGGACGTTCTCCACGTGGTCCGCCATCTCGTTGAACGACCGGGCCAGGCGCCTGAGTTCCGGCGGGCCCCCGGTGGCCGCGACCCGGGACTTCAGCCGCCCGGTGGCGATGTCGTGGGTGGTGGCGTCCAGCACCCGTACCGGTTTGAGCACCCAGCCGGTCAGCCGCAGCGCGGCGCCGACGGCCAGCAGCATCGCGCCGGCCTCGCCCGCGCCGATGACCAGCCAGCCGTGCAGGATCCGCGACCGCATCGGCCCGGTGGGCGAGTCCGTCACGACGACCGCGACGACGTCCCCGTCCCGGATGACCGGCGAGGCGACGACGAGGCGGCTGCGCTGCCAGGGCCACACCTGTTCCGGGTCGTGGCTGCGGCGGCTGAGCAGCGCCTCGTCGAAGGCCGCGCGCACCTCGCCGTGCTCGGGCAGGAACCAGTCCTCCGGCGCGTTGGCCATGCGCACGTCGTTGCGGTAGAAGACGCCCGCCCGTATGCCGTAGACGTCGTAGTAGCTGGCCAGTTCGCTGCGCAGGGTCTCCAGGCGCTCGTCGGGGCTGGTGGGCCGGGAGCCGTAGGGGGAGTCGGTGACGTACTGGGCGAGCGCGGCGAAGCGCGCGGTGTCGTCGATCCGGTCGACGACGACCTTCTGCTGCTGGGCCGCCGCGACGCTGGCGGCGAGCGGGACGCCGAGCGCGAGCAGCACGGCCGCCATCAGGACGATGAGCAGCGGCAGGAGACGCGTGCGCACCCCGGACCCGCTACGAGCCCGGGGCGACGAGGCGGTAACCGACGCCGCGTACGGTCTCGATGAGCGCCGGCATGCGCAGCTTGGCGCGCAGGGACGCCACGTGCACCTCCAGGGTGCGCCCGGTCCCCTCCCAGCTGGTGCGCCAGACCTCGCTGATGATCTGCTCCCGCCGGAAGACCACCCCGGGCCGCTGGGCGAGCAGGGCCAGCAGGTCGAACTCCTTGCGGGTGAGCTGGACGACCGAACCGTCCACGCTGACCTGGCGCGTCGGCAGTTCGATGCGGACGGGGCCGAGGCGCACCACGGTCCCGTCGGCCCCCGGGGCGTCCTCGTGGACGGTGCGCCGGCTGACGGCGTGGATCCGGGCGAGCAGCTCTCCGGTGTCGTACGGCTTGACCACGTAGTCGTCGGCGCCGAGGTTGAGGCCGTGGATGCGGGAGCGGACGTCGGAGCGGGCGGTGACCATGATCACCGGGGTGCTGGTCCGCTTGCGGATCTTGCTGCAGACCTCGTAGCCGTCCTGGTCGGGCAGGCCCAGGTCGAGGAGGACGACACCGAAGCCGTTGCCCTCGGGGACGAGTGCCTGGAGGGCCTCCTCACCGCTGCGCGCGTGCGTGACGTCGAACCCGTGCCGCGCCAGGACCGCCGACAGGGCGGCGGCGACGTGGTTGTCGTCCTCGACGAGCAGCAGTCTCATCCCGGCCCCCTTCGGTTCATCGGTCGTACGATCGGAGCGTGTACACATCGGTGTGCACGCGCGCGTGTTCCTCGTGCAGTCACGCTGATAGGACAGGACGGCGTCAAGAGGGTTCCGGTTGCTCGCCGGTTCCGTTATCTGGCCGATATGCACCCTGCTCACAAGTGCTACGACATGTGTCCGATTGCTATCGGATCGTGATCCTCAGATTCCCCTCAGATGTAATGACGCAGGTCGCACCGCGTTACTACTGTCCTCCGGAAACCGAGGAGGACGGAGCCTGAGAGCGATGACCGAAGTATCGGTGGCCGAGAAGGATGTGGCCGCGACCGACGAACTGGTCGTCCTGAAGAGCGTCAACAAGCACTTCGGCGCGTTGCACGTACTCCAGGACATCGATCTGACGATCGCCCGCGGCGAGGTCGTCGTGGTCATCGGACCCTCCGGGTCCGGGAAGTCCACCCTGTGCCGCACCATCAACCGTCTGGAGACGATCGACTCGGGCTCGATCACGATCGACGGCAAGCCGCTGCCCCACGAGGGCAAGGAGCTGGCCCGGCTGCGCGCCGACGTCGGCATGGTCTTCCAGTCCTTCAACCTCTTCGCGCACAAGACCGTGCTGGAGAACGTGACCCTGGGCCAGATCAAGGTCCGCAAGGCCGACAAGCGGAAGGCCGAGGAGAAGGCCCGCGCCCTGCTCGACCGGGTCGGCGTCGCCACGCAGGCGGACAAGTACCCCGCACAGCTCTCGGGCGGCCAGCAGCAGCGCGTCGCCATCGCCCGGGCGCTGGCCATGGACCCGAAGGTGATGCTCTTCGACGAGCCGACGTCGGCTCTCGACCCGGAGATGATCAACGAGGTCCTGGAGGTCATGCAGCAGCTCGCCCGCGACGGCATGACCATGATCGTCGTCACCCACGAGATGGGGTTCGCCCGCTCGGCCGCCAACCGCGTGGTCTTCATGGCGGACGGCCGCATCGTCGAACAGGCCACGCCGGACCAGTTCTTCAGCAATCCGCGCAGTGACCGCGCCAAGGACTTCCTGTCGAAGATCCTGCACCACTGACCGTCCGCCCCGATCCGTCGTCCGACCGCCCGCACGGATCCGTCACCGACGGCCCTCGTCTCTTCCTCACCCAAGGATGTGCACCATGAAGCTCCGCAAGGTCACCGCCGCCTCGGCCACCGTGCTCGCGCTCGCCCTCACCGCCACCGCGTGCGGCTCCGGGGACGGCGACGACAACGGCTCCGGCTCCGGCTCCGGCGGCGACAAGAAGATCGCCATCGGCATCAAGTTCGACCAGCCCGGCCTCGGCCAGAAGACCCCGCAGGGCTACGCCGGCTTCGACGTCGACGTCGCCACGTACGTCGCCGGGAAGCTCGGCTACAGCGAGGACCAGATCGAGTGGAAGGAGTCGAAGAGCGCCGACCGCGAGACCATGCTGCAGCGCGGTGACGTCGACTTCATCGCCGCGACCTACTCGATCACCCCGGAGCGCCAGGAGAAGGTCGACTTCGCCGGCCCGTACCTGCTGGCCCACCAGGACGTGCTGATCCGCGCCGACGACGACTCCATCAAGTCGCCGGAGGACCTGAACGACAAGAAGCTGTGTTCGGTGACCGGCTCGACCTCGGCGCAGAACATCAAGGACAAGCTGGCGCCCAAGGCCCAGCTGCAGCCGTACCCGACGTACTCGGCCTGCCTGCCCGGTCTGCAGAACGGCGCCATCGACGCGCTCACCACCGACGACTCGATCCTCGCCGGGTACGCCGCCCAGGCGCAGTTCAAGGGCAAGTTCAAGCTCGGCGGTTTCAAGATGACCAACGAGAACTACGGCATCGGCGTCAAGAAGGGCAGCGACCTCAAGGCGAAGATCAACGACGCGCTGGAGGCCATGGTCGCCGACGGCTCCTGGGAGAAGGCCGTGAAGGACAACTTCGGTCCGGCCGACTACAAGTACGAGCCCGCGCCGAAGATCGGCGACATCAAGAGCTGAGGCAGCGCCTGACAGGGTGCGCCGTCCCGGGCGAGGGAGGCGCACCGGGGCGGGTATCCCTACACGCGGAAGCGCGGGAGATCGTGTTCGACTTTCTTGGAGATTACGACCTGCTGGGAGCCTTCTGGACGACAGTGCAGCTCGCCGTGCTGTCGGCCGTCGGCTCCCTGATCTGGGGCACTCTGCTGGCCGCCATGCGCGTCAGCCCGGTGCCGCTGATGCGCGGTTTCGGCACCGCGTACGTGAACACCGTGCGGAACATCCCGCTCACCGTCATCATCCTGTTCACCTCGCTGGGCCTGAACCAGACACTGGGGGTCGCTCTCGGCGCGGACAGGGTCGAGACGGTCAACTTCCGGCTCGCCGTCCTCGGTCTGGTGCTCTACACCTCGGCCTTCGTGTGCGAGGCGCTGCGCTCCGGCATCAACACGGTGCCGGTCGGGCAGGCGGAGGCGGCCCGCGCGATCGGTCTCAGCTTCCGCCAGGTACTGGGTCTGGTGGTGCTTCCCCAGGCGTTCCGCTCGTCCGTCGGCCCGCTGGCGAACGTGCTCATCGCGCTCATCAAGAACACCACCGTGGCCGCCGCGATCGGTGTCGCCGAGGCGGCGGTGCTGATGAAGGAGATGGTCGAGAACGAGGCGCAGCTGCTGCTGATCTCCACGGTCATCGCGTTCGGCTTCGTGGTTCTGACGCTGCCGACCGGCCTGGTCCTCGGCTGGGTGGGCAAGAAGGTGGCGGTGAAGCGATGAGCTCCGTTCTGTACGACGCCCAGGGCCCTCGCGCCAAGCGGCGGAACATCGTCCTCACCGTGGTCTTCGTGGTCGCCCTCGCGGCCCTGCTGTGGTGGGTGTTCAGCACGCTCAAGGACAAGGGCCAGCTGGAATGGGTCCTGTGGGAGCCGTTCTTCACCAGCGGCGAGGCCTGGTCCACCTACATCTGGCCGGGCCTGGAGAACACCCTGAAGGCCGCCGCGCTCGCGATGATCATCGCGTTGCCGCTCGGCGCCGTCCTCGGCATCGCCCGGCTGTCGGACCACGTCTGGATCCGGGTGCCGGCCGCGGTCGTGGTCGAGTTCTTCCGGGCCATCCCGGTGCTGGTCCTGATGATCTTCGGCCTCGCCCTGTTCGCCGAGTACACCGACGTCAGCTCCGACGACCGCCCGCTGTACGCGGTCGTCACCGGTCTGGTGCTGTACAACGCCTCGGTCCTCGCGGAGATCGTCCGGGCGGGCATCCTGTCGCTGCCCAGGGGACAGTCCGAGGCGGCGGCGGCGATCGGCCTGCGCAAGAACCAGGTGATGCGGCTGATCCTGCTGCCGCAGGCGGTCACCGCGATGCTCCCGGCCATCGTCAGCCAGCTCGTCGTGATCGTGAAGGACACCGCCCTCGGCGGCGCCGTCCTCACCTTCCCGGAGCTGCTCTCGTCGGCCAACACGATGAGCGGCTACTACGGCGCCAACGTCATCGCCAGCTTCACCGTCGTGTCCGTGATCTTCATCGTGCTCAACTTCTCGCTCACGTCCTTCGCGAGCTGGCTGGAGGGCCGGCTGCGGCGGGGCAAGAAGTCGACGGGCGCGGTGGTCGGCGCCGGCGCGGTCGAGGAACTCGCGGCCCCCGGCGAGCACGAGGAGCTGCAGAAGACGGCCTGACGACGGATCAGGCCACCCGACGGGAGGCCGGACGGGACGGCAGGGACTCAGGAGGCAGTGGGCATGATCGCCACTGCCTCCTTCGCTTGACGCGAGCTGTGGCAATGGGTTGCATACGTTCTGTGATCGTGCACCCTGCTCCGACTTCCTGTTCATCCACGTTCCTCGCCAGGACGCCGCCACGGGCAGGGGGCGCCGCACCGTGGACCCGGTGATCATCGCCGGAGCGGGGCCCGTCGGGCTCACGCTCGCCCTGGCGCTGGCGCGCCAGGAGGTGCCGTGCGTCCTCCTCGACGAGGGGCCGGGCACGGACGAGCCCCGTCCCGCGCGCACCGTCGTCCTGCACGAGGACACCGCCGCCCTCGTGCAGCGGCTCAGCGGCGTACCGCTGGCGCGGGCCGGGTTCCGCTGGGCCGGATGGCGGTCGATGCGGCGCAGGCAGGTGATGCGCGAGATCGCGTTCGACGACACCGACCCCGCCCCCCTGCACATCGCCCAGCACGTCCTGACCGGCGCCCTGCGCGCGGCCCTGGCCCGCGAACCCCTGGTGAGGACCGCCGTGGACAGCCGCCTGGACGGAGTCGAGCAGGATGCCTCCGGCGTCACGGTCCGCACGCGCGGCCCCAAGGGCACCTGGTGGCGCGGCAGTTACCTGGTCGGCTGCGACGGCCCCCGCTCCACCGTGCGCAAGCTCCAGGACATCCGCTTCCCCGGCCGTACGGCGGTGGAGCGGCACGCCGTCGCCGCGCTGCGCACCGAACTCCCCTGGCAGGACCAGGCGTTGCTCCACCGGGCGCCGCCGTGGCGGACGTCCGGCCCGTCGGCCGGGGAGATCACCGCCCGTCCCCTCCCGGACGGCGTCTGGCGGGTGGACTGGCTGCTGCCGCCGGGCAAGGACCTGGTCACGCCCGAACTGCTGGTGACCCGGATCCGCGAGACGCTGGCCGGCTGGACCGGCGGCTCGGTCCCGCCGTACGAGCTGGTGGACACCGGCGTCCACACCGTCCACCACCGCCTGGCCCGCCGCTGGCGGGTCGGCCGGGTGTTCCTCGCCGGGGACGCCGCGCACCTGCTCGGCGCGCTGGGCACCCAGGGCCTCGACGAAGGACTCCGGGACGCCGACAACCTCGCCTGGAAGCTGGCGCTCGCCTGGCACCACGGGCCGCACGAGGCGCTGCTCGACAGCTACCAGACCGAACGGCGCGCGGTCGTCGCCGCCCGGCTGCGCGCCGCCGACCAGGCGCTGCCGCTGCTGCGCGGCGGCAAAGGGCTGCGGTCGGTGGTGCCCGGCTCCGCCCGCGGGCACGACGCGCTGCTCACCGACGGTCACCTGGGGCGCGGGTCGCTGGGCGCGCCGGGGGCGTACGCCGACTCGCCGCTGATGCCTCCGCGCCTCGAAGGGGAGGTCCCCGTCGAGACACCGCCCGGTTGGCCCGTCACGGACGTCGTGGTCACGGCGGAGGACGGCTCCTTCGTACGGCTGCGGGACCGGCTCGGCCGCGGGGCGCTGCTGGTGGTGCTGGTCGCGCCGGGCACGGGGGTGTGGGAGCGCAGGCACTGGGCGAGCGCCGGCCTCATGCCCCGGCTGGCCGCCGCGGTGGACTCGCTGCCGCGCCCCGCCGAGCTGCTGGTCGCCGAGAGCTATCCGGGCGCGGCCGCCCACACGGTGCTGCTGGTGCGGCCCGACGGCCACCTGGTCACGGCGCTGAGCGGGGTGCGCCCCGCCGACCTGCACGCGGCGGCGGAGGCCGCGCTGGGCGGGACCGGGCGGACGGCCGAGGAGGCGGAGGCCGGGGCCGGGGCCGGGACGCGCTGAAGGAGCGGAGGGGAGGCGGCCGCGGAACGCGCGCCGGGGCCCGTCGGGGACGTGCGCACCGGCACCGCGTCGGCCGCGCGGCGGGGCGGGGCCGTGTGATCCGTACGGTGACGGTGTCCGTCCGCCCGGTGCCGATGGGTTTGACCGGTGAGCACCGGCATGGTGTACTCCGGATCGTGATCGACACCTGCGTGCGCCTGTGGCGGAGGGTCCACATGGACCTCGTCCGCTACGCGGGCTGCGTGTGTCGCCCGTCCTGCTGAACTCGCATCGCTTCCCCGCGCGCTTCGCTCCCACACCCTCGCGCGCCCTTCGCGAACACCCCTCAGGACGGTACCCGTGTCTGTCTCTCCCGCCGCGTCCACCACCGCGTCCCCCGCGGCTTCCTCCGCCGCTGCCGCCTCCGTTCCCCCGCCCGATCAGGCCGGCCTGCTCGACTTCGTACGGCGTGCCGCCGCCGACGCCGAGCTGATCGCCTCGCTCCCGCTCGACCCGCAGGGCCGCACCTGGGTGCGGCTGGAGGGGCCCGGCGGCAGCGAGGCCTGGCTGATCGGCTGGCCGCCCGGCACGGGCACCGGCTGGCACGACCACGCCGACTCGGTCGGCGCGTTCGTGACCGCGTCGGGGGAGCTGAAGGAGAACTCGCTCGCCGCCCGGCTGCCCACCGAGGGCTGGAAGACCCTGGAGCTCACCGACGGCGTGGACCGGGAACGCCGGCTGCCGGCCGGGAGCGGCCGCGCCTTCGGCCGGCACCATGTCCACGAGGTGCTCAACGAGTCCCCCGACCGGCACGCCGTCTCCGTCCACGCCTACTACCCGCCCCTGCCGCGGATCCGCCGCTACAGCCGCAGCGGGCGGATTCTGCGCCTGGAGCAGGTCGAGCGCCCCGAGGACTGGCAGTGAGCGGCACGGGTGAACGGCCCGTCGGCATCGACGAGCTGCTGGAACGCGTACGCGCCGGGTATGCGCGGATCGGGCCCCGGGAGGCGTACGAGGCCGCCCGGGCGGGCGAGGCGCTGCTCGTGGACATCCGGTACGCCGCGCTGCGCGATCGGGACGGCCTGATCCCGGGCGCCCTGGTGATCGAGCGCAACGAACTGGAGTGGCGGCTGGACCCCCGAGGCAGCCACCGCGTCCCCGAGGCCACCAGCCACGACCTGCGCGTCGTCGTGATCTGCAACGAGGGCTACGCCTCCAGCCTGGCGGCGGAGTCCCTGCACCGGCTGGGCCTGCACCGGGCGACCGATCTGGCCGGGGGGTTCCAGGCGTGGCGAGCGGCGGGGCTGCCGGTTGCGGCGTAGGACCCCGGCGCTCCGGGCGTCGTGCGGTCACCCGGGAACGGCACCGTGTCCAGGCCCGGAGGACGGTACAGCGGTGCCGGGTCCGCGTCGGCCCCGGTGATGAGGAGGGGCCGGCGGAAGCCACCCCCGGTCCGCACCGTGCGCTCCCGTACGCCGGCGCACCCCGGCATGCGCGGCACGTGTCCTCGTCCGGGATGCCCGGGTCCGCGCGGAACCGTTCAGCACCCCTCGTCCTGCAGGAACTCCGTGTCCTCGCCCTCCTCCTCCAGCGCCTGCCGGACCACGCGCAGGGCCATGCCCTCGGAGTAGCCCTTGCGGGCGAGCATGCCGGCGAGGCGGCGCAGGCGCTTGTCGCGGTCGAGGCCGCGGGTGGCCCGCAGCTTGCGGGCGACGAGTTCGCGCGCGGTCGCCTCCTCCTGCTCGGAGTCCAGTCGGGCGACGGCCGCGTCGACCAGCGTGGCGTCGACGCCCTTGGTCCGCAGTTCCCGGGCGAGGGCGCGCCGGGCCAGTCCGCGGCCGTGGTGCCGGGACTCCACCCAGGCGTCCGCGAAGGCGCCGTCGTCGATCAGGCCGACCTCCTCGAACCGCGACAGCACCTCCTCGGCGGCGTCGTCCGGGATCTGCCGCTTGCGCAGCGCGTCCGCGAGCTGCTTCCGCGTGCGCGGGGTCCCGGTGAGCAGGCGCAGGCAGATCGCCCGTGCCTGCTCCACCGGGTCCCCCGGAGACCCCGCCTCCTCGGCCCTCGACGAGGAAGGGGCGCCTCCGTCCTCTCCGGACGGTTCCCCGCGGCCGCGCCGGCGGCCTCCGCGTGGGCCGTCCGCGCCACGGAGCCCGGCGCCGCCCCGCCGCGGCGAGCCGCCGCCCGCGGAACCGTCGCCGCGCTCCGCGCCGCCGTCCGGCCACGCTCCGCCGTCCGGCTCGTCGCCGTGCGTCCCGTACCGCTCGTCCGTGCCGTACGGCGCCGCGCGGCCGTGTCTCCGGCCCGCGCCGCGCGGCACGTCTCCCCCGTACGCGCCGTCTCCCGCCCCGGCGGAGCCGGCACCGTCCTGACCGGCACCGCCCGCCCCGGCGGAGCCGGTGCCGCCCGCCCCGGCGTGCGCGCGCACGGCGGCGTCCGGGCAGGCGTGCTCGGCCCAGTCGGTTCGTCGTGTCACGGGTCAGCTCTTGGCCGCCGCGGCCTTGGACTTGACCGCCTTGGCCGCCGATGCGGGCACCGCCGCGGCGGTCTCGGCCGGAGCGGCGACCGCAGCGTCCGCGGCCGGCTCGGCGGCCGGCTCCTCGGGCCGCACGCCGACGCCCAGCTTCTCCTTGATCTTCCTCTCGATCTCGTTGGCCAGGTCGGGGTTGTCCTTCAGGAAGTTGCGCGCGTTCTCCTTGCCCTGGCCGAGCTGGTCGCCCTCGTAGGTGTACCAGGCGCCGGCCTTGCGGACGAAGCCGTGCTCCACGCCCATGTCGATCAGGCCGCCCTCGCGGCTGATGCCCTGGCCGTAGAGGATGTCGAACTCGGCCTGCTTGAAGGGCGGCGCGACCTTGTTCTTGACGACCTTGACCCGGGTGCGGTTGCCGACCGCCTCCGTGCCGTCCTTCAGGGTCTCGATGCGGCGGATGTCCAGGCGCACCGAGGCGTAGAACTTCAGCGCGCGGCCACCGGTCGTGGTCTCCGGCGAGCCGAACATCACGCCGACCTTCTCGCGGAGCTGGTTGATGAAGATCGCGGTGGTCTTGGACTGGTTGAGCGCACCGGTGATCTTCCGGAGGGCCTGGCTCATCAGACGGGCCTGCAGACCCACGTGGCTGTCGCCCATCTCGCCCTCGATCTCCGCGCGCGGGACGAGCGCGGCGACGGAGTCGATGACGATGAGGTCGAGGGCGCCGGAGCGGACCAGCATGTCGACGATCTCCAGCGCCTGCTCGCCGTTGTCCGGCTGGGAGAGGATCAGCTGGTCGATGTCGACGCCGAGCTTCTTGGCGTACTCGGGGTCGAGGGCGTGCTCCGCGTCCACGAAGGCGACCGTGCCGCCCGCCTTCTGCGCGTTGGCCACGGCGTGCAGGGTCAGGGTGGTCTTGCCGGAGGACTCCGGGCCGTAGACCTCCACCACACGGCCGCGCGGCAGGCCGCCCACGCCCAGGGCCACGTCGAGCGCGGTCGACCCGGTCGGGATGACCTCGATGGGCTCCTTCGAGCGCTCGCCCATGCGCATGACCGCGCCCTTGCCGAATTGCCGTTCAATCTGTGCGAGTGCGGCGTCCAGGGCCTTCTCGCGGTCGGTTCCTGCCATGGGTTCCACCCGGTTTGCTTGAGTCGATCGCTTCACGTCAAAGACGCTAACGCCTGCCACTGACAATGCGCCCCGACGCAGGCCGGCCTGTGGATAACTCGGGCATATCTCCACCAGAGCCGCGGCGAAACGCCCTCGTCGCCCATGCCGGAGCCCTCATAAGAATAGATGTTCGATTTTTGTGTCAAGCGCGTCACACGGCACCCGGAAGCCCCGCCCGCACCGCCGCGGCGCTCCGGCGGGCGGGGACGTCAGGAGGGCGTCCCGCCGGGGTCCTCCGGACCCGGCGGCGTCTGCGGCCGCCGCCCCCACAGCCGCCGGGTGCGCGTGAGCAGGCCGGCGCCCGGCCCGCGTGTCCCTCCCCGGTGCCCGTGGACGCGGGGATCGTCCGTGACGGCGTACCGCTTCACGTACGCCCCCAGGAACGCCTGCAGCGTGGCCACCGCGGGGATGGCGATCAGCGCGCCGACGGCACCGAGCAGGGCGGTGCCCGCGATGACCGAGCCGAAGGCGACCGCGGGATGGATGTCGACGGTCTTCGAGGTCAGCTTGGGCTGCAGCACGTAGTTCTCGAACTGCTGGTAGACCACGACGAAGATCAGCACCCACAGCGCGTACCAGGGATCGACCGTGAAGGCGATCAGCATGGCCAGGGCGCCCGCGAGATAGGTGCCGATGGTGGGGATGAACTGCGACACCAGCCCCACCCACACGGCGAGCACGGGCGCGTAGGGCACCTCCAGGACCTGCAGCAGGACGTAGTGCGCTATGCCGGAGATCAGCGCCATCAGACCGCGCGAGTACAGATAACCGCCGGTCTTGTTGACGGCGATCTCCCACGCGCGCAGCACCTCGGCCTGCCGGGCGGGCGGCAGCACGGAGCACAGCGCGCGGCGCAGCCGCGGACCGTCGGCGGCGAAGTAGAAGGAGAACAGCGTGACCGTCAGCAGCTGGAAGAGGCCGCCGAGGACCTGCGCGGACACGTCCAGGACGCCGGTGGCGCTGTTCTGCACGTAGGTGCGCAGCCAGTCTGAGCGGAGCAGGCCCTCCTGGACGTCCACCCGGCGCAGCTCGGTGTTGAAGTGGATGTTGACCCAGTTGATGACGGAGTCGAGGTAGGCCGGGAAGTTCTCGACCATCGTGATGATCTGGCCCGCGAGCATGGAGCTGAGCAGGGTGACGAAGCCCGCGGACGCGATCATCACGGCCAGGAAGACGATGCCGGTGGCCAGCCCCCGGCGCAGACCGCGCGCGGCCATCCAGCTCACCGCGGGCTCGATGGCGAGGGCCAGGAAGAACGCGATGAGGATGTTGATCAGCAGGCCGGTGAGCTGGTGGAAGGCCCAGCTGCCCAGCTGGAACACGGCGTAGAGCGCGAGCGCGAGCACCAGGGCGCGCGGCAGCCAGCGGGGCATCCGGGCGTCCGGGCCGGCGGTGCCGGGGGCCGGGGGCCGGGGGCCGGGCGGCGTCGTGCCGGACGGGGAAGTGTGCGGGGCTGCCTGCCCGGTCTCGTCAGTCGGTGCCACGGTGCAAGTCTCGCCCACGTCATCGGCGGCCGGCTGCCGTCCCACGATCTTCGTGACCGATCAGCGCCTGTCCTGTGGCACGTTCATGACCGTGCACACCACGCGCCACACGTCCTTGGCCGCCCAGCCGGCGTCCAGGGCCTCCAGCACCGTGCGCCCGCCGAGCTCCGACATCACGTGATCGCGCGCGAAGGTGTCGGCGTAACCCGGACCGAAGTGGTCCGCCATCCGCTGCCAGAAGACCGTCAACCGCATGCCTCCAGTATCCCGCTCCCGGGGTGGGCCTGCGCCGTGGCCCCTCGCCGGGACCGCTTTCCGCCCTACGGTCTGACGCATGGCCGAAACAGGAGTTTCCGCGCTCCCCCCGACGCCGCCGGCGTCCACCCCGCTCGCGCGTGCCGAGCACTTCGTCTGGCTCACCGCACGCGTGCTGGAGCAGCGCCTCTTCGCGCACCACTTCCGGGGCGGCGGCGCGGACCCGGTGGAGACGGCGCTGGACGCCTACCGCAACGAGGACGGCGGGTACGGTCACGCGCTGGAGCCCGACCTGCGCGGCCCGGCCAGCCAGCCCCTGCACACCGCGTACGCGCTGCGCGTCCTGGACTCCATCGGCCGCTGCGGCGGACAGCGCGTGGAGCGCCTGTGCCGCTACCTGACCACCGTGTCGACGCCGGACGGAGCCCTTCCGGCGTTCCCGTCCGACCGGGACGGCCGTCCGGCCGCACCCTTCGTCCGGGGCGCCGGCGCCCCGTCCGGTGATCTCCTCGCCACCGGCCCGGTGGTGGGCCTGCTGCACCGCAACGAGGTGTGGCACGCCTGGCTGTTCCGGGCCACGGACTTCTGCTGGCAGGCGGTCGAGTCGCTGCGGACGGCCCGCCCGCACGAGGTCGAGGCCGCCGTGACCTTCCTGGACTCCGCTCCCGACCGTCCGCGCGCGGAGGCGGCCGCCGACCGCCTGGGGCGTCTGGTGCGCGAGCAGCGGCTCGCGGCCCTGGACCCGGACCGCCTCGGCGCCCGTCCCGTCCCGCCCGGCCACGCCCCCGGCGAGCCCCGCCTCCCGCACGACTACGCGAGGACGCCGCGCTCCCTGGCACGCGCGTGGTTCACGGACGCGGAGATGAGCCGCTCCCTGGACTTCCTCGCCGCCGCGCAGCAGCAGGACGGCGGCTGGCCCGCCCGCCGGCGGGCTCCGGCCCCCGCCCCGGAGGCCCGCTCCATGGCGACGGTCGAGGCCCTGCGCACCCTCCGGGCGTACGGCCGCGACCTCGGCTGACCCGGCACGGCCCCCTCATCCGCCCAGGGCCCGCACCCCGGCGGTCACCACCACCGCCACCCCGACGACCAGCAGGAACGGGGCGCGCAGCACCAGCGCCACGGCGGCCGCGGCGACCCCCGCGGCCCGGGCGTCCAGCACGAGCGCGGTCCCGTCGGCGAAGGTCTGCTGGGCGGTGAGCGCGGCGAGGAGGGCGACGGGCAGCAGGGCGGCCAGCCGCTTGACGAGCGGCCTCTCCAGGGCGGCCGCGGGCACCAGCAGCCCGGCCAGTTTGACGGCGTAGCACCCGAGGGCGGTCGCGCCGATCGCGATCCAGGTGTTCACCGTCCCCCCTCCCGCGCGCCGCCCCCGCGGCGTCCCTCCGCCCACAGCACGGCCGGCGCCGCCAGCGCGGCCACCAGGACCGGCGTCCCGGCGGGCAGCACCGGCAGCAGGCCGAGCCCCAGGAGCACGGCGAGACCGGCGACGACCCGTTCGACCGCGGTCCTCAGCATCGGCGCGAGCAGCGCCAGGAAGACCGCGGGGCCCGCCGCGTCCAGCCCCCACGCCCCGGTGTCCCCGACGGCCTCCGCGCCCAGCGCGCCGAGCAGCGTGGTGAGGTTCCACAGCACGTACAGGCTGAGTCCCGTCACGACGAACCCGATCCGGGCGCCGCGCCGCGTGGTCTGCGCGAGCGCGACGGCGGCCGTCTCGTCGATCACCCACTGGGCGGCCGGCGGCCGCACCGCGCGCGGGAGGGCCAGCAACTGCGACAGGCGCAGCCCGTAGAAGGCGTTCCGCACGCCCAGGAAGAAGGCCCCCGCGGCCGCCGTCAGCGGGTTGCCGCCGGCCGCGAGCGCCCCGACCAGCGCGAACTGCGAGGCCCCGGTGAACACCAGGAGACTGAGCGCACAGGTCTGCCCCAGGGTCAGTCCGCTGCCCGCCGAGGTCACCCCGAAGGCGAACCCGGACAGTCCCACCGCGACGCCGACTCCGAGGGCGTCCCGTACGACGGCGCTGTCCGGCCTTTCCCCGTCATGCGGGCGTATGTCCGGAAGAGTTGTCTGTTCTGCCACGGGCCGGACGGTAGGGCATCCGCCGCCGGGCGTCTTGTACGTTCTTGCGCTCCCGCTGGTAGGCCCCCGGGGGCACGCCGACGATCCGGGTGAAGTGCCGGTTCAGGTGCGGCTGGTCGGTGAACCCCACCGCCACGGCCGCCTCGGCCGGTGACGTGCCCGCGTCCAGCAGCCGCCGCGCCCGGCGCACCCGCGCGTCCGTCAGCCAGGCGTGGGGCGGCATGCCGTAGGCGTCCCGGAAGGCCCGCAGCAACGCGAACGGGCTGGTGGCGAACTCGGCGGCCAGCTGTTCCAGGCTCGGCGGCCGGGCCAGCCGCTCCTCCAGCACGGCACGCGCGCGTGCCGCGGTCCGGGCCCCCGCCGTCCGCGCCTCCCGCCGCGGCAGCGGCCCGCCGTTCAGCCGCAGCAGCCGGGTCACGGCGACCCGCAGCAACGTGTCGGCGGCCAGCGCGTTCCCTTCGTCCGCCGCCCGCAGCACCCGGTGCACCAGGCCGGCCGTGTACGGGTCGTCGACCACCGGCCGGACGAACCCCGGCGTGCCCCGCAGCGTGGTGGTCTCGGCCGCGATCCCGGCCACCACCTCGGGCGACGGGTAGACGGCCCCGTACCGCCACCCCTCGGGCACCCCGGCCCGCCCGGTGTGCGGGGTGTCCGGATTGATCAGCGCCAGGGCCCCGGCGCCCGCGTACTGATCGGCCCCTTGGTGGTGGAAGACCTCGACCCCGTCGGCGATGGCGGCGATCACGAAGTGCTCGTGCGTGTGCCGCACGAACGTCTTTCGGATGTAGCGGGCGCGCAGCAGATCGACCCCGGGCAGCTCGGCGTACCGCCAGTGCCGTGCCCGCTCGCCAGAACCTGCCATGAGGCCATTCTCCGTGCGGCCCGCCGCAGGGTCCGACCCGCCTCCGCGACCGCCCGCGGCGGGAGGGGGCGTGCCGGGATGTCCACCCGGCGGCGGGCGGCGTCCGGCACGGCCGCCATCGGGCCGGCAGCCCCGCCGGACGCCCCGTTCGCGCGGGCCGGCCGGATTGTCAGTGCCCGGGTGCACGATGGACGCATGGTCAGCGACACGCACCCGGCCCTGGACGGCTTCTCCCCCGCGACCCGCAACTGGTTCACGGGGGCCTTCGCCGCGCCCACCGCGGCCCAGGCGGGCGCGTGGCAGGCCATCCGCGCGGGCTCGGACGTGCTGGTCGTCGCCCCCACCGGCTCCGGCAAGACCCTGGCCGCCTTCCTCGCCGCCCTGGACCAGCTGACCTCGACGCCCCCGCCCGCGGACCCGAGGAAGCGCTGCCGCGTGCTGTACGTCTCCCCCCTCAAGGCCCTGGCCGTCGACGTCGAGCGCAACCTCCGCAGCCCGCTGACCGGCATCCGCCACGAATCCGTCCGCCTGGGCCTGCCCGAGCCCGAGGTGACGGTGGGCATCCGCTCCGGCGACACCCCCGCCGCCGAGCGCCGCGCCCTGTCCACCCGTCCCCCGGACATCCTGATCACCACGCCGGAGTCGCTGTTCCTGATGCTCACGTCGGCCACGCGCGAGGCGCTGACCGGCGTGGAGACGGTCATCCTCGACGAGGTGCACGCGGTCGCCGGCACCAAGCGGGGCGCCCACCTCGCCCTCTCCCTGGAGCGGCTCGACGAGCTCCTCCCCCGGCCCGCCCGGCGCGTCGGCCTGTCCGCGACGGTCCGCCCGGTCGACGAGGTCGCCCGCTTCCTCTCCCCCCGCCGCAAGGTCGAGATCGTCCAGCCGGAGTCGGGCAAGGAGTTCGACCTCTCGGTCGTGGTGCCGGTCGAGGACCTGGGCGAACTGGGCGGCTCCCCGGTCGCCGACGGCGGCGGGGGCGCGGAACGCCCGTCGATCTGGCCGCACGTGGAGGAGCGGATCGCCGACCTGGTCCGGTCCCACCGGTCCACCATCGTCTTCGCCAACTCCCGCCGTCTCGCGGAGCGCCTGTGCAACCGCCTCAACGAGATCGCGTACGAGCGGGCCACCGGCGAGCCCTTGGACGAGCACCACTCCCCCGCGGACCTCATGGGCAACTCCGGAGCCGCCCGGGGCGCGCCCCCGGTCATCGCCCGCGCCCACCACGGCTCGGTCTCCAAGGAGCAGCGCGCCCTCGTCGAGGAGGACCTCAAGGCGGGCCGCCTGCCCGCCGTGGTCGCCACCTCCAGCCTGGAGCTCGGCATCGACATGGGCGCGGTCGACCTCGTCGTGCAGGTGGAGTCCCCGCCCTCCGTCGCGTCGGGCCTGCAGCGCGTGGGCCGCGCGGGCCACCAGGTCGGCGCGGTGTCCACCGGCGTCGTCTTCCCCAAGTACCGCGGCGACCTGGTGCAGGCCGCCGTCGTCACCGAGCGGATGCGCGCCGGCGCCATCGAGTCCCTGAGGATCCCCGCCAACCCCCTGGACGTCCTGGCCCAGCAGCTCGTCGCCATGACGGCGATGGACACCTGGCACGTCGACGACCTGCTCGCCACGGTCCGCCGCGCCGCCCCCTTCGCGTCGCTGCCCGAGTCGGCGTTCACGGCCGTCCTGGACATGCTCGCGGGCCGCTATCCCTCCGACGCCTTCGCCGAGCTGCGCCCGCGCGTGGTGTGGGACCGGGTCGCGGGCACGGTCTCCGGCCGCCCCGGCGCGCAGCGCCTCGCCGTCACCTCCGGCGGCACGATTCCCGACCGCGGGCTCTTCGGGGTCTTCCTCGCCGGGGCCGACCCGAAGAAGGGCGGCGGCCGGGTCGGCGAACTCGACGAGGAGATGGTGTACGAGTCCCGCGTGGGCGACGTCTTCACGCTCGGCACCAGTTCCTGGCGCATCGAGGACATCACGCGCGACCGCGTCCTGGTCTCGCCCGCCCCGGGCGTGCCGGGCAGGCTCCCGTTCTGGAAGGGCGACCAGCTGGGCCGCCCGCTGGAGCTGGGCCGCGCGGTGGGCGCGTTCCTGCGCGAGATCGGCTCGCTGCCCGAGAAGGACGCCCGGCTGCGCCTCCTCGCCGCGGGCCTGGACGCCTGGGCCGCCGACAACGTGCTCTCCTACCTCGACGAGCAGCGCCGGGCCTGCGGCCACGTCCCGGACGACCGCACGATCGTCGTGGAGCGGTTCCGCGACGAGCTCGGCGACTGGCGGGTCGTCGTGCACTCCCCGTTCGGCGCCCAGGTGCACGCCCCGTGGGCCCTCGCCCTCGGCGCCCGGCTCTCCGCGCGGTACGGCATGGACGCGCAGGTCATGCACGCCGACGACGGCATCGTCCTGCGGTTGCCCGACGCCGATCTCATGGGCCTGGACCTGCTCGACCAGGAGCCGGTGCCGACCGGCCCGGAGTACGACGCGGACCGGGCGCCCGTCGGCGCGGCGGACGTCGTCCTCGACCCGGGCGAGGTCGACCGGGTCGTCACCGACCAGGTGGGCGGCTCGGCCCTGTTCGCCTCCCGGTTCCGCGAGTGCGCCGCCCGCGCGCTGCTGCTGCCGCGCCGCAACCCCGGCAAGCGCACCCCGCTGTGGCAGCAGCGCCAGCGCGCCGCCCAGCTGCTGCAGGTGGCGAGCGAGTTCGGCTCGTTCCCGATCGTGCTGGAGGCGGTCCGCGAATGCCTCCAGGACGTCTTCGACGTCCCCGGCCTGATCGAGCTGATGGGCGACCTGGAGTCCCGCAGGGTCCGCCTCGTCGAGGTCACCACCCCCGAGCCGTCCCCGTTCGCGCGCTCCCTGCTGTTCGGATACGTCGCCCAGTTCCTGTACGAGGGCGACTCGCCGCTCGCCGAGCGCCGCGCCGCCGCCCTGTCGCTGGACTCGCGGCTGCTGGCCGAGCTGCTCGGCCAGGCGGAGCTGCGCGAGCTGCTCGACGCGGACGTCCTGGCCGAGCTGGAGCGCGAGCTGCAGTGGCGCACCGAGGACCGCCGCGTCAAGGACGCCGAGGGGGTCGCCGACCTGCTGCGACTGCTCGGCCCGCTCACCGACGCCGAGCTGGCGGAGCGGGGCGCACAGCCGCGGTGGGCCCGGGAGCTGGCCGGTGCCCGCCGGGCGATCCGGGTGCGCATCGCCGGCGCCGACCACTGGGCGGCGATCGAGGACGCGGGCCGGCTGCGGGACGCGCTCGGCACCGCGCTGCCCGTGGGCGTCCCGGAGGCCTTCACCGAACCGGTGAAGGATCCGCTCGGCGACCTCCTGGCCCGCTACGCCCGTACGCACGGCCCGTTCACATCGGCCGCGGCGGCGGCCCGCTTCGGCCTGGGCGTCGCCGTCACCGAGGGCGCCCTGCACCGCCTGGCGGCGTCGGGCAGGGTCGTCCAGGGCGAGTTCCACCCGGCCGGGATCGGCCAGGAGTGGTGCGACGCGGCCGTGCTGCGCCGCCTGCGCCGACGGTCGCTCGCCGCTCTGCGGCACGAGCTGGAGCCGGTGCCGCCGGCCGCGCTCGCCCAGTTCCTGCCGCAGTGGCAGCACGTCGGCCGGGGGCACGCGCTGCGCGGCGTCGACGGGCTGGTGCGCGCCGTCGAGCAGCTGCAGGGCGCCGCCGTGCCCGCGTCCGCCCTGGAGAGGCTCGTCCTGCCGTCCCGGGTGACGGACTACACCCCGGCGATGCTCGACGAGCTCACGGCCGCCGGGGAGGTGGTGTGGGCCGGGGCCGGCGCCCTGCCCGGCAAGGACGGCTGGATCTCCCTGTACCTGGCGGACGCGGCCCCGCTGCTGCTGCCCTCCCCGCACCCCCTGGAGCCGACCGCCCTCCACCAGTCCGTCCTGGACGCCCTCTCCGGGGGCTACGGCCTGTTCTTCCGCCAGATCGCCGACCAGGTCCGCGCCGCCACCACGCACCCCGACGTCACCGACCCGCAACTGGCCGACGCCCTCTGGGACCTGGCCTGGTCCGGGCGGCTCACCAACGACACGCTCGCGCCCCTGCGCTCCCTGCTGGGCTCCGGCCGCACCGCGGGCGCCACGGCCCACCGCGCCAGGCGCGCGGTCCCGCGCGGGCGCTACGGCTCCCTGACGGCCGCCGCCCGTCCCGCCTCCCGCGGCGGGCCGCCGACCGTCGCCGGCCGCTGGTCCCTGCTGCCCGCCCGTGAGGCCGACCCCACGGTGCGTGCCCACGCCCTGGCCCGCACGCTCCTCGACCGGCACGGCGTGGTGACCCGGGGCGCCGTCACGGCCGAGGGCGTCGAGGGCGGTTTCTCGGCGGCGTACCGCGTCCTGTCCGCCTTCGAGGAGAGCGGTCAGGCCCGGCGCGGCTACGTGGTGGAGGGGCTCGGCGCCGCGCAGTTCGCCATGGACGGCGCGGTGGACCGCCTCCGCGCGGTGGCCGGCGCCCGCGAACGCGGCGACGACCTGCCGCGGCCCGGCTTCGGCAGCCGGCTTCCCGAGGGCTCCGCAGCCGTGTCCGCCGGCTTCGGACCACCCGGTGCCCGCGACGCCTCCGGCTCCCTGGACGACTGGGACGCCTCCGCCCCCGGCGCCGGCCGAGCCGGCTCCGCTCCCGACGGGCACGGCGAACACGACGGGCACGACGAGCACGACAGGTACGACGGGCACGGCAGGTACGGCGCGCACGAGGGGCACGACCCCACCGGCCTCGACGACGATCTCGCCTGGACGGCTCCCGGCCCGTCCGCCCCCGGCGATCACGTCTCGCCCCGCGCGTACTCCTCCCCCGACGGCGGCGGCCCGGGGAGCGGCTTCCCGTACGGCACCGGCGGCCCGGGCGGCGACGGCCGCCACACCCCCGGCAACGGCTTCGCCGGCCACTCCCGCGCCGGCTCCCGAGCCGTCGTCCTCGCCGCCGCCGACCCCGCGAACGCCTACGGGGCGGCGCTTCCCTGGCCCGAGCCCCCGGCCGGCGCCGGGCACAAGCCGGGCCGGAAGGCGGGCTCCCTCGTGGTGCTCGTCGCCGGCGATCTCGCGCTCTACGTGGAGCGCGGCGGCAAGACGCTGCTGGCCTGGCCCTCCGACCCGGACCAGGAGCCCGCCGACGACGCCCGCCTGCGGGCAGCCGCCGAGGCCCTCGCGGAGGCCGCCCGCGCCGGCCGCCTGGGCACGGTCACGGTGGAGCGTGTCAACGGCGCCCCGGCCCTGACCTCCCCCCTCGGCGCCCTCCTGGAAGCGGCGGGCTTCGTCGCCACTCCCCGGGGCCTGCGCCTGCGCGCATGAGCAGGACCATCCGCGGTACCGGGGAAAACCCGCACGGACGCACCCGGCCGCGGCACCGGAGGACGCCTCAAGGACACGCCCGCCCCGCGGAGCCCGCGCATCCGGGAGGACGCCCGCGTCGGGGCATCCCCGCTCCCGCCCGTGCCACCCTGGAACCATGCCCGAAGGAGACACGGTCTGGCAGACCGCGAGGCGGCTGCACGGCGCCCTCGCGGGCAAGGTGCTGACCCACAGCGACCTCCGGGTGCCCAGGTACGCCACGGCCGACCTCACGGGGCGCACCGTCCTGGACGTCACCCCGCGCGGCAAGCACCTTCTCACCCGCGTCGAGGGCGGCCTGACCCTCCACTCGCACCTGCGGATGGACGGTGCCTGGAAGGTGTATCCCCACGGCCGGCGCTGGAGCGGCGGCCCGGGCCATCAGATCCGCGCGGTCCTCGGCAACACCGAGCACACGGCCGTCGGCTACCGCCTTCCCGTCCTCGAACTCCTCCGCACCGCCGACGAACACCGCGCCGTGGGCCATCTGGGCCCCGACCTGCTGGGGCCGGACTGGGACGCCGGCCGCGCCCTCGCCAACCTCCTCGCCGACCCCGCCCGCCCCCTCGGCGAGGCCCTCCTCGACCAGCGCAATCTCGCCGGCATCGGCAACATCTACAAGTGCGAGCTGTGCTTCCTGCTCGGCGTCACCCCCTGGCTCCCCGTCGGCGAACTTCCCGCCGAGCACGCCGGCAGGCTCCCCGCACTGGCCAAGAAGCTCCTGGAGGCCAACCGTGACCGCCCGGTCCGCACCACGACGGGCCGCCGCGGCCAGGAACTGTTCGTGTACGGCCGCGCGCCTCGCCCCTGCCTGCGCTGCCACACGCCCGTCCGCGTGGGTGAGCAGGGCGACGGCTCCCGCGAACGCCCCACGTACTGGTGCCCGGTCTGCCAGCAGGGCCCGGCTCCGCGAACCCCGCACCCTTGGCAGGGGAACCGGCGCCGCACCCCTCGGTGACCCGCCCGGCCGGCACCCGTCCACACCGGCCCGGCCCAGCGCGCCCCCGCCGCGGGCGCGCTTCTCGGCCGCCTCGCCGGGAAAGCCGCCCTCTTCCCGGCCGTGCCGGACCGACGAGGCGGAGGATGCCGCCGCACCGTCTGCCGCCGGCCCGTCCCCGCACCCGGCCGCACCCTCCGCAGCCGGTCGCGCCCCTGTACCCGCCCCGGACGCGCCCGTCCCACACCCGGCTTGATCATCCGGCCGGCGGGCGGCGCGACGATTCCCCGGCGGCCGCCCGCCGGCCCCGCCACGCCCGCCGCCACCGTCCCGCGTCCACGGCCCCTGCCGCCCGGTCGCCGGGCGCGCAGTGCACCGGCAGCACGCTCAGTCCCCATCCCCCGGCGGCGACCACCCCCTCGACCGCTCCCGCGCCGGGCACCAGCGCGAGCCGCAGCACGGCCCACCACCACAGCCCTCCGAACCCCAGAACGGCTCCCCAGCGCACGATCCGCCCCGACATGGCCCGCCACCACCTCCAGCCCGACGCCGAACGGCCCCCGGCGTTCCGAAAGGACGCGCCGAGGACGCACAGGCGCACCGCCCGCCGGGCGGCGGGCGCCGGCCGCTGCCCGGCGGGCGTCAGCCGTTCTCGGCCTGGAACATCCAGTGCTGCTTCTCCAGGCCCGCCGTGATCCGGACGAAGACGTCCTGGCTCACCGGATCCGCCTCCCCGGTCGCCCGGATCCGTTCCCGCATCCGGGCGATCACCGCCCCCAGCGCCTCGACCAGCGTGCCGACCGCGGCCGAGTCGTCGACCCATCCCTCGGGCGTCACTCCGATCCCGCTGCCGACAGCCACCGTCGCCGCGCGCCCGTCCGGCGGGACCCCCAGCGCCGCGGCGCGCTCGGCCACGGTGTCGGAGTGGACGCGCGCGAAGTCCACGACCTCGTCGAGCTGCGTGTGCACGGAGCGGAAGCGCGGCCCGACCACGTTCCAGTGGATCTGCTTCGCCACGAGGGCGAGGTCCACCAGGTCGGCCAGGGCGCCCTGCAGCGCCTCGGCCACGGTCTTCAGGTCCACGTCGGACAAGGAGCTCTTCACGACGTACATCCGCACCTCCTCGGGGGTCCCCGCCAGATCCCTCCACGATGACCGGGCCGCCCGGACCCGGCAAACGCACCGCGGCGGCCTTCGGCGCGCCCGGAGCCGCCCTCGCCGCCCGCGCATACGAAAACCCCGGCCGCGCCCCTCCGGGTCTCCCCGGAGAAGCCCCGGCCGGGGCCTCGCACGTCGTTCAACGCCGCGTCGGCATCAGGGATGCCGCACAACAGGTGCGGTTCGGTGCCGCGCTCACGCGGCGACGACGTCCACCGCCTCGGAGGGCGCCTTGATGGTCACCCGTTCCGGTGGCACACCGGTCACCGACACGGAGCCCAGCATCGGACGAACCGGCGTGGGCACGGGCTCGCTGGGGGTGGCCGCAGCGGACTGGGCCAGTTCGGCGAGGGCGAGTTCGTCGCTCACTTCCCGCATGAGTTCGGACATCCGTACGTCCAGCGCGTCGCAGATGGCGGCGAGCAGCTCGGAGGAAGCCTCCTTCTGCCCCCGCTCCACCTCGGAGAGATAGCCGAGTGAGACTCGGGCGGACGAGGAGACTTCGCGCAGAGTACGGCCCTGGCGTTGGCGCTGCCGACGCAGCACGTCACCCAGCAGGCGACGGAGCAGAATCATCGGTGGCTCCCTCCTCGGACCGCGTAGCCGCATCCTTCTCGCCCCACCGTACCGCCTCGCGCCGCGGCCGTGCGGGGAGCGATGTCGTGTTCACTCAGGGCTGCAAACATCAAAACCCCCCGTTCCGTTCCGTATCCTGTGCCCGCTCATTCCCGGTCTGTTCGCCCGCAAGCTCCTTCAGGAGCAGTGCGAGTACGCTCCGTACACTCTCTCTACGAATTTCCGCGCGGTCGCCGTTCAACCGCAGGGCCTCCACTTTTCCGCCGGCGGCGGAACCGGAATCCGCTCCGAACGGCCCGTCCACGGCCACGAAGACCGTCCCGACGGGCTTGCCGTCCTGTGGCTCCGGACCCGCGACACCCGTCGTCGCGATCCCCCAGTCCGCGCCGAGCGCCTTGCGCACGCCGGCCGCCATCTGGAGCGCGACCTGCGGATCCACCGCTCCACGTGCCGCCAGCAGGCCGGCGTCGACGCCGAGCAGTTCCTGCTTCAGTTCGGTGGCGTAGGCGGTGACCGAACCCCGGAACACCTGGGACGCCCCGGGAACCGAGGTGATCTCCGCCGCGACCAGACCGCCGGTCAGCGACTCGGCGACCGCGAGGGTCCCACCCCTCACCGCCAGTAGTCGCACCAGGTCGACGGCCGGGGAACTCACGCTTCCGTCTCCTCCAACGCGCTTTCGCGCTCGGCGATTCCCCGCCTGCGCAACACAATGGCCTGTTTCACATAGTCCAGTCCGGTCACGACCGTCAAAACGACCGCCACCGCCATCACCCAGAACCTCAGGGTCGCCAGCGGTCCCGTCAGCGCCAGCACATACATCCCCACGGCGATGCCCTGGGTGAGGGTCTTGAGCTTGCCGCCGCGGCTCGCGGGGATGACGCCGTACCGAATGACCAGGAAACGCAGCAGCGTGATCCCGAGTTCCCGGCCGAGGATCACCGCGGTCACCCACCACGGCAGATCGCCCAGGGCGGAGAGGCAGATCAGCGCCGCCCCCATGATCGCCTTGTCGGCGATGGGGTCGGCGATCTTCCCGAAGTCGGTGACCAGGTTGTAGGTGCGCGCCAGATGCCCGTCGAAGAGGTCGGTGATCATGGCGATGGCGAAGGCCGCCCAGGCGAGCGAGCGCCAGGCCGGGTCGTAGCCGCCGTCGGCGAGCATCAGCGCGACGAAGGCCGGTACGAGGATCAGCCGGAGCATCGTCAGGAGGTTGGCGACGTTCCAGACGCCGGCCTGGTCGACGGCCGCGGCGGCCAGCTTCGCCCCGCGCGCCGGCCGGGCGCCGCCCGCCGTACCGGAAGCGGCGCCGGAGACGGTGCCCGAGGCGTCCGCGGCATCCGGGGCGCGACCGGAGCCGACCGCGTGGGAGGTGTCTTTGGAAGCGGTCCCCCCGCTCCCCGGCGCTCCACCGCCGGCTCCCGGGGCCCGGCTGCTCCCCGCCGCCCCGCCGGCACCCGGGGTCCCACCGGAGCCGGACGTCCGCCCGCCGGGCTGCTCGGCAGCGGCCCGCGCGGCGGTCCCGCCCGGGGCCGCACGCCCCACCGCCCCCGGCACGGCACCCGATGCCGCGCCCGGAGCGGCCCTCCGCGCGCCGGAGGCGCCTCCCGCCGCGGACGCCGGAACTCCGGTCATCTGCCCGCCTCCTCACTCCCCGCGTACGAGCCCTGGAGCGGCTCGGCGACCAGGTCGACACCTTCCGTACCGACCACCTTCGCCTCGACCATACGGCCGACGCTCAAGCCCGCGCCGCCCGTGAGCAGCACCTGGCCGTCCGTCTCGGGCGCCTGGTGCGCCGCACGGCCCTGGACGCCCTCCTCGCCGTCCACGGACTCCACGAGGACGCGCACGGTCTCGCCCACGCGCTCCTCGGCCCGCTGCGAGACCAGTTCCTCCGCCAGCCGGGAGATGTGGGCGAGCCGCTCGGCGACGACGTCCTCGTCGAGCTTGTTGTCGTACGTCGCCGCCTCCGTGCCCTCCTCGTCGGAGTAGCCGAAGACGCCGATGGCGTCCAGCCGCGCGTGGTTCAGGAACCGCTCCAGCTCGGCGAGGTCGGCCTCCGACTCGCCGGGGAAGCCCACGATGAAGTTGGACCGCACGCCGGCCTCGGGGGCCTTGCCGCGGATGGTGTCCAGCAGCTCCAGGAAGCGGTCGGTGTCGCCGAAGCGGCGCATCGCGCGCAGCACGCCGGGCGCGGAGTGCTGGAAGGACAGGTCGAAGTAGGGGGCGACCTTCGGGGTCGAGGTCAGCACGTCGATGAGGCCGGGCCGCATCTCGGCCGGCTGGAGGTAGCTGACCCGCACCCGCTCGATGCCGTCGACCTCGGCGAGTTCGGGCAGCAGGGCCTCCAGCAGGCGGATGTCGCCCAGGTCCTTGCCGTAGGAGGTGTTGTTCTCGGAGACCAGCATGATCTCCTTCACGCCCTGCTCGGCCAGCCATCGCGTCTCGTTGAGCACGTCGCTCGGGCGGCGCGAGATGAAGGAGCCGCGGAAGGACGGGATGGCGCAGAAGGAGCAGCGCCGGTCGCAGCCGGAGGCGAGCTTGACCGAGGCGACCGGGGAGCCGTCCAGGCGGCGGCGCAGGGGCGCGCGGGGGCCGGAGGCCGGAGCGACGCCCTCCGGGAGGTCGGCCGGCCCGTGCCCCGGAATCGCCACCTCCGTGCCCGCTCCCTGCCGCTCGACCGGGCTGATCGGCAGCAGCTTGCGCCGGTCGCGCGGGGTGTGCGCGGCGTGGATGCCGCCGTTCAGGATGGTCTGGAGCCGGTCCGAGATGTTCGCGTAGTCGTCGAAGCCGAGCACGCCGTCGGCCTCGGGGAGGGCCTCGGCCAGTTCCTTGCCGTACCGCTCGGCCATGCAGCCCACCGCCACCACGGCCTGCGTTCTGCCGTGTCCCTTGAGGTCGTTGGCCTCCAGGAGGGCGTCGACGGAGTCCTTCTTGGCGGCTTCGACGAACCCGCAGGTGTTCACGACCGCGACGTCCGCGTCCGCGGCGTCCTCCACGAGCTGCCAGCCGTCCGCCTCCAAACGACCTGCGAGCTCCTCCGAGTCCACCTCGTTACGGGCGCAGCCAAGGGTGACGAGTGCGACGGTACGGCGTTCAGGCATGGGCTCAAGACTACTTCGTCCCGCTGACGGCCCACGCCGACGGGGCTGGCGCCCGCTCCCGCGGACCGGCACGGGCCCGCGGGAGCGGGCGCCGTCCGTGTTCCCCGCCCGGTCCGGCCGGCTCCGCCCGGCCCCCGCGTCCGTGCTCAGCCGGCCGGGCCGCGGCACCGGCAGCCCGGGGACCGCTCACCCGGCCTCGGGGTCACCCTTGGTGTAGGTCAGACGCTCCACGGACCCCGGCTGGAAGTCGTCCTGGATCTTCTTGCCGTTCACGTACAGCTCGATCGCCCCGGCGTCGCCCAGGACGAGGTTGACCTTGGAGCTGTCCTGGAAGGTCCTGGACTCGCCCTGCTTGAGCAGCCCGTCGAAGAGCAGCCGGCCGTTGTGGTCCTTGGCGGAGATCCAGCTGCGCCCGTCGGTGGCGCTGACCCGGACGGTCACCTTGTCCTGCGGCGCGGCCGCGATCGCGCTGTCCGTCGGCTCCGGCTTCGGGTCGGTGGGCTCGCTGGACCCCGGCGTGGGCGAGGCGGACGTGTCACCGGTCGGCGCGGTCCCCCCGGCGACCGGCGTCCGGTCGCCGTCGTCGCCCTTGAACGCCGTGAACGCCACGAAGCCGATCACGGCGACGATCGCGGCGACCATGGCGGCGGTCCAGTTGGGCCCGCGCCGTTCGGGACGGATGCGTTCCGCCTCGAACAGGGGGGCGGCCGGGGTCGGGGCCGGGTGCCCGCCGCGCTCGGCGTCGTACTGGGCGAGCAGCGGGGCCGGATCGAGGTGCACGGCCTTGGCCAGGGTCCGGATGTGCCCGCGGGCGTAGACGTCCCCGCCGCACGGAGCGAAGTCGTCCGCCTCGATGGCGCGCACGATCGCGATGCGGACCCGGGTGGCGGTGCTGATGTCGTCGACGGTCAGCCCGGCGGCGATGCGCGCCTGCCGCAGGGCGGTGCCGATGGAGGGGCGGTCTTCCTCGCGGTCGTCTTCGACGCGGTGGTCTTCGAACGGACGCTCGTCTTCAGGGGAGTTGCCGATGGACACGGGGGCGCCTTTCGAGCGTGTAGCCGCCTGTGCTGGACGTTCAGTCTAGGGGGGGTGCAAAAGGGTGGGGCAACCGGGCGGTCGGACTTTGTACGCCATCGGAATGGCCCGGCCTCCCGATGGTGGAGTGGCTGTTTGTCGCTTCCCTCAACTTGACGTACGGCGGGGGGAAACGGTTGCCCAATGATCCCTTACGGATGGGTCACGACCGGCCCGGCCGGGGCGCCGCGTCCCGCTCCCGCGGGGCGACCACCGCGCCCGTCTCCCTACCCTTCGGACTCCCCCCGGATCATCGCCAGCACACCGTCCAGCTCGTCAGGTTTCACAAGAACGTCACGCGCCTTCGACCCCTCGCTCGGGCCGACGATGTTCCGCGACTCCATGAGGTCCATCAGCCGCCCGGCCTTGGCGAAGCCGACGCGCAGCTTGCGCTGGAGCATGGAGGTCGACCCGAACTGCGTGGAGACGACCAGTTCGGCCGCCTGGCACAGCAGGTCGAGGTCGTCGCCGATGTCCTCGTCGATCTCCTTCTTCTGCTTGCCGCCGACGACGACGTCGTCCCGGAAGACGGGCGCCATCTGGTCCTTGCAGTGCTGGACGACGGCCGCGACCTCCTCCTCGGTCACGAACGCGCCCTGCATGCGGATCGGCTTGTTCGCCCCCATCGGCAGGAACAGCCCGTCGCCCTTGCCGATCAGCTTCTCCGCGCCCGGCTGGTCGAGGATGACCCGCGAGTCCGCCAGCGAGGACGTGGCGAAGGCGAGCCGCGACGGCACGTTGGCCTTGATCAGGCCGGTGACGACGTCGACGGACGGACGCTGCGTGGCGAGCACCAGGTGGATGCCGGCCGCGCGCGCGAGCTGGGTGATCCGCACGATCGCGTCCTCGACGTCGCGCGGCGCGACCATCATCAGGTCGGCCAGCTCGTCGACGATCACCAGCAGGTACGGGTACGGCTGCAGCTCGCGCTCGCTGCCCTCGGGCGCCTTGACCTTGCCCTCGCGCACGGCCCGGTTGAAGTCGTCGATGTGCCGGTAGCCGTACGCCGCGAGGTCGTCGTAGCGCATGTCCATCTCGCGTACGACCCACTGGAGCGCCTCGGCGGCCCGCTTGGGGTTGGTGATGATCGGCGTGATCAGGTGCGGGATGCCCTCGTAGGCGGTCAGCTCGACGCGCTTGGGGTCGACCAGGATCATCCGGACGTCCTCCGGGGTCGCCCGCATCATGACCGAGGTGATCAGGCAGTTGATGCAGGACGACTTGCCGGACCCGGTGGCGCCGGCGACCAGCATGTGCGGCATCTTCGCCAGCGAGTGCATGACGTAGCCGCCCTCGACGTCCTTGCCGAAGGCGACCAGCATCGGGTCGTCGTCCTCCGCGGACTCCGCGAGGCGCAGCACGTCACCGAGGTTGACCATCTCCCGGTCGGTGTTCGGGATCTCGATGCCGACCGCCGACTTGCCGGGGATCGGGCTGATGATCCGTACGTCCGGGCTGGCGACGGCGTACGCGATGTTCTTGGTCAGCGCGGTGATCCGCTCGACCTTCACGGCGGGGCCGAGCTCGACCTCGTAGCGCGTGACCGTCGGCCCGCGCGTGAAGCCGGTGACCCGGGCGTCGACCTTGAACTGGGTGAAGACGGTGGTGAGCGCCTCGACGACGGCGTCGTTGGCGGCGCTGCGCGCCTTGCCGGGGCCGCCGCGCCGGAGGAGGTCCAGGGACGGCAGGGCGTAGGTGATGTCGCCGGACAGCTGGAGCTGCTCGGCGCGCGGCGGCAGCTCGCGGGGCTGGGCGGGCGGGGTCTTCGTGAGGTCGGGCACCGCCGTCGTCGGCTGCTTCCGCGGGGGCTCCTCCTGCCGGGGGCGCGCGGCCGGCGCGGGCGCCGGGACCGGCGCGGTCGGCTCGCGGTCCCCCGCGCGCACGCCCTGGGTGAGGTCGGCGACGACCGGCGAGGGCGGCATGCCGTGCAGGACGGCGCCGTCGAGCGCGGCGGCGGCCGCCGCGGCGACGTCCACGGCGTCCATGGGCCGGTCCGCGCCGGGCTGCGGCGCCGCCGCGGACCGCCGCGGACGGCGGCGCCGGGACAGGGCCTCCTGCTCCGCGCGGTCGGGTTCGTACGCCTCCGGAGCGGGCCCGCGCCTGCGGGGCCCGGCGGGCAGTGCCTCGCGCCACTGCTGCTCGTACCGCTCGTCGTCCTCGCCGTACGCCTCCGCGCCGGGGTCGTGCACCAGGCCGAGGCGCACGCCGAGCAGCCGCAGCCGCTGCGGGATGGCGTTGACCGGCGTGGCCGTGACCACCAGCAGCCCGAAGACCGTCAGCAGCACGAGCAGCGGTACGGCCAGGACGTCGGTCACGGTGTACGACAGCGGGGTCGCCGCCGCCCAGCCGATGAGGCCGCCGGCGTCCCTTATCGCCTGCATGCCGCCGTCGCGGGCGGGCGAGCCGCAGGCGATGTGCACCTGCCCGAGCACGCCGATGACCAGCGCGGACAGGCCGATCACGATGCGGCCGTTGGCCTCGGGCTTCTCCGGGTGCCGGATGAGACGGACGGCGACGACCGCGAGCAGGATCGGCACGAGCAGGTCCAGCCGGCCGAAGGCGCCGGTGACGAGGATCTCGACCAGGTCGCCGACGGGCCCCTCCAGGTCGGCCCAGGTGCCTGCGGCGACGATCAGGGCGATGCCGAGCAGCAGCAGCGCGACGCCGTCCTTGCGGTGCGCCGGGTCGAGGTTCCTGGCCCCCTGCCCTATGCCGCGGAACACGGCCCCGACGGCGTGCGCGAGGCCGAGCCAGAGCGCGCGCACGAGCCGGAAGACGCCCGCCGTGGGGCTGGGCGCCGGTCTGGGCGCGGGCTTCCTCGCCGCGGCCTTCCTGGCGGGCGGCCGCTTCGCGGGGGCCTTCTTCGCGGGGACCCTTGGGGCAGCGGCCTTCCTCGCCGGAGCCTTCGCGGAAGCGGCCGCCTTCTTCGCGGGCGGCTTCTTGGCTGCGGAGGGACGTGAGGCCATGGGTGTGAGGTTACCGGGGGAGACGACGGCGGACACGTGTGCCCACGGCTTCACCCGTTCGTGTCGCTCTGCCGAAGGGGCGGAACTGGCGCGCCCGGCGTGCCTGGTGATGCGACTTCACCGAAGGCGCCCGGGCACCGGCGGACCGTCTCGGCCCGGCCGCGCGGCACCGGCCCGCGCCCCGGCGCGACGGACCGCCCCGGCCCGCGGCGACCGGCGTCAGTTCACCGCGGCCTGGCCTCCGGAGGTCCCCGGTTCCAGTGCGTCCAGCGCTCGCCGCAACCCTGTGAGCTTGCGTTCCAGATGGGCCGCCGTGGCCACCGCCGCCGCGTCCGTCGACTCGTCTTGAGCTGCTTGGACAGCGCCTCGGCCTGCTCCTCGACCGCCGCGAGCCGCGCCGACAGCTCGGCGAGCAGCCCCGCCGGCTCCCGCGCCTCGCCGTCCGCGTCCCTGCCGCTGCCCTCCAACTGGAGCCGCAGCAGCGCCGCCTGCTCCCGCAGCTGGCAGTTCTTCATGTACAGCTCGACGAAGACGGAGACCTTCGCGCGCAGCACCCACGGGTCGAACGGCTTGGAGATGTAGTCCACCGCGCCCGCCGCATACCCGCGGAAGGTGTGGTGCGGGCCGTGGTTGATCGCGGTGAGGAAGATGATCGGGATGTCCCGGGTCCGCTCCCGCCGTTTGATGTGCGCGGCGGTCTCGAACCCGTCCATGCCCGGCATCTGGACGTCCAGCAGAATGACCGCGAAATCGTCCGTGAGCAGTGCTTTGAGCGCTTCCTCCCCGGACGATGCCCGCACCAGCGTCTGATCGAGCGCAGAGAGGATCGCCTCCAGCGCCAGCAGATTCTCCGGCCGGTCATCGACCAGGAGGATCTTGGCCTTCTGCACCATGGCCCGCCCTCCTCGCCCCGGCTTGGGGCCTCCCCGGTCCGCAGGACTTGGGGAGACACCGGTGGGTGCCGCCCCGGGGGACGACTCCCTTGCGCCGCCCGTCCTTGTGCCGGTCATCGTAGTCGCACCCCACCCTTCGCCACACCCTGTCACCACGATGTCACTGTGCACGTAGCAGAAACGTGGCGGGAGACCAGAAGGTTCCCCGAATCCTCTACTTCTACACGACGCCGGACGCGCCGCGTCAGCGGCCGCGCGCACACACCAAAGGTTCCCGCCACCTGCGCACGGCCTCCGGACACTCCCCTCACTCTCCTCGCATCCACCGCTCCATCACCGACAGCAGGTGATCGGGGTCGACCGGCTTCGTCACATAGTCCGAGGCGCCCGACTCGAGCGCCTTCTCCCGGTCGCCCTTCATCGCCTTGGCGGTCAGCGCGATGATCGGCAACCCGGCGAACTGCGGCATCCTGCGGATCGCCGTGGTCGTGGCGTACCCGTCCATCTCGGGCATCATGATGTCCATCAGGACGACCGCCACGTCGTCGTGCTGCTCCAGGACCTCGATGCCCTCGCGGCCGTTCTCGGCGTACAGCACGGACAGGCCGTGCTGCTCCAGGACGCTGGTGAGCGCGAAGACGTTGCGGATGTCGTCGTCGACGATCAGCACCTTCTGGCCGCCGAACCGGATGCTCCGGCGTGCCTGCGGCGCCGCCTCCTGCTCCGCCGCCGGCCACTGCTCCTGCTGCTGCCGCCCGGCGCGCTGCTCGGCGAACGGCGAGGTCCTGCGCCGGCGCCGGAAGAGCGCGGCGGGACCGTTCTGCGTCTCCTGGTACGACTTCACCTCGGCCGGCGTCTCGATCTCCACGTCGGACAGCTCGGACGTCCCGGCCGCCGACGCCACCAGCTCACCGGCCTCCAGGGCGGGCACCGGCTGCTGGTAGCCCTGCGGCGGCAGCTCGGCCGGGTGCAGCGGCAGGTAGAGCGTGAACGTCGAGCCGCGGCCCGGCTCGCTCTGCGCGTGGATCTCACCGCCGAGCAGCTGCGCGATCTCCCGCGAGATGGACAGCCCGAGCCCGGTGCCGCCGTACTTGCGGCTGGTGGTGCCGTCGGCCTGCTTGAACGCCTCGAAGATCACCCGCATCTTGCTGGCCGCGATGCCGATGCCGGTGTCGGTCACCGAGAACGCGATCAGGTCCGCGTCCGGGTCGGTCAGCGAACCGGCCTCCAGCAGCTGCTCCCGGATCTGCTGCGGGACGTCGTCCCGCGCGGGCCGGATGACCAGCTCCACCGATCCGGAGTCGGTGAACTTCACCGCGTTGGACAGCAGGTTGCGCAGCACCTGCAGCAGCCGCTGCTCGTCGGTGTGCAGGGTGGCCGGCAGCTCCGGCGACACCCGTACGGACAGGTCCAGGCCCTTCTCGGCGGTCAGCGGCCGGAAGGTGGCCTCCACGTAGTCCACGAGCTGGACGAGCGCGATCCGCGTCGGGGAGACGTCCATCTTGCCCGCCTCGACCTTCGACAGGTCGAGGATGTCGTTGATGAGCTGGAGCAGGTCGGAGCCGGCGCCGTGGATGGTCTCGGCGAACTCGACCTGCTTCGGGGAGAGGTTGCCCTCCGCGTTGTCGGCGAGCAGCTTGGCCAGGATCAGCAGCGAGTTGAGCGGGGTGCGCAGCTCGTGCGACATGTTGGCCAGGAACTCGCTCTTGTACCGCATCGACACGGCGAGCTGCTCGGCGCGCTCCTCCAGGACCTGCCGCGCCTCCTCGATCTCGGTGTTCTTCACCTCGATGTCGCGGTTCTGCCGGGCCAGCAGCTCGGCCTTCTCCTCCAGTTCGGCGTTGGACGCCTGCAGGGCCTTCTGCCGCTGCTCCAACTCGGCCGACCGCTCCCGCAGTTGCTCGGTCAGCTCCTGCGACTGCTTCAGCAGCTGCTCGGTCTTGGTGTTGACGGAGATGGTGTTGACGCTCGTCGCGATCATCTCGGCGATCTGGTTGAGGAAGTCCTTCTGGATCTGCGTGAACGGCGTGAAGGACGCCAGCTCGATGACGCCGAGCACCTTCCCCTCGAACAGCACGGGCAGCACGATCACCTGGGCGGGCGGCGCCTCCCCGAGACCCGAGGAGATCTTCAGGTAACCGCTCGGCGCGTTCTCCACCAGGATCGTGCGCTTCTCCTTGGCGGCCGTCCCGACCAGCGCCTCCCCCGGCCGGAACGACGTCGGCATGGAGCCCATGGAGTAGCCGTACGAGCCGAGCATGCGCAGCTCGTACTGGTCGTCGCCCGCCACACCCGCGTCCTGGCCGTCGACCAGCGGCATCGCCAGGAAGAACGCGCCGTGCTGCGCCGAGACCACCGGGGTCAGCTCGCTCATGATCAGCGAGGCGACGTCCTCCAGGTCGCGGCGGCCCTGCATCAGCGCCGAGATACGGGCGAGGTTGCCCTTGAGCCAGTCCTGCTCCTCGTTGGCGATCGTGGTGTCGCGCAGGTTGGCGATCATCTTGTTGATGTAGTCCTGCAGCTCCTGGATCTCGCCGGACGCGTCGACGTCGATCTTCAGGTTCAGGTCGCCGCGGGTCACCGCGGTCGCCACGCGCGCGATGGCGCGCACCTGCCGGGTCAGGTTCCCGGCCATCTCGTTCACGGACTCCGTCAGGTCCCGCCAGGTGCCGTCGACGTCCCGCACCCGGGCCTGACCGCCGAGCCGGCCCTCCGTGCCCACCTCGCGGGCCACCCGCGTGACCTCCTCGGCGAACGAGGACAGCTGGTCGACCATCGTGTTGATGGTGGTCTTCAGCTCCAGGATCTCCCCGCGCGCGTCGATGTCGATCTTCTTGGTCAGGTCGCCCTTGGCGATGGCCGTGGTCACCATGGCGATGTTGCGGACCTGGCCGGTCAGGTTGGACGCCATCTGGTTCACCGACTCGGTGAGGTCCTTCCACGTGCCGGCCACACCCGGTACGTGCGCCTGCCCGCCGAGGATGCCGTCCGTACCCACCTCGCGGGCCACCTTGGTGACCTGGTCGGCGAACGAACTCAGCGTCTTCACCATCGTGTTGATGGTGTCCGCGAGCTGCGCGACCTCACCGCGCGCCTCGATCGTCACCGTCCGCGTCAGGTCGCCGTTGGCGACCGCGGCGGCCACCTGGGAGATGTTCCGCACCTGCACGGTGAGGTTCTTCGCCATCAGGTTGACGTTGTCGCTGAGGTCCTTCCAGATGCCCGTGACGCCCGGCACGTTCGCCTGCCCGCCGAGGATGCCCTCGGTGCCCACCTCGCGGGCCACCCGGGTCACCTGCTCGGCGAACGAGGACAGCTGGTCGACCATCGTGTTGACGGTGGTGACGAGTTCGAGGATCTCGCCCTTGGCGTCGACGGTGATCTTCTTCGACAGGTCGCCCTTGGCGACGGCGGTGGTGACCTCGGCGATGTTGCGCACCTGCATGGTCAGGTTGTTGGCCATGCCGTTCACGGACTGCGTGAGGTCCTTCCAGGTGCCGGCGACGCCCTGCACCTCGGCCTGGCCGCCGAGGATGCCCTCGGTACCGACCTCCCGGGCCACCCGCGTGACCTCCTGGGCGAACGACGACAGCTGGTCCACCATCGTGTTCAGGGTGTTCTTCAGCTCCAGGATCTCCCCGCGCGCGTCCACGGTGATCTTCTGGGAGAGGTCGCCGCGGGCCACGGCGGTGGCGACCTGCGCGATGTTGCGCACCTGCGCGGTCAGGTTGCCCGCCATGCCGTTCACGGAGTCGGTCAGGTCGCGCCACACCCCGGCGACGCCGTCCACCCTGGCCTGACCGCCGAGCCGGCCCTCCGTGCCCACCTCCCGGGCCACCCGGGTCACCTGGTCGGCGAAGGCGGAGAGCTGGTCGACCATCGTGTTGATGGTGTTCTTCAGCTCCAGGATCTCCCCGCGCGCGTCGACGTCGATCTTCTGGGAGAGGTCGCCCCGCGCCACCGCCGTCGTCACCTGGGCGATCTGCCGCACCTGGGAGGTGAGGTTGCCCGCCATGAAGTTGACGGAGTCGGTGAGCTCCTTCCACGTCCCGGACACGCCCGGCACCACCGCCTGACCGCCCAGGCGGCCCTCGGTGCCCACGTCCCGGGCCATGCGGGTGACCTGGTCGGCGAAGGACGACAGCTGGTCCACCATCGTGTTCACGGTGTTCTTCAGCTGGAGCATCTCGCCGGAGACGTCCACGGTGACCTTCTGCGACAGATCGCCGTTGGCCACCGCCGTCGTCACCTGGGCGATGTTCCTCACCTGTCCGGTGAGGTTGCGGAACGCCGTGTTGACGGAGTCCGTCAGGTCCTTCCACGTGCCCGCCGCGCCCGGCACCTGCGCCTGCCCGCCGAGCTCCCCCTCGACGCCGACCTCGCGGGCCACCCGCGTGACCTCGGAGCCGAACGCCGAGAGCTGGTCCACCATCCCGTTGACGGTGTTCTTCAGCTCCAGCATCTCCCCGGCCACGTCCACGGTGACCTTCTGCGACAGATCGCCGTTGGCCACCGCCGTGGTGACGGCGGCGATGTCCCGCACCTGGGTCGTCAGGTTGCGGAACACGGTGTTGACGGAGTCCGTCAGGTCCTTCCACGTGCCGGCCGCGCCCGGCACGTTCGCCTGCCCGCCGAGCCGCCCCTCGGCGCCGACCTCGTTGGCCACGCGCGTGACCTCGTCCGCGAAGATCCGCAGCGTCTCGGTCATCTGGTTGATGGTCTCGGCGAGCTGCGCGACCTCGCCGCGCGCCGGCACGGTCACCTTCCGCGACAGGTCGCCGTTGGCGACCGCCGTCGTCACCTCGGAGATCCCGCGCACCTGGGCGGTGAGGTTCCCGGCCATGGTGTTGACGGAGTCGGTGAGCTCCTTCCACACGCCGGCCACCCCGGGCACCTGCGCCTGCCCGCCCAGCGCGCCCTCGGTGCCCACCTCGCGCGCGACCCGCGTCACCTCCGAGGAGAACGCGGAGAGCTGGTCCACCATCGTGTTGACGGTGTTCTTCAGCTCCAGCATCTCCCCGGCCACGTGCACCGTGACCTTGCGCGACAGGTCCCCCTTGGCGACCGCCGTCGTCACCAGCGCGATGTCCCGGACCTGGGCCGTCAGCCGGTGCGCCATCGTGTTGACGGACTCCGTGAGGTCCTTCCACGAACCGGACATGCCGCGCACCCGGGCCTGCCCGCCCAGCTTGCCCTCGGTCCCCACCTCACTGGCCACCCGCGTGACCTCGTCGGTGAACGTCGACAACTGGTCGACCAGGTTGTTCACCGTACGGGCGACCTTGAGGAACTCGCCCCGCAGCGGATGCCCGGTCCCGTCCGGCCCCTGCGTCCGCAGCTCCATACGCGGCGACAGGTCGCCCTCCGCCACCGCGGACAGCACCCGGCCGACCTCGGAGACGGGCTGTACCAGGTCGTCCACCAGCGCGTTCGAGTTGTCGATCGCGGCCGCCCAGGACCCCTCGCAGGCGCCCGTCTCCAACCGCTCGGTGAGTTTTCCCTCACGTCCGACCATGCGCCGCACCCGCGCCAGCTCACCCGTGAGGTGGAGATTGCGGTCGGCCACCTCGTTGAAGACCGCCGCGATCTCGGACATCACGCCGTCCCCGGACACCGTGAGCCGTTTGCGGAAGTTCCCGTCCCGCATGGCCGTCAGAGCCGCCAGCAGCCGGTTCAGGGCAGCGGTGTCCACCGCAGTGGTCCCATTGCGCGTACTGCGCCGGTTGTTCAGGGACGGTCCGCCTTTCGCGCGCGTCTTCGTGCCCCGCGTCGCTGCGCCAGACTCCACTGTGTCCCTCCCGCAGGGGTCGACCATTACCGCCGTGCCCGGGTACCGCCGCTCGGCGTACCGGTTACCACCGCGTGTTTTCCGTACTGTTGTGTGTTCCCGCCCGGCCCGGCGGGCCGCCGCCGGGGCTGCTGCCCGCTCCGCACGGAAGACACTCGGCGTGCCCGGACCTTCACAGGAACCCTGCCCAGTGTTTCACTCCCGCCGAACCAGGCCATAACAGTTCGGCAGCTTCGCACATCGTCCGCACTCCCTCGGGCGGAAACACCGCGGACCGGCATCCGCACGGACGGCGAAGGTAAGTAACCTTGCTTGCGGCTGTCCAGCCACGCCGGTCCGTCCGGCCTGGGCGGTGGCACGGAGACGAGCGGGCATCGGAGGGGCGGCCGGACACATGACCACCGGACTGATCCCGGGGGGACAGCCCCCGGACCCCGGGCCGGCAGACGGCCTGCCGCAGCAGCGGCACGAACCGGCCGGCGTCGAAGCCCTGCACGTGGAGAAAGAGTCGAGGAGTCCTGTGATCACCGCGCGCGCGGCCGCCAGCTTCGAGCCCGTCGGACGATCGGTCGCGAGCGCCCGCTCCTTCGTCCGGGACACCCTGCAGGGCTGGGGCTTCGCCGACATCGTCGACGACGCCGTCGTCCTCACCAGCGAGCTGGTGACCAACGCCGTGGTGCACGCCGGCACCTCCGCGGAGGTCGTGTGCCTGCGCAGCGACGGCGGCGTACGGATCGAGGTCTCCGACCGCTACCCGGAACGTGAGATTCCTCTCCAGGGGGCGGCCGTCACCATGGGCAGTCCCGACTGCGAGGGCGGCCGCGGTCTCCAGCTGTGCGCGGCCCTGGCCGACCGCTGGGGCGTCGACTACACGCCCACCCACAAGAACGTCTGGTTCCAGCTCGCCCTCCCCGAACGCCCGGTCGGCACCCGCACCGCGGGCCCCGCCCTCCCGGTCGAACTCCTCCCGCTCGCCGACGGCCGCGTCCGCGTCGCCGTCGTCCAGATCGACCGCACGGGCGCCATCAACGCCTGGAACGAGGACGCCGAGGAGCTCTTCGGCTACCCGGCCGAGCAGGTCGTCGGCAAGCCCCTGACCGACCTCGCGGCCTGGCCGCACACCCCGGGTACCGGCACCGGCATCGCCGAGGCGCTCCAACTCTCCCGCTGGGAGGGCAGCTACGGCATCCGCGCCGCCAACGGCCGGGTGACACCGGTGTACGCCTCCCATCTGCGCGTCCGCGACACCGGCGGTGAACCGTCGACGGTCTGCCTCCTGGTCCGGGACCACGAACGCGCCGTCCTGCAGACGCCGTCGCGCGTCCCGGCGTCCGACGCGGGCGGCGCCTCGGAGAAGCAGAGCACCGATCCCTTCGAGCTGTTCATCGGCTCCCCGGCCCCGGACGACCTCGACGGCCTGCTCCAGCGCACGGTGGAACGCGCCCGCGACATGCTCGACGGCGACGCCGCCTTCCTGCTCCTGGCCACCGACGACGAAACCGAATTGGAGGTCCGCGCCTCCACGGGCCTGCCCTCCGCCCGCCAGCGCTTCGCCCGCGTCCCCGTCGAGGCGGGCTCCGGCCGTTACGGCTCCGCTCGTATGCCCGCCGTCCATGACGACCTCACGGCCGTGCCGGGCGCCGTACCGCTGCTCAACGGCACCGGCATGCGCTCGGTCGTCACGGTCCCCCTGAAGGTAGAGGGCCGCCTCACCGGTTCCCTCGGCGTCGCCGCCGAGGCCCCGCGGCGCTACTCCAACGAGGAGGCGCTGCGCCTGCAGTTCGCCGCCGACCGCATCGCCCTGGCCGTCGAGTCGGCCCGCCTGGGCGAGCTGGAGCGCCTGCGCCGCGGCTCGCTGAGCTTCCTGGTCGAGGCCTCCGACCTCCTCGCGGGCACCCTGGACCGCGACCAGACACTGGCCCTGATGGCCCAGATGACGGTTCCGACGCTGGCCACCTGGTGCGCGGTGTACACGATCGCCGACCAGGCCTCGGAGCCGGACCTGTCGTACGTCCTGCACGAGGACGAGGAGCTCATCGACGGCATCAAGCACCTGCTGTCGAGGATTCCTCCGCCCGACCCGGTCCCCACCCCCGGCGCCCGCGTCTGGACGGCCCCCGCCGAGGTCGCGCACCAGGCGGCCCTGCGCAGTTCCATGCGCAGCCTCGGTTTGAGCGGCGGCCCGGTCCAGCGGATGGCGTCGGGCATCGGCCCGACCCTGGCCACGGCCTCCGCGGTCGGCGGTGAAACGGTCGTCCTGCCGCTGGTCGCCCGCAACCGCGTCATCGGCATGCTGACGCTCGGCAAGCCGACCGACGAGCATTTCCGCCAGGAGATCCTGGAACTGGCCGAGGACCTGTCCCGCCGGGCGGCCCTGGCTCTGGACAACGCCCGCCTGTACTCGGAGCGCACGGCCATCAGCCAGTCCCTCCAGCGCAGCCTCCTGCCGCCCGAACTCCCCCGGATCGAGGGCGTCGAGGTCGAGGTCATCTACCGCGCGGCCGGCGAGGGCAACGAGGTCGGCGGCGACTTCTACGACGTCTTCCCCATCCGCGACGGCGCCTACGGCTTCGCCATCGGCGACGTCTGCGGTACGGGCCCGAACGCGGCGGCGGTCACGGGCCTCGCCCGGCACGCGCTGCGGCTGCTGGCCCGCGAGGGCCTGAGCGGCCCCGCGGTCCTGGAGCGCCTGAACTCCGCGATCCTCGACGAGGGTGCCCGCAGCCGCTTCCTGACGCTTCTGTACGGCGAGCTGCGGCCGCAGGAGGACGGCGGCGCGGAGCTGAAGGTGGTCTGCGCCGGCCACCCCCTCCCGCTGCGCCTGCGCCAGGACGGCACGGTCGAGCCGGCCGCCGAGCCCCAGCCGCTCCTGGGCGTCATCGACGACCTGGAGCTGTACGAGGAGACGGTCACCCTCGATCCGGGCGATGTCCTGCTGTGCGTCACGGACGGCGTCACCGAGCGCCGCGAGGGTACGCGCATGCTGGGCGACGACGGCCTCGCCGATGTCCTCACGACCTGTACGGGTCTGACGGCCGGCGCGGTGGCCGCCCGCATCATGCGCGCGGTGGAGCGCTTCGCGTCGGACGCCCCGTCCGACGACATGGCGATCCTGGCGATGCGGGTGCCGGAGCCGCACAAGGACTGAGCGGGAATCAGAGACGGATCGGGGAACGAGAAAAGGCCCCGCCCTGTGATGGGCGGGGCCTTTTCGCTGGAGCCCCCAAACGGAATCGAACCGTTGACCTTCTCCTTACCATGGAGACGCTCTGCCGACTGAGCTATAGGGGCCTGTCGCCTTTTTCGAAGTTTCCCTCGCGGCAACGGAATAGATCATACCCCGAACCGACCCGTGTTCCCAACCACGACCGTCCCGTCACGCCATCCGTTCAGGGGGCCGGCTGGAGCAGTCCCCCCAGCGCGTTGCACGCGGACACGATCCGCTGCATGTCCCGTCTGGTCAACGAGGCGTCGACCGGCAGCGCGAGGGTCTCGGCGGCGGCCCGCTCGGTCTCCGGCAGAGCCACGCACCGCCGGAACTCCGGCAGCCGGTGCACCGGCGTCTTCACCGGCACCCGGCACTCGACTCCCCTGGCCCGCACGGCGCGGGCGAAGGCGTCCCGGTCCGGCCGCCCGTTGCCCGGCACCCGCACCACGTACTGCTGATAGGTATGTCCGTCGCCCCCGTCGGGCGTCCGCACCCCCCGCAGCTTCGCGTCGAGGTAAGCGGCCCGCTCCCTGCGCTGCGCGACCTCGTCGTACGGCGCCTCGGACTCCCCCTGTTCCAGTACGAGCAGCCCGTGCCGCTGCCCGAGCGCCCGCAACCGCCCCACATCGGCCGTCCGGCCGAAGCGGTGTACGACGACCACCGCCGCCGTCCGCGGGGTCACCGCCGCCTCCACGGCGGACGGATCCAGGCAGTACGTCACGGGGTCTATGTCGGCGAACGCCGGAAGCGCACCGGTCAGGGCGACGGCCTCGGAGACTTCCACGTTCCCGAAGGCCGGCACGATGACCTCGTCACCGACTCCGACACCGGCGGCCCTGAGCATTGCAGCAGTACCCATGTCCTGGATGCTGGGTGCGCAACGTGAACTTCAGGTGACGCACAGCAAAAAAGGGTTGGACCCGGAACCGAAGTTCGGGGTCCAACCCTTTCAAAAATTGTTCGGCGGCGTCCTACTCTCCCACAGGGTCCCCCCTGCAGTACCATCGGCGCTG
>NZ_BAAATK010000044.1:0-60179 GCF_039533365.1 Streptomyces glaucus
GCCCTGAAAGGGCAACCACCCGCCAGCCGCGTCCCCAACCTCACGGGTCAGTACAACTAGCGGTCCCCGGACCGTGGGAGGGCTCACACGCCCGGGCGCGACGCCGCCGGCGCGCCCGGGCGGCGGCCGTTTCCGCTCCCGGCCCCGGGGGAACCCGCACAGCCCCTGAGACCCGACCGGAGGTGCGGAGATGACCGACCAGCACGACGCTCATGAGGACCCCCGGGCCGACCAGTACGCGCGGGCGCGGGACGAGGACGAGCCGGGCGCGCACTCCGGCTCCGAGAGCCAGGCGCGGGAGCGCACGGTCCCGGGGACGGCGAGCGCCAAGGAGGGCTACCAGACCGGGCGCGGCACGACGGCCGGCAAGCCCCTGGAGGGCGTGGAGGCCGAGGAGGGGGAGGAGCCGGGCCGGGAGTGACGGCCGGCGTCACTCCCCGGCGGCCGGCGCCGCCCGGTGCCGGGCCCGGGCCTCCTCGCGCAGCTCCGGGTCGAGCAGGACGTCCGCCGCGGTGCACGCCAGCGCCTCCGTCGCCGCGGCCAGCACCTCGCGGGCCCGGCCGGAGGCGGCGGCCTCGGCGAACCCGGGGGTGTGGTCGGACCCGTCCTCGCCCATGATCGCGACGAACGGGTGGATCGCCGGCACCCGCGCGCTGACGTTGCCGATGTCCGACGACCCCAGGTACACCCCGGGCACGGGCGGCGTGAGCGCGATCCCCGCCCGGGCCAGGTGCCCGGCGAACCGGTCGGAGAGCACGCCGCTGTCCCGGAAGTGCTCGTAGCGGACCGTGGCGCGCTCCACCTCGGCCCGGGTGCCGGTGGCCCGGGCGACGCCCTCGGCGCAGGTGCGCAGCTGCCCGGCCAGCTCCTCCAGCGCCCCGGTGGTGGCCGCCCGCAGCCCGAACAGGCCCTGCGCGTACTCGGGGACGATGTTGGTGGCCGTGCCGCCGTGGGTGATGATGCCCTGCACGTGCGAGGCCTCCGGCAGGCGCCGCCCCACCACGCCCAGCACGTTGAACAGCTCGATCAGCGCCGCCAGCGCGTCGACGCCCTCGGTGGGACTGCCCGTGGGGTGCGCGGCCCGCCCGTGGAAGGCCACCCGGTACTGCACCTGCGCGGTCAGCGGCGCCCGCCGCCAGTCGTGCACCCCCGGGTGGAACATCAGCGCCGCGTCGACGTCGTCGAACACCCCCGCCTCCACTTCGGCGGCCTTCCCGCCGCCGCCCTCCTCGGCGGGCGTGCCCACGGCCAGCACGCAGCCGGGGGAGCCGTCCAGCGCGACGCGCGCCGCGAGCGCCGCGCCCAGGCCGGCGGCGGCGATGAGGTTGTGGCCGCAGGCGTGGCCGAGGCCGGGCAGGGCGTCGTACTCCAGCAGCAGCGCCACCGCGGGACGGCCGCGGCCGGCGCGGGCGGCGAACGCGGTCGGCAGGCCCGCCACCCCGCGCTCCACCGCGAACCCGGCGCGTTCCAGCTCGCCGGTGAGCAGGGCCGCCGCCCGGTGCTCGGCGAAGGCGTACTCCGGGTCGGCGTGCAGCCGCAGCGCGATGTCCCACAGCGCGTCGGCCCGGCCGGTCACCTCCTCGTGGATCTTCCGGTGGATGTCGTCGAGTGCGCGGGTCACGCGGCCTCCCGGGGCTCGGATGCGGCGGATGTCGTCGCCCACCGGGTTCCGCCGTCCGGGCGCCATGACACCCGCGGTGTTCCGGCGGGCACGCGCCGCGACACCGCGGGACGGCGTGCCCGGCGGCCGTGCCGCGGCCCCGGACACCGGTATGTGCGCACGGCGGCGCGGTTCCGGCGCCCCGCCGTCCTTCCGCAGCGGGGCGGCCCCCGGCCGGCGGGCGTTCCCGGGCTTCCGGCCCGGCACCGCCCCGGCCGGGGCGCCCGCCCGCCGGTACCGCGCCCGGGACGCGTCCGCGGCCACCGCGTACGCCTCCCCCGCGGAGGACCGGCCGGCGCCGGCCCAGTGCGGGGCCCCCGCGCCGGGCCGGCCGCGCGCCTCCTACACCCGCTGCCACAGGGCCGGGGTGCCCTCGGGCGGCCAGCCCTGCTGCGCCTGGTGGCTCTGCAGGCACCGGTAGCGCACACCGGCGCGGGTCACCGTGGCGCCGGCGGCGTAGACACGGCCCGCGGCCCACGCGGTCGCCGCCGCGCCGTCCTGGGCGGCGTCCTGGCCGGACGCCGTCCTCAGGGTGAGGCCGAAGTCGTCGAGGATCGGGTTGACCGGCTGGTGGAACGTGATCCCGCCGCTGGTGCAGTCGCCGGTGCCGCCCGAGGTGACGCCCTGGGCCTGGGAACCCCAGACGTAGGGGCCGCCCGAGTCGCCGGGTTCGGCGCACACCGTGGTCCGGGTCAGGCCGTGGACGGTGCCCTCGGGGTAGCTGACGCTCGTGTCGTGCTGCCGGACGGTGCCGCAGCGCCAGCCCGTGGTGGAGCCGGCGCGGCAAATCGACGCCCCGACGAGGGCCTCCGCCGAGCCGGTGATCCTCGTCCGCGTGCCGCCCTGCCCGCGGACGTCGGCCGTCGCGGCCCACCCGCTGTCGACGCCCACCCAGGCCATGTCCTTGCCGGGGAACACCGCGGCCCGGAACGTCCCCTGGTCGCTCCGGTCGGAGCCGGTGGTCCGGGCGCCCGCCCGGCCGCAGTGCCCCGCCGTGACGAAGCCCTGCTGCGCGCCTTTGGTGACGGAGAAACCGACGGTGCAGCGGGCCCTGCCGTCGATGTGGTAGGCGTCACCGCCGACGAGGTCCGCCAGCACCCGCGGCCGGAGCGCCGACACCCGGACGGCCACGCCCTGCGCCTGGACACCGGCGGCCCTGATGAGGGCGTCGGCGGCGGACCGCTTCGTGGCCTGGACGACGACCCGGTTCGCCGGCACGTCGACGTACCGGACGGGGGTGTCGGAGGTCTTCGCCCGGGCGGCGGCCGCGTCCAGCTTCCCCTTGACCGCCCGCAGGCCGGCGAGCGGGGTCCGGACGACGACGGCCCTGGCGCCCTGGGCCCGGATGACGGGCGCGTCCGCGGCGCGGGTGGTCGCGACGGTGAGCTCGGCGGAGGTCGCGCCGCGCACCCAGGCGCCGGCGAAGCGGTCGCCCAGGGCGCCGCGCAGGCGGCCCGCCCGGGCGCCGGCTTCCGCCTCGTTGACCAGCCGGGCGGCCGCCTGGTCCGGGGTCAGCCCCAGGTCGCGCTGGAGCGCGCGCAGCACCTCGGGCGACGGCCGGTCGGCACCGAGCGTCTGGGCAGCGCCGGGCCGGGAGTCCGGCGCGGGCGGCCGCGCGGCCGCCGCGGCCGCGGGGAGCGAGGTCAGGACGAGGGCGCCGAGAGCGGTCAGGGCGGCCCGGCGCCGGGCCGCGGCGTGTCTGCCGACCATGCGATGTACCTCCTGCGAGTACGGGGGGGACTGCGGGGAGGTCATAGGCCTTGCCGCAACGGCCCGGACCGATGTCACGGACGGTCCCGCTTCGCGCGATGGGGGACGCCGGGGGTGCCATGTGCAGTACGCGGGCCCGGGGCGGCTCACGCGGGTTTCAGGCCCGGCGCGCCCACCTCGGTGACGAAGGACGCGGCCGTGGTGACGGGGGCACCGGGCGTGGTGACGGCGGGGACGGTCCGGAAGTCGATCCGGGCGTCGCTACGTCCGAGTCCGACCCGGACGTAGCCGCGCCTGCCGTCGTAGAACCGCAGGTGCGGGTTGGCCCTCAGGTACGTGTCCCAGGTGGCCGGTCGCTCCGTGCCGTCCCCGCCGCTGGTCACGGAGGTGGCGGTCAGTTCCGTGCCGACGGTCCTCGACCCCGGGTCGTCGAAGTCCTCCTTGATGTCGAAGGCGTACGCCACGTGGACGTCACCGGTGAGCACCAGCCAGTTGTCCACGCCGGCCGCCCTCGCCCCGGCGACGACCCGGTCGCGGGAGGCGCGGTAGCCGTCCCAGGCGTCCATGGAGACCCTGGCCGGGTCGCCCAGGTCGAACTTGCGCTGGGAGAAGCACACCTGCTGGGGCGTCACGTTCCACAGCGCGGTCGAGGTCCGCCAGCCGTCGATCAGCCAGCGTTCCTGCGCGTCCCCGGTGATGGTCCGCCCGGGGTCGTCCGACTCGGGCCCCGGCACGTGCGGCCGGTCGCCGTAGGCCTGGTCGGAGCGGTACTGGCGGGTGTCGAGGACGTCGAACTGGGCGAGCGTGCCCCAGTGCAGCCGGCGGTACAGCAGCGCGTCGGGGCCCTGGGCCAGCTGGGCGGCCCGCAGCGGCTGGTTCTCCCAGTACGCCCGGTAGGCGGCGGCCCGCCGCACCAGGAACTGCTCCGGCGGGCTGCCGTTCTCGTCGACGGCGCCGGCGTAGTTGTTCTCGGTCTCGTGGTCGTCCCAGGTGACCACGAAGGGATGGGCGGCGTGCACGGCCCTGAGGTCCGGGTCGCTCTTGTACAGCGCGTAGCGCATCCGGTAGTCCGCCAGCGTCGTCGTCTCCCGGGCGAACACGTCGGGCAGCCCGGCGCCGGTGTAGCGGCGTGCGCCGCCCACGGCGTCGACGGGGTACTCGTACAGGTAGTCGCCGAGGTGGAGGACCACGTCGACGTCGTCCTCGGCGAGGTGCCGGTGCACCGTGTAGTAGCCGTCGTGGTAGGCCTGGCAGGCGACGGCGGCGAGCCGGAGGGCGGCGGTGTCCTCGCCCGGGCCGGGGGCGGTGCGGGTGCGGCCGGCCGGGCTGATCCAGGCGCCGGCCCGGAACCGGTAGTGGTACTCGGTGCCGGGCGCGAGGCCCTTGACGTCGACGTGCACGCTGTGGCCGTACTCGGGATGGGCCTCGGCGACGCCCCGCTGCTCGACGCGGGCGAAGAGCTCGTCCCGGGCCACCTCCCACTCCACGGCGACGCGCTGCACGCCCAGCCCGCCGTCCGGCTCGAACGGGGCGGGAGCGAGCCGGGTCCACAGCACCACCGAGTCCGGCAGCGGGTCCCCCGAGGCGACTCCGAGGGTGAACGGGTCGTCGGTGATGCGGGCCGCGTCGCGCACGGGGACGGCGTACGCGCCGCGGACCGGCAGGTTGGTGCCGAAGGCGAGCGCGGACGCCGTCGCGGTGACGGTGAGGAAGCGCCGGCGGGCCAGGTGCGGGGCGGCGGCGCGCAGCGCGGCGTCGTGCGGGGAGAAGGCGTGCTCGGACAGTGCTTCGGGACGGTCCGTCGGCGCCATCTGGTGTCCTCTCGTACGGGGCGGGCGGCTCCACGGACGCGCGGCACGCGCGACCGGGTCGCCCCGGGCGGCCGCCCCCGCGCCCACCGGTCCGCGGATGTGGATCACGCATGCTAGGCGGACGGGACGCGCGGAACCGGCAGGGCGTGCGGAGCGGTCACACGGGAGGCGGTACGGGCGCCGGGCCGGCGCGGCGCCGCCGGGGCCGGCGGGGTGACGGCCCGGCGCCGGCCGGCGCGGCGTCCGGCGGCGCCGCCGGGCCGCCACCCGCGTCCCGCACTACCGTGGACCCATGACGGCACCCGTGGACGTGCTGGTGGTCGGCGCCGGGCCCACCGGGCTCGCGCTCGCCGCCCAACTGCGCGCCTTCGGGGCCCGGTTCCGCATCGTCGACCGTGCGCCCGGCCCGGTGCGCGAGTCCCGGGCGCTCGCCGTCCAGCCCCGCACCCTGGAGGCGCTGGCGGGCTTCGGCGTGACGGACGACCTGGTCGCCCGCGGCAGCCCCGCGCTGCGGCTGCGGCTGCACCTGCCCCGGCGCGAGGTGCGGCTGCCGCTCTTCGACACCGGGCTGGCCGGCACCGCCTACCCCTTCCTGCTCTTCCTGTCGCAGGCGGAGACCGAGCACGTCCTCGGCGCGCACCTGCGCGCGCGGGGCGTGCCGGTCGAGCGCGGCACCGCCCTGGCCGGACTGCGGCGGCGGGGCCCGTACGCCGACTGCCTGCTGCGCGGCGCCGACGGGCGGGAGGAGACGCTGCGGGCCCGTTACGTCGCCGGATGCGACGGCGCCCACAGCGCCGTCCGCGACCTCGCGGGCATCGGCTTCGAGGGGCGCGCCTACCCGCAGACCTTCCTGCTCGCCGACCTGGAGGTGGACGGCCTGGAACCCGGCGCCGTGCACACGTATCTGAGCGGGGCGGGCGTGCTGTTCTTCTTCCCGCTCGGCGCCCCGGCCGGCTGGCGGATCCTCGCGATGCGGCCGCCCGGCGCCCCGGACGCCGAGGTGACGCTGCCGCTGCTGCAGCGGATCGCCGACCGGTACACGGCGGGCCGGGCGCGGCTGCGGGACCCGGTCTGGACGACCGCCTTCCGCATCCACGACCGCGGCGCCGCCCGCTACCGCGCCGGGCCCTGCTTCCTCGCCGGGGACGCGGCCCACATCCACAGCCCGGCCGGCGCGCAGGGCATGAACACCGGCATCCAGGACGCCCTCAACCTGGGCTGGAAGCTCGCCCTGGTGTGCCGGGGCGCCGCCCCCGAGGAGCTGCTGGAGACCTACGAGGCCGAACGCGCCCCGGTGGGCCGTGCCGTGCGGCGCCTGACCGACCTGGCCTTCACCTTCGCCACCGGCCGCGGCCCGGCCGCACGGTTCGCCCGCACCCGGCTCGCCCCGCTGCTGGCCCCGTTGGTGCCGCGGACCGCCGCCGTGCGCCGCCCGGTCTTCCGCCGGGTCGCCGAACTCGCGGTCCACTACCGCCGCGGCCCCCTGGCCACCACCGGCCCGCGGCCGCCCGCCCGGGGCCCGCGCGCGGGGGACCGGCTGCCCGACCTCCCGCGCGGCCTGCAGGCGCGGACGGCGGCACCGGCCTGGCACCTGCTGCTCGCCGGACCACCGCACCGGTGGCCCGACGCCCGCCTCGCCCCGGTCCTGGACGGGCGGACGGACCTGATCGCCGTCCACCGGCTCGGCGACCGCGGCCCCTGGCCGGACACCGCCCACGGCCTCGTCCGCCCCGACGGCTACCTCGGATACGTGGCGGGCGGCGCGGACCTGGCCGGGCTCGGCGCGTACGCGGACCGCTGGATCCTCCCCGCCGAAGAAATGGACTGACAGTCCAGTGAATGGACATGTAGTCTAAGGGCGATGAGCGACGAGGAAGCGGGTGCCCGGTGACGGACGAGCGGCGGACCCCGGACGGCGAGCGGGACGCGATCCTGGCCGCGCTGATCCCGGTGGTGCACGGGATCGCGGCCACCTTCGGCCCGGTCTGCGAGGTGGTCCTGCACGACTACCGGCGCCCCGAGCGGTCGGTGGTCGCCGTCGCCGGCTCGGTGACCGGGCGGCGGGCGGGCGGGGCGATGAGCGAGATCGGCATGCGGGTGCTCGCCCGCGGCGACGAGGCGGCCGACGAGCTCAACTACCTCACCCGGACCGGGAACGGGACGCTGGTGAAGTCCTCCACCATGGTGCTGCGCGACTCCACGGGCGCCGTGTTCGGCGCCCTGTGCGTCAACCTGGACGTCACCGCCGTCGACCGGGCCCAGGCCCTGCTCGGCGCCCTCGCCGGCGGCGCGGGCGCGCCCGCCGACCTGCCGACGACCGCCTTCGGCAACGACATCGACGCGGTGGTCGACGCCATCGTCGACGCCCACCCGCTGCGCCGGCACAAGGGCTGGGCGGAACTCGACCGGGCGCAGCGCCTGGAGCTGTTCCGGAGCCTGGACGCCCGCGGGGTGTTCGCCGTGCGCCGCGCCGTCGAGCAGGTCGCCGCCCGGCTCGGCATCTCCCGCGCCTCCGCCTACAGCTACCTGTCCCGGGCCCGGGCCGCGGCCGGCCCGGATCCCGGCCCGACCGAAGGAGCGGACACGTGACGACCACCACCCCACCGGTCACCCTGGACGACGTACGGGACGCCGCCGCCCGGCTGGCGGGCGTCGCGCACCGCACCCCGGTCCTGCGGTCGCGGACCCTCGACGCGCTCGTCGGCGCCGAGGTGTTCCTCAAGTGCGAGAATCTCCAGCGGGTGGGCGCCTTCAAGTTCCGCGGCGCCTACCACGCGGCCTCCCGTCTCGCACCCGGGCAGCGGGCCCGGGGCCTGGTCGCCTACTCCTCCGGGAACCACGCCCAGGCCGTCGCCCTGGCCGCCCGGGAACTCGGCACCACCGCCGTGATCGTCATGCCCGAGGACGCCCCGCCGTCGAAGCGGGCCGCCACCGCCGGCTACGGCGCCGAGATCGTCACCTACGACCGCTACCGCGGCGACCGCGTCGCCCTCGCCGAGGCCCTGGCGGCCGAGCGGGGACTGACCCTGATCCCGCCCTACGAGCATCCGCACGTCATCGCCGGGCAGGGCACCGCCGCCCTGGAACTCCTGGAGGAGACGGGGGAGCTGGACGCGCTGGTCGTCCCCGTCGGCGGCGGCGGACTGATCGCGGGGAGCGCCACGGCGGCCAAGGGGCTGTACCCGGGGACACGGGTGATCGGCGTCGAACCGGAGGCCGGCGACGACACCAGGCGGTCCCTGGAGGCGGGGCGGCGCGTCGCCGTCCCGGTGCCGCGCACCATCGCCGACGGGCAGGCCCTGCACATCCCCGGAGAGCTGACCTTCTCGATGAACCGGCTGCTCGTCGACGGGATCGTGCTGGTCTCCGACGACGAGATCCGGGACGCGATGCGGTTCGCCTTCGAACGTCTGAAGACCGTGGTCGAGCCGAGCGGCGCGACCCCGCTGGCCGCCCTGCTCACCGGCCGCCTCGGCCGCCTCCCGCGCCGGGTCGGCGTGATCGTCTCCGGCGGCAACGTCGACGCCGGACGCTTCGCGCGGCTCTGCGGCCAGAAGGACTGAGGGCCGCCCCGCCGGGTGGCGGCCCCGGTCCGGCGGACGGACGATGGGGTGGGGCGGTACGCCGCCGTGCCACCGGGCGGGCGGCGACCGGCCCGGGCCGCGCGGAGCGTGACCGGAAGGGAGGAGCGTCATGCTGGAGGTCAAGACGCTCGACAAGCCGGACGAGCGGCGCGATTTCCCCCGCGGACACCTCGAAGCCGTCCACCTGACAGGGCTGGACTTCGCGGTGGCCACCTTCGAGCCGGGCTGGCGCTGGTCGGAGTCCGTGGCTCCGATCGCCGGGACCGGCAGCTGCCGGGTCCACCACAACGGCTACGTCGTCCAGGGACGCATGTGCATCCGCATGGACGACGGCGCCGAGCACGAGGTGGGCCCCGGCGACGTCTTCGTGTGCCCGCCGGGCCACGACGCCTGGGTGGTGGGCGACGAGCCCGTCGTCGCCTACGACTTCGCCGGGCAGATGGCCACGGAGTACGCGAAGGCGCGGTAGCGGCGCACCCCGCCGTTCCTCCGGCAGCCGGTCCGCCGAGGCGCCGGACCGCCGGGGGAACGGCACTCGCGCGTGCCGGCCCCGGACCGGCGCGGCCGTCGGCGCAGCGTTCCCCGCGGCCTGCGCGGAAAGCGCCGTCGGCACCGGACCCACCTTTTGAACTGTTTCAAGTCTCACCCTCAACTGAAGGGTGAGGGTGGGGCATCGTGGAGGCATCTGCACGTTGTTCGTGCCGCTTGACGGATGGACGCGTGTCATCGGCGCCACTGGCTTCGACGGCCGGCCTGAATCGGTACCACCCCGGCCGGCCGGAGGGACACGGCACGCATGACGGAGCCGGCGGCGCGGCCCGCGGAAGAGTGCGGCGCGGGACGATGCTCACCACGGCGCCGCGCCCGCCTCGGCCGCCCCCGCCCCGGACCGCGTCACCGGGACCGGCCCGACGGTCGAGCACCGCACCGACCCGCTCGGCGCGGACGCCGAACCGTGAGTCCGCGAACTCGGCCTGCACGACACCGGGGCCCAGCGGCGCCGTCCGGCCGCTACGAGGTGACCGCCGAACTCCCCTGACCGCTCACCAGCACCACCTCCAGGGTGCGCGGGCCGTGCACCCCCTCGACCCGGTCCAGTTCGATGTCGCTGGTCGCCGACGGGCCGGAGATCCAGGTCAGCGGACGGGCCGGGTCGAGCCGGCCGAGGGCCTGCGGCACGGAGGAGACGACCTGCTCGGGGACCCGCACGACGCAGATGTGGTGGTCGGGGACGAGCGTGATGCGGCGGCGGCCCTGATCGGGGCCGCCGTCCAGCACGATCGTGCCGGTCTCGGCGACGGCGACCGCGCAGCCGGTGACCACGCTGTCGACCCGGTCCAGCTCGTGCGGGGTGCTCGACGCCAGGTCCGGGACCTGCTCGGCCCGGACCTCCGCGAGCCAGGCGGGGTCCAGGCCCGGCGGTACGAGCACTGTCCGCGCGCCCCGCGCGGCCAGCATCCCGGCGAGCGTCGCCGCCAGGTCGCCGGCCGTGCAGCGGTGCACGACGGCCCGGTAGTCCGCCAGGTTCTCCGCCAGCAGGTCCACCGTCGCCCCGGTGTCCAGCCCGCCGTGCTCGCGCAGGTAGGCGCGCGGGACGGCCTCCTCGTACGGCGTGTCGTCCGGCGGGACGTCCGCCAGCGCGCGCCGCACCCGGCCCAGGATCCGTTCCCTGCTGCTCACTTCGCGCCGTCCTTTCCGCCACGTGTGCGCTGCCACCAGTCGCGGAAGGGTTCCGCGGGCACCGGCGGCAGGTCCCGGGTGCCGCTCCAGGCCCGGCCGGGCCCCGGCAGGGTGCGCGGGTGGAAGCGGCGGGTGCGGGACGCCAGCCGCTGCCCGGTGCGCAGCGCGCCCGGACGGGTCAGCGCCCAGCGGGCCGCGCGCATCGCCGCCCGCTCGGCGGCGTGCCCCTTGGCGGGCTTGAGCACCACCCGGTTGCCCCCGCGGACCACGGGCCCGCCCTGCACGACCCGTTCCCGCAGGTGCACCAGCACCTCGGGGATGTCGATGGCGACCGGGCACACCTCGTAGCAGGCCCCGCACAGACTCGACGCGTACGGCAGCGAGGCGTCGATCTCGCTGGCCGTGCCCCGCAGCTGGGGGCTGAGGATCGCGCCGATCGGGCCGGGGTAGACCGAGCCGTAGGCGTGGCCGCCGGCCCGCTCGTACACCGGGCAGACGTTCAGGCAGGCCGAGCAGCGGATGCAGCGCAGCGCCTGGCGGCCGACCTCGTCGGCGAGGGTGTCGGTGCGGCCGTTGTCCAGCAGCACCAGGTGGAAGACGCGCGGCCCGTCGGCCGTCCGGGAGTCCGTCGTGCCGGTCCACATGGAGGTGTACGGGTTCATGCGCTCGGCCGTGGAGGAGCGGGGCAGGGTCTGCAGGAACACCTCCAGGTCCCGCCAGGTCGGCACCACCTTCTCGATGCCGACGACCGAGATCAGCGTCTCGGGCAGGGTCAGGCACATCCGCCCGTTGCCCTCGGACTCCACGACGACCAGCGTGCCGGTCTCGGCGACCATGAAGTTGGCGCCGGAGACGCCGACCTTGGCGCGCAGGAACTTCTCCCGCAGGTGCAGGCGCGCGGCCTCGGCGAGCTCGGCGGGAGTGTCGGTCAGGTCCTCGGGGGCCGGACGGCCCCACGCGCCCATCTCGTCGCGGAAGATGTCCCGGATCTCGCCCCGGTTGCGGTGGATGGCCGGGACCAGGATGTGCGAGGGCCGGTCCTTGCCCAGCTGCACGATCAGCTCGGCGAGATCGGTCTCGTACGCCCGGATGCCCGCGGCCTGGAGGGCCTCGTTGAGGCCGATCTCCTGCGTGGCCATCGACTTGACCTTGACGACCTCCGACTCGCCGGTCTCCTTGACCAGGCGGGTCACGATCCGGTTGGCCTCGTCGGCGTCGGCGGCCCAGTGGACGGTGCCGCCCGCGGCCGTCACCGCCTCCTCCAGCTGCACCAGGTAGCGGTCCAGGTGGCGCAGCGTGTGGTCCTTGATCCGCTTGCCCGCCTCGCGCAGGGCCGCCCAGTCGGGGACCTCCGCGACCGCCTTCGCCCGCTTGGCGCGGATGGTGCGGGTGGCGTGCCGCAGGTTGCCGCGCAGGGTCGCGTCGCGCACGGCCTCGTGCGCGGCCTTCGGGAACGCCGGCATGCCGACGAACGTGCCGCTCATGACGCCGGTTCCTCCTTGGTGCTCGCCAGGATCTCCGCGATGTGCACCGGCCGCATGTCCGCCTTGAGCCGGGTCATGGTGCCGCCGATGTGCATCAGGCAGGAGTTGTCGGCCGCGCACAGCACTTCCGCGCCCGTCGAGGCGGCGTTGCGCACCTTGTCCGCGCCCATCGCCGCGGAGACGTCGGAGTTCTTCAGCGCGAAGGTGCCGCCGAAGCCGCAGCACTCCTCCGCACCCGGCAGCTCGACCAGCTCCAGCCCCTCCACGGCCCGCAGCAGCCGCCGGGGCCGGTCGCCCAGGCCCAGGCCGCGCAGCCCGTGGCAGGTCGGGTGGTAGGTCACCGTGTGCGGGTAGTACGCCCCGACGTCCGTCACCCCCAGCACGTCCACCAGGAACTCCGTCAGCTCGTACGTCCTGGGCACCACGGGCGCCAGGGCGGCGGCGAGGGCGTCGCCGCGCCCCTCGGCCCGCGCCCGCTCGCCCATGCGCGGGTACAGCTCCCGCACCATCGCCCCGCACGACCCCGACGGCGTGACGACCGCCTCGTAGTCCCGGAAGACGTCGGCGAAGTGCCGGGCCAGGGGCTCCGCCTCGTGCCGGTACCCGGTGTTGTAGTGCGCCTGCCCGCAGCAGGTCTGGGCGACGGGGAAGTCGACCTCGACGCCCAGCCTGGTCAGCAGCTTCACCACGGCGCGCCCGGTGTCCGGATAGAGCGTGTCGTTGACACAGGTCAGGAACAGGGCGACACGCATCGCGGCTCCTTGTGGTCGATCATCGGACGGGTTGCAGGGTAGTCCCGGGCCACGGCCCGGGGGAGGCCCCCGGGTCAGCTCCCGGCGAGCCGGGCCTCGGCCGCGCGCCACCGGGCCGTGCCGCCGCGCGGCTCGTACCGGGTCAGCGGCTGGGTGCGGACGAGCAGACGGCGCGTTCCGGCCAGGTCGCCGGCCAGTCCGTGGGCGCGGGCCTGCACCAGGACGTTGCCGAGCGCCGCCGCCTCCGCCGGGCCCGCGACCACCGGCAGCCCGCAGGCGTCGGCGGTGAGCTGGCACAGCAGCGCGTTGCGGGTGCCGCCGCCGACGACGTGCACGACGTCGACCGGATGACCGGCGAGCCGCTGCGCGTCCTCGACGGCCCTGCGGTGGGCGAGGGCGAGGGAGTCGAGGATGCAGCGGGTGACCTCGGCGCGGGACTCCGGCACCGGCTGCCCCGAGGCCCGGCAGGCCTCGGCGATCCGCTCCGGCATCCGGCCCGGCGCGAGGAACGCGGCGTCGCCGGCGTCCACCACCGACCGCAGCGCCGGCACCCGGGCGGCCTCCCGCAGCAGCTCGCCCAGGTCCGGGTCGCCCCAGGCCCGTACGCACTCCTGCAGCAGCCACAGCCCCATGATGTTGCGCAGGTAGCGGACCGTGCCGTCCAGTCCCAGCTCGTTGGTGAAGTTGGCGGCGCGGCTCTCCTCCGTCAGCACCGGCGCGGACAGCTCCAGGCCCGCCAGGGACCAGGTGCCGGTGCAGATGTACGCGAACCGCTCGCCGTCGGCCGGGACGGCGGCCACCGCGGAGGCGGTGTCGTGCGAGCCGACCGCCGTCACCGGCACCGGGCCGGTCAGCCCGGTCTCCTCCAGCACCTCGGGCCGCAGCACGCCCGCCGGGTCGCCGGGGTGCCGCAGCGGCGCGAACAGGCCCAGGTCGATGCCGAGCCGCTCGGCCACGTCGTGCGCCCAGTCACGGGTGCGCGGGTCGATCAGCTGGGTGGTGGAGGCGTTGGTCAGCTCGGTGCCCTGCTCGCCCGTCAGCCAGTACGTCAGCAGGTCGGGGATGAGCAGCAGCCGCTCGGCGCGGGCGAGCTGGGCGGAGGAGCGGGCCGCGGTCAGCTGGTAGAGGGTGTTGAACGGGGCGTACTGCAGCCCGGTCGCGGCGTACAGCTCGGACGCGGGCACGGTCGCCCACACCTTCTCCGCGACGCCCTCGGTGCGGCCGTCGCGGTAGTGCACGGGGTTGCCCAGCAGCGCCCCGTCCGCGTCCAGCAGCCCGTAGTCCACCGCCCAGCTGTCGATGCCGGCCGAGTCGAGCCGCCCGCCGCTGCGGGCGCCGGCCGCGCGCAGCCCGTCCAGCACCCCCGCGTACAGCCCGAGGACGTCCCACCGCAGCCCCTCCGGCACGCGCACCGGCCGGTTGGGGAAGCGGTGCGCCTCCTCCAGCTCCAGGCTGTCGGGGCCGACGCGGCCGACCATGACGCGCCCGCTGGACGCGCCGAGGTCGACCGCGGCGTACGCCTTCACGCCCGTCACCGCAGGAAGGCGGCGGCGACGCCGGCGTCGACCGGGACGTGCAGGCCGGTGGTGTGGGTCAGGTCGCCGCCGGTGAGCGCGAAGACGGCGTTGGCGACGTGCTCGGGCAGCACCTCCCGCTTGAGCAGGGTGCGCTGGGCGTAGAACTCGCCGAGCTTCTCCTCCGGCACCCCGTACACGGCCGCGCGCTGCGCGCCCCAGCCGCCGGCGAAGATCCCCGAACCGCGCACCACGCCGTCCGGGTTGACGCCGTTGACCCGGATGCCGTGCTCGCCCAGCTCGGCCGCCAGCAGCCGCACCTGGTGCGCCTGGTCGGCCTTGGTGGCCGAGTAGGCGATGTTGTTCGGCCCGGCGAAGACGGCGTTCTTGGAGGCGATGTAGACGATGTCGCCGCCCAGCCCCTGCGCGATCATCACCCGGGCCGCCTCGCGCGAGACGAGGAAGGAGCCGCGGGCCATGATGTCGTGCTGCAGGTCCCAGTCCCTGGCGGAGGTCTCCAGCAGCGGCTTGGAGATGGAGATGCCGGCGTTGTTGACCACCAGGTCGACCCCGCCGAAGGCCAGCACCGCCGCCTCGAACGCCTCGGCGATCTGCTCCTCGGAGGTGACGTCCACGGTCACGGCGACGGCCCTGTCCGGGCCGCCCAGCTCCTCGGCGACGGCGGCGGCGTTGTCCCCGTTCAGGTCCGCGACGACGACGCACGCCCCCTCGGCGACCAGCCGGTGCGCGATCGCCTTGCCGATCCCGCTGCCCGCGCCGGTCACCAGCGCCACCCGCGTCGCCAGCGGCTTGGGCTTCGGCATCCGCCGGAGCTTGGCCTCCTCCAGCGCCCAGTACTCGATGCGGAACTTCTCCGACTCCTCGATCGGCGCGTACGTCGACACCGCCTCGGCGCCCCGCATGACGTTGATCGCGTTCACGTAGAACTCGCCGGCCACCCGGGCGGTCTGCTTGTCCTTGCCGAAGCTGAACATGCCGACGCCCGGCACCAGCACGATCGCCGGGTCCGCGCCGCGCATCGCGGGGGAGCCGGGCTCGGCGTGCCGCTGGTAGTAGGCGGCGTACTCCTCGCGGTAGGCGGCGTGCAGTTCCTTCAGCCGGGCGATCGCCTCGTCCAGCGGGGCGGCCGGCGGCAGGTCCAGGACCAGCGGCCGGACCTTGGTCCGCAGGAAGTGGTCCGGGCAGGAGGTGCCCAGCGCGGCCAGCCGCGGGTGCTCGGCCCGCGCCAGGAAGTCGAGCACGACGTCGGAGTCGTCGAAGTGCCCGACCTGCGGCCTGTCCTGCGAGGCGACGGCGCGCACGTACGGCGCGAGGGCCGCGGCCCGCTCCCGCCGTTCGGCCTCGGGCAGCGGCTCGTACCCCTCGATCACCGGGCCGAACGGCTCCGGCCTGCCCCGCTCGGCGAGGAACCGCTCGGCGGTGCGGATGATGTGCAGCGAGTTGCGCTCGCACTCCTCGGAGGTGTCGCCCCACGCGGTGATGCCGTGCCCGCCCAGGATGCAGCCGACGGCCTGCGGGTTGGCCTCCTTCACGGCCGCGATGTCCAGTCCGAGCTGGAACCCGGGCCGCCGCCACGGCACCCACACCACGGTGTCGCCGAAGCACTCGGCGGTCAGCTTCTCCCCGTCGGCCGCGCAGGCGAGCGCGATCCCGGAGTCGGGGTGGAGGTGGTCGACGTGCGCGGCCTCCACCAGCCCGTGCATGGCCGTGTCGATGGAGGGGGCCGCGCCGCCCTTGCCGTGCAGGCAGTAGTCGAACGCGGCGACCATCTCGTCCTCGCGCTCGACGCCCGGGTAGACGTCCTTGAGCGCCCGCAGCCGGTCCAGCCGCAGCACGGCGAGCCCGGCCTCGGTGAGCGTGCCGAGGTCGCCGCCGGATCCCTTGACCCACATCAGTTCCACGTCGCCACCGGTGACGGGGTCGGTGCCGGTGCCCTTGGCGGAGGCGTTGCCGCCGGCGTAGTTGGTGTTCCGGGGGTCGGAGCCGAGCCGGTGCGAGCGGGCGAGGAGGGCGGCGGCTTCGGGATGGGTTGCCATGGGTTTCGGTTCCCTTTCAGGAGAAGAGGCGTGGACAGGGGCGCGGGGCGCCGGGGAGGTGCGGCCGCGCCGCGCGGGCGCGGCCGGCGCGGGACAGGCTCCGGCGGGCGCTCACGCCCCCCACCCGGCCTGCTGCCCGCCGACCCGCTCGGCGGCGATCTTCTCGGCCCACCCGGACCGCCGGTAGGCGGCCATCGGGTCGGGGTCCAGCCCCATCTCCTCGCGCACCTCGGCCAGCAGCGGCCGCACGTCCGTGTTGTAGGCGTCCATCAGCACGGCGTTGGCGCCCAGCACGTCGCCCTCCCGCTGTGCGGCGTCCAGCGCCTCCCGGTCGACCAGCAGCGCCTTGGCGGTGGCCTCCTGCACGTTCATCACCGACCGGATGATCGCCGGGATCTTCGCCTCGATGTTGTGGCACTGGTCGAGCATGAACGCCACCTGCGGCGAGAACCCGCCCCCGCGCACCACCTCGTACATGATCCGGAACAGCTGGAAGGGGTCGGCGGCCCCGACCATCAGGTCGTCGTCCGCGTAGAACCGGGAGTTGAAGTCGAACCCGCCGAGCCTGCCCTCCCGCAGCAGCGTCGCCACGATGAACTCGATGTTGGTGCCGGGCGCGTGGTGCCCGGTGTCGACGACGACCTGCGCCTTCGGGCCGAGCCTCAGGCAGTGCGCGTACGCCGTGCCCCAGTCCGGCACGTCCGTGGTGTAGAAGGCGGGCTCGAAGAACTTGTACTCCAGCAGCATCCGCTGGTCGTCGCCGAGCCGCTCGTACACCTCGGCCAGCCCTTCGGCCAGCCGGTCCTGCCGGGCCCGGATGTCGTCCTGCCCGGGGTAGTTGGTGCCGTCGGCGAACCACAGCTTCAGGTCCTTCGAGCCGGTGGCGTCCATGATGTCGACGCACTCCAGCAGGTGGCCGAGGGCCTTGCGGCGCACGGCCGGGTCCGGGTGGCAGATGCTGCCCAGCTTGTAGGCGTCGTCCTGGAAGGTGTTGGAGTTGATCGCGCCGAGCCGCACCCCGCGCTCCTCGGCGTACCGGGCCAGCGCCGCGTAGTCCTCCACCCGGTCCCACGGGATGTGCAGCGCGACGGTCGGCGCGACCCCCGTGAACTCGTGCACCTTGGCCGCGTCGTCCAGTTTCTCCTGCGGGGTGCGCGGCACGCCCGGTTGCGCGAACACCTTGAAGCGCGTTCCCGAGTTCCCGTACGCCCACGACGGCGTCTCGACTGCCTGGGTCTTGAGAGCGGCCTTCACCGCGGCGAGCTCGGTCACTTCGGGGCTCCTGTGACGTCCGGTCGGAAAGGGGGGTGCTGACGGATCAGCTGAACGGCTTCGTCATGAAACGATTCAAGGGCCGAAGCTATGAGCCCCCCGCAGGGGTGTCAACCCCTGTGACCGAGCCGCTTCCTCGTGACCTGCGCGTGACCTTCGGGCATCGAAAGTTTTTCGATACCGACCCATTGACGTGACATGGGCCGCATGCCTAACGTCCCGGCAACCAAGTTGAAACCTTTCACGACGCCGTGAGGGCCGTCCCGCCGGCGTCGTCGAGGAGCCCCCCATGACCCACCCGTCCACCACGGGTCCGGCCCCGGTCCTGGCGCTCAGGGACATCTCCAAGTCCTTCGGCGCGGTCCGCGCCCTGCGGGACGTCTCCCTGGAGCTGTTCCCCGGGGAGGTGCACGCCCTCGCCGGGGAGAACGGCGCGGGCAAGTCGACCCTCATCAAGACGCTCGCCGGGGTGCACCGGCCGGACGCCGGCCAGGTGCTGCTCGACGGTGAGCCGGTCGTCTTCTCCGGCCCCGGCGACGCCCGCGACGCCGGCATCGCCGTGATCTACCAGGAGCCGACCCTCTTCCCCGACCTGTCGATCGCCGAGAACATCTTCATGGGCCGCCGGCCCAGGCGCACCCTCGGCCGCATCGACCACAAGGCCACGCACGCCGCGACGGTCGCCCTGATGCGGCGGCTCGGCGTCGACCTCGACCCCGACCGGCCCGCCCGCGGCCTGTCCATCGCCGACCAGCAGATCGTCGAGATCGCCAAGGCGCTCTCCTTCGACGCCCGCGTCCTGATCATGGACGAGCCGACCGCCGCCCTCACCGGCAGCGAGGTCGCCCGTCTCTTCGGCGTCGTGCGCACCCTGCGCGAGCAGGGCGCCGCGGTGCTGTTCATCTCGCACCGGCTGGAGGAGATCTTCCAGATCTGCCGGCGGGTGACCACCCTGCGCGACGGCGCCTGGATCGCCAGCGAGCCGCTGGCGGGCATGACCGAGGACGACCTGGTCCGCCGCATGGTCGGCCGCGACCTCGACGAGCTGTACCCCAAGCAGGCGGTGAGCCCCGGCGAGGTCGCGCTCAGCGTGCGCCGGCTGACCCGCGAGGGCGCCTTCACCGACATCTCCTTCGAGGTGCGGCGCGGTGAGATCGTCGGCCTCGCCGGACTCGTCGGCGCCGGACGCACGGAGGTCGCCCGGGCCGTGTTCGGCATCGACCGCTGGGACGCCGGCGAGGTCGAGGTCGACGGGCGCCGCCTCACCAACGGCGCCCCCTCCACCGCGATGGCCGCCGGACTCGCCCTCGTCCCGGAGGACCGGCGCGCCCAGGGCCTGGTGATGGACATGTCCATCGAGCGGAACATCGGCCTCACCGGCCTGCGCACCACCGTGAGAGCCGGGCTGATGGACCGGCGCGCCGAACGCAGCCGCTCCCTGGACTGGGCGGTACGGCTCCAGGTGAAGTACGCCCGGATCGCCGACGCCGTCTCCACCCTGTCCGGCGGCAACCAGCAGAAGGTCGTCCTCGCCAAATGGCTCGCCACCGGCCCCAAGGTGCTGATCGTGGACGAGCCGACCCGCGGCATCGACGTCGGCACCAAGGCCGAGGTGCACCGGCTGCTGAGCGAGCTGGCCGCCGACGGCGTGGCCGTCCTGATGATCTCCTCCGACCTGCCGGAGATCCTCGGCATGGCCGACCGCGTGCTGGTGATGCACGAGGGCCGGCTGACCGCCGAGATCCCGCGCTCCGAGGCCACCGAGGAGACCGTGATGGCCGCGGCCACCGGGAGGGCCGCGTGAGCCGGAGACACCGCCCACGCCCGCCGGGCGGCGGGGGAGCACGCGCGGCCGCCGGGCCGCGGACGAGCACGATGCCCGCGCCCGCGCGCCGCGCGGGCGCGGAAGCGAACGAAAGGAGGACGGCATGACGGTCACCGCTCCGGACCGCACCCCCGTCACCGACGTGCCCCGGTCCAGCGGCACCCGGCTGGTCGACCGCGTCTTCAGGATGCGCGAACTGGCCATCCTCGCCGTCCTCCTGGTGATGATCGTCGTCACCCAGCTGGGCAACAGCGAGTTCCTGTCCGAACAGGGCATCAAGGACCTGCTGCTGAACGCGACCATCCTGGTGCTGGTCGCCACCGGCCAGTCCCTGGTCGTCATCACCCGCAACGTGGACCTGTCGGTCGGCTCCGTCCTCGGCATCAGCGCCTTCGCCGCCGGCACCTACCTCCAGGGCGGCGGGGACTCCGTGCCGGCCGTGCTGCTGGCGGTCCTGACGGGGGTCGGCTTCGGCCTGCTCAACGGCCTGCTGGTCAGCCTCGGCCAGGTGCCCGCGCTGGTGGTCACCCTCGGCACGCTCTACATCATCCGCGGCATCGACTCCATCTGGGTCGGCTCCCGCCAGATCACCGCGGCCGACCTGCCCGGCTCCTTCGTCGACTTCGGCTCCGGCGGCGTCCGGGCCGTGCCGTACCTGGCGCTGATCGCGCTCGCCGTGCTGGTGGCCACGGCCTACTACCTCAAGCACTTCGGCAGCGGACGCGAGCTGTACGCGCTCGGCTCCAACCCCGAGGCCGCCCGCCTCGCCGGCATCCCGGTGCGCAAGCGGATCCTCGCCGCGTACACCTTCTGCGGGGCGCTCGCCGGACTCGCGGGCGCGCTGTACCTGGCCCGGTTCGGCAACGTGGACTCCGGCACCGGCAACGGCTACGAACTCACCGTCGTCAGCGCGGTCGTGGTCGGCGGCGTGGTCTTCACCGGCGGCTCCGGCAGCGTCTACGGCGCGGCCCTCGGCGCGCTGCTGCTGACCTCCGTCAACAGCGTGCTGCCCGCCCTCGGCGTCAGCTCCGTGTGGGTGCTGGCCATCAACGGCATCCTGCTCATCTGCGCCATCGCGGTCGACCGGGTCGTCGCGCTGCGCGTGGCCTCCGCCCTGAAGAAGAGGAACGCCCGCCATGCCTGAGTCCGTCATGCGCGCCGTCCGCTGGGACACGGTCGTCGGCGCCCTCCTCGTCGTCGTCCTGCTGCTCTCCTTCGGCTTCGTCGACGGCTTCGGCAACGCGCTGAACCTGTCGTTCCTGATCGGCAACACCCTGCCGATCGCGCTCATCGCCCTGCCGATGACGATGCTCGTGGTCTGCGGGGAGATCGACCTCTCGGTCGCCTCGACGGCCGGCCTGTCCGGCGCGGTGATGGGCGCCCTGTGGAACCAGGGCATGGCCATCGAGGCGATCATCCCGGTCTGCCTGCTGCTCGGCGTGGTCTGCGGCCTGGTCAACGGCCTGCTGGTGACCAGGCTCGGGCTGCCCTCGCTCGCCGTCACCATCGGCACCCTCGCCGCCTACCGGGGCATCGCGCAGATCGTGCTCGGCTCCGACGCGGTGACCGACTTCCCCGCCCCGTACCTGGACTTCGCGGCCGGACGCATCGGCGACACCTTCGTCCCCTACGCCCTGCTGCCCTTCCTGGCCCTGCTCGCCGTCGCCGTGGTCGCCCTGCACGCCACCCCGTTCGGGCGGTCGCTGTTCGCGATCGGCGCCGGCGAGGAGGCCGCCCGGTTCGCCGGCGTCCGCGTCCGGCGGCAGAAGCTGATCCTGTTCACCGCGACCGGCCTGATGGCCTCCCTCACCGGCGTCTTCTGGGCCCTGCACTACGCCAGCGCCCGCTACGACAACGCCACCGGCCTCGAACTGTCCGTCGTCGCCGCGGTGCTGCTCGGCGGCATCGACTTCGACGGCGGCAAGGGCACGCTCGGCGGCGCGATCGCGGGCGTCTTCCTGCTCGGCGCGCTGCAGAACGTGATGAGCCTGCAGGACGTCTCCGCCCAGTCGCAGATCGTCGTCACCGGCGTCCTGCTCGTCCTGTCCGTGCTCGGCCCCCGGGTCGCACGGCAGGTCTCCGCCGCGAGGGCCGGGCGCCGAGCCGCCTCAGCGCCGGTGTCCAAGGCACCTACGCCGACCTCGTAAGCCCGCTCCCACCCTCGTAAGGAACCGCCATGCGCAAGCCGCCCCTCCGCCGCACCTGCGCGGCCCTCGCCGCCGTCACCTCCCTCGCCCTGGCCGCCACCGCCTGCGGCGGCACCACCAAGGAGGACGTGAAGAACGAGGGCGGCGCCGCCGCCACCGCCGGCAAGGCCGACCCGAACGCGGCCACCAAGAAGGGCCTGACCGTCGGCTTCCTGCCCAAGCAGGTCAACAACCCCTACTTCACCACCGCCGGCCAGGGCGGCGAGAAGGCCGTGAAGGAGCTGGGCTCCACCTACAAGGAGGTCGGCCCGTCCAGCGCCACCGACACCTCCGGCCAGGTCTCCTACGTCAACACGCTCACCCAGCAGCAGGTCGACGCGATGGCCGTCTCCGCCCAGGACCCCGGCGCCCTGTGCACCGCGCTCAAGCAGGCCATGAACAACGGCATCAAGGTCGTCACCTACGACTCCGACACCAAGCCGGAGTGCCGCAACGCCTTCATCTCGCAGGCCTCCGCCGAGGACCTGGGCCGCACCGAGGTGCAGCTGCTCGCCGAACAGATCGGTCACAAGGGCGAGATCGCGATCCTGTCCGCCGCGCAGACCGCGACCAACCAGAACACCTGGATCGAGTTCATGAAGAAGGAACTCGAGGACCCCAAGTACAAGGACATGAAGCTCGTCGAGATCGCCTACGGCAACGACGACGCGCAGACGTCCTTCCAGCAGACCCAGGGCCTGCTCCAGGAGCACCCGAACCTGAAGGGGATCATCTCCCCGACCACCGTCGGCATCAAGGCCGCCGCCCAGTACCTGTCCGGCTCCAAGTACAAGGGCAAGGTCAAGCTGACCGGCCTCGGCACCCCCAACGACATGCGCAAGTACGTCAAGAACGGCACCGTCGAGGCGTTCGAGCTGTGGGACCCGGCCAGGCTCGGCGAACTGGCCGGGCGCACCGCCGTCGCCCTGGCCTCGGGGCAGATCACCGGCAAGGAGGGCGAGACCTTCCGGGCCGGCGCCATGGGCGAGTACACCATCGGCGAGGACGGCGTGATCAACCTCGGCAAGCCGACCGTCTTCGACGCGAAGAACATCGACGACTTCGACTTCTGACCCGGGAGCGGTACTTCATGCAACGCGTCTGTTTCCTGCTCAAGGTCCGCGAGGACCGGATCGCCGAGTACCGCGAACGCCACGCCGCCGTGTGGCCGGAGATGCGCGAGGCGCTGACGGCCACCGGCTGGCACAACTACTCGCTCTTCCTGCGCGACGACGGCCTGCTCGTCGGCTACCTGGAGACCGAGGACTTCGAGGCCGCGCGGGCCGCGATGGAGGCCACCGAGGTCAACGCCCGCTGGCAGGCGGAGATGGCGCCCTTCTTCGAGGCCCTCGACGGCGCCCGCCCCGACGAGGCGATGAAACCGCTCACCGAAGTGTTCCACCTCGACTGATCCGGAGGACGCGCCCATGAGACGACGCAGTGTGCTGACGACCGCCGTGCTCGCCACGGCCGCGCTGGCGGCCCCGGGCACGGCGCGCGCCGCCGCCCCCGGCCCGTCGGTCACCCGGACCGGCACCACCCTGCTGGACGACCGGGCGATCTACTTCGTGTCGTACGACGGCCTGGTCAACAACAACTCCTTCCAGAAGAACGGCCTGCTGACCTACCGGGGCCACCAGTACGCCGCCTGGTACACCGCCGACCGCAACGCCGTCGTCGGCCGGCGCGCGCTCGGCGCGAGCACCTGGCAGACGGTCCGGGTCGGGCACACGCTGCGCTACGACGACTCCCACAACGTCGTCTCCATGGGCGTCTCCCGGACCGACGGCCGCCTCCACCTGCACATGGACTCCCACAGCGACGGCTTCACCTACGTCAAGTCCGTCGCCGGGCTCCTGGACGACCCCGCCGGCCTGAGCTGGACCACGAGCCGCTTCGGCGCCCCGCAGTCCACCCTCGACGGGCTGACGCTCACCTCGCAGTTCACCTACCCGCAGTTCGTCGCCACCCCCGAGGGCCGGCTCCAGCTCAGCTACCGCGCCGGCGTCTCCGGCAACGGCCGCAACGCCCTCGCGGAGTACGACGGCGCGCGGTGGACCGCACTGGGGGAGTGGACGTCCGCCACCGGCAACTACACCAGCGAGCACGGCTCCTCCACGGCCCGCAACATGTACCTGCACGGCATCGACTACGACGTCCGCGGCCGGCTGCACGCCTTCTTCACCTGGCGCGAGCAGAACGCCGCCGTGATGTGTTCCCGCGGCGGCATCACCAACCACGACACCGGCTACGTCTACTCCGACGACCGCGGACGCACCTGGCGCAACCACGCCGGCACCGTCGTCGGCACCACCGGAGGACCCGACCGGGTCTCCGTCACCGACGCGGGCCTCGTGGTGGACCCGCTGAACCCGGACCACTCCCTGATGAACCAGGAGAGCCAGGCCACCGACTCCGCCGGCCGCCCGCACGCGATCATCTCCTACGTCCCCGGCCGCTTCGGCCGGTGCACCACGGACTACGTCGCCGACCGCACCGCGCACGGCCGCGCCTTCCACCTGCGCCGGACCGCCTCCGGCACCTGGCGGAAGACCGAGATCCCCGTCCCGCCGAACTCCAGCCAGCGCACCAAGCTGGTCCTGGACCGGTACGACAACGCGTATGCGATCCTTCCCTTCGGCCGCATCGCCGGCGCCTCCGCGGCGTCCGGGCACACCGACTGGAAGCTCCTGTTCGACGGCGGCGGACTCGACGCCTTCGGCGAGGTCGTGGTCGACGAGACGCGCGTCGCGCAGGACGGGGTGCTGTCGTTCCTGTACCAGGAGAGGTCCAGCGGAACCACGCCCTCGGCGCTGCGCGTCGTCGACTTCCGGCTGCCCGCGTGATCCGCGATCGTGCCGAACGGGTGCGCGAGTAAGGTGAAGGCGCACCCGCCGCCCCTCAGTGAAGCCCTGGAGGTCCCTGCCCGATGGCCCAGTCGGTGGGTATCAAGGACGTCGCCCGCGCCGCCGGAGTCTCCGTCGGCACCGTGTCGAACGTCATCAACCGTCCGGACACGGTCGCCGCCGAGACCCGTGCGCGCGTGCTGTCCGCGATCGACCGGCTCGGCTACGTCCGCAGCGAGTCCGCGCGCCAGCTCCGCGCCGGCCGCAGCCGGATCATGGGACTGCTCGTCCTCGACATGGGCAACCCCTTCTTCGTCGACGTGGCGCGCGGCGCCGAGCGGGCCGCGCGCCAGGCCGGACTCGGCGTGATGGTCTGCAACAGCGCCCAGAGCACCGGCGAGGAGGCCGAGTACCTGTCGCTCTTCGCCGAGCAGCGGGTGCGGGGCGTGCTGCTGACCCCGGCCGACGCCTCCGGGCGCAACATCGAGACGTTCCGGCGGCACAACATCCCCTTCGTCCTCGTCGACCGGGTCGCCGAGGGCGCCGCCGGGTGCTCGGTCTCCGTCGACGACGTCGCGGGCGGCGCCCTGGCCGTGCGCCACCTCGTCGACGCCGGGCACCGCTCCATCGCCTACGTCAGCGGGCCGCCCGGCCTCAACCAGGTCCGCGACCGCCGCACCGGCGCGCTGAACGCGCTCGCCGAGGCCGGCCTCGGCCCCGACGCGCTGCGCGAGCTGCCCACCGAGCGGCTGGACGTGGCCGCAGGCCGGGACGCGGGCGCCCGTCTGCTCGGCCTCGCCGACCGTCCCACCGCCGTCTTCTGCGCCAACGACCTGCTCGCCCTCGGCGTCCTGCAGGCCATGTACGCGGCCGGGGTCGGCGTCCCCGACGACCTCGCGATCGTCGGCTACGACGACATCGAGTTCGCCGCCGCGGCGGCCGTCCCGCTCACCTCCGTACGGCAGCCCGCCGTCACCATGGGCGCCCTGGCCGCCGAGCTGCTGCTGGAGGAGACCGAGGCGGGGAGCGGGGCGAGGACCCACGAGCACCGGCGGGTGGTGCTCCAGCCCGAACTGGTGGTGCGCCGCTCCAGCCTGTCGGCCCGCTGACCGGGCGTCCGGCACGTGGGTGCGCCGCGCGGTCGGCCCCCGGCGAGGGTGTGCTGAACTGGGACACGGCCTGAAAACCGTCCGTCCCGGGAGCCCCGTTGACCGTCAGCTACCGCCAGCCCGGCGTCGTCCTCACCGACCACCGCTTCACCGTGCCCCTCGACCACGACGACCCCGCGGGCGAGACGATCGAGCTCTACGCCCGCGAGGTCGTCGCGAGCGACAAGACGCACCAGGACCTGCCGTGGCTGGTCCACCTCGCGGGCGGCCCCGGCTTCGGGGCCGCCCGTTTCGTCGGCCGGCAGGCCTGGCTCGGCCGCGCCCTGGAGGAGTACCGCGTCCTGCTCCTCGACCAGCGCGGCACCGGCGCCTCCACCCCCGCCAACCGGCAGACCCTCCCGCTGCGCGGCGGTCCCGCCGAACAGGCCGACTACCTCACGCGTTTCCGCGCCGACGCCATCGTCCGCGACTGCGAGGCGATCCGCCCGCAGGTCACCGGCGGCGCCCCCTGGACCGTCCACGGCCAGAGCTTCGGCGGCTTCTGCACCGTCAGCTACCTGTCCCTGGCCCCCGAGGGCCTCGCCACCGCCCTGATCACCGGCGGCCTGCCCGCCCTGGACGCCCACGCCGACGACGTCTACCGGGCCGCCTACCCGCGCATCGAACGCAAGGTCGCCGCCCACTACGCCCGCTACCCGCAGGACGTCGAGCGCGCCCGCCGCATCGCCGACCACCTCCTCACCCACGAGGTGGTCCTGCCCGGCGGCTACCGGCTCACCGTCGAGGCCTTCCAGTCCCTCGGCATCCTCCTGGGCAGCGGCGACGGCAGCCACCGCCTGCACCACCTGCTGGAGGACGCCTTCGTCCGCACCCCGCAGGGCTTCGCGCTGGCCGACGCCTTCCAGGAGCAGGTCCAGGGCCTGCTGTCGTACGCGGGCCACCCGCTGTACGCGCTCGTCCACGAGGCGATCTACGCCCAGGACGCCCGGCCCACGGCCTGGTCGGCGGAGCGGGTCCGGTCCGAGTTCCCGCAGTTCGACGCCGCCAAGGCCCTCGCGGGCGACGAACCGCTGCTGTTCACCGGCGAGTCGGTCCACCCCTGGCTGTTCGACTGCGACCCGGCGCTGCGCCCGCTGCGCGAGACGGCGGAGCTGCTCGCGGCCCGCACCGACTGGCGGCCCCTGTACGACCCGGCCCGCCTCGCCGCCAACGAGGTGCCGGTCGCGGCGGCCGTCTACCACGACGACATGTTCGTCGACACCGCCCACTCGCTCGCCACCGCGCGGGCCGTCCGCGGGCTGCGCACCTGGGTGACGGACGAGTACGAGCACGACGGCGTACGGGTCGACGGCCCCCGCGTCCTGGGCCGGCTGCTCGCGCTGGCCCGGGGCGAGGTCTGACACCGGAGCCCCGGGCCGGCGCGGACCCGGCCCGGGGCGAGGCCCGCGACCGGCGTGTCCGGACCCGGCCACGCGGTCCCGTGCCCGGCGCGCCCGGACCCCGCCGGGTGTTCCCGTCGTCCGGGCGGGACCCGGGGGCCCGCGGGGCCCGTCGGGGGTCTCGTCCTCCCGCGCGGGGCTCCTCGCGCGCCCTCGCGTTCCGGAAGGCCCCGCGAAGACCGCAGCGGCCGGTTGGCGCACGCCGTGATCTCCGCTAGGTTAGGCAAGGCTTACCTAAGGGAGGTATGGGATGGGTGACAGCCACACCTGGACGGCCGCGCCTGCCGCGGCGGAGCGGGCCCGTTCGGTGCTCGCCACCGCGTGGTCCTGCGCGGTGACGGCGGAGGGCTGCCGCGAGGAGTTCGCCGGCGCGCACACCGTGGCCGAGGACGGCCGGGTGCTCCTGCGCGTGCCCGAGGACAGCGCCCTGCTCGCGGCCGCCGTCTGCGCGCCCCGCGGCGAGCCGTCCGCCGTGCTGGAGTTCGCCGACGTCTCACCCGTCCCCGTCCGCCACCGGATCCGCGCCCGGCTCCGGCTCGCGGGCTGGTTCGCCGCCGAGGACGACCGGCTCGCCTTCCGGGCCACCCGGGTGGTGCTGCGGCAGCCGTCCGGCGCCGTGGTCGTCGGCCTCGACGAGTTCGCCGGCGCCGCGCCCGACCCGCTGGCCGCGGCCGAGGCCGGACTGCTGACCCACCTCGCCGACCGCCACCCCGACGCCGTCGAGCGGCTCACCCGCCTCGTCGACCGCGCCGCCCTGCACGGCGCGGTCCGCGTCCAGCCCCTCGCGGTCGACCGGCACGGACTGACGCTGCGCATCGAGCGGGCCCGCACCCACGGCGACGTACGGCTGCCGTTCCACCAGCCGGCCGACACCGTCGCACAGCTCACCGAGCGCGTGCACGTGCTGCTCGGGCGGGCGAGCGCCGCCTCCTGCCCCCGTGCGCTCCAGCGGCAGCGCACGGACGGCGACGGGTGAGGCGGACGGCCCGCCGCCGCGCGGCGCGCCCCGCCCGCGGGGAACACGCCGAGCGGGCCGGACAGGCCGGGGCCGCCGGGCGGTCCCGGCGGCCCGTCAGGGGGAACGGCGCGCGGCGGCGGCGCGGTTCCGTCCCGGCCGCGGAATCCGTACCCGTTCCCGCAGCTTGGTCAGCCGCGGCAGGCGTTCCCGCTGCTCGCGGGTGTGCCGGTCCAGTTCCTCCAGCAGCCGGCGCGAGCGGTGCTCGGTGTCGAGTTCGTCGAGGATGCGGTTGACCTCGGTCAGGACCGCCCCGTGCAGCTGCCACCGGCGGGCGTCGCGCCGTATGTCGTCCAGGAGCAGCTGGGCCAGCTTGTCGCGGGTGGCCGCGGCCTGCCGCAGCTCGGCGGCGAGCCGGTCCTCGGCCGACTCGGCGTTCTCGCTGACGCTGGTGGTGACCAGCACCGCGAAACTGACCACGGCGTCGGAGATCTCGGCCAGCAGCTGCTCCACGGCGGCGCCCGTCTCCGGCGTGAACAGCGGCTCCGGGTCGCGCTCCTTGGCGAGGTCGGTGAAGGTGCGCGCCAGCACCCGCAGCACCACCGTGCAGATCTCCAGCGTGTCCAGGCCGGTGCGCAGCACCACCCGGTGCAGCAGGCCCTCGCGGACGCGGGGGTTGAGCCGCAGACTGTCCTCGGCCTGCCGCAGGGCCGCGTCCACCTCGACGATGTCGTGGTCCAGGCGCCGGGCCTCGTGCAGCCGTGCCGCCGCGCGGTGCACGGGCGTGCGGCCCGCGGCCTCCTCACCCATGCGCAGCATCAGCTGCCGCACCCGCCGGGCCAGTCCCTCGATCGACTCGCCCGCGTGCTCCACCCACACCGGCGGGGCGAGGAGCAGGTTGAAGGCGAGTCCCACGACCGCGCCGATCAGCGTCTCCAGGATCCGGGCCCACGCGGTGTCCCCGATGGAGGTGACGCCCAGCACCAGCATCGCGCTGATCGCCACCTCGGGCACGTACTCGTCGACGCGCACCAGGTGGCCCACCCAGAGGGAGGCCACGATCAGCAGCGCGAGACTCCACCAGGTCAGGCCCACCAGCAGGCTGAAGGCGATGGCGACGAGAACCCCGGTGACGACCGCGTTCACCCGGCGGATGCCGTTGGTGAGCGTGGCGTACAGGGTCACCTGGACGACGAGCAGCGCGGTCAGGGGCGCGGTGAGGGGGGCGGACTCCGGGCTCAGGCGCAGCGCGATGACATAGGCGATCGTCGCCGCGGCGGCCGATCGCAGCGCCTGCACGACGACGGGGTCCCGGCGTCGCTTGACGTACCGTACGGCCGACTCCGTCCACTCACGTACCTCTCGCATCCTCGGGCTGTTCCCCTTCCCCCGGGGTATCGAACATATTCGGACAGGACGGTAACCGGACGCACGAAGCCGGAACCGTCCTCCCCGCGCGGGCGGCCGGGCCCCGCGGCCTCGGCCGCCGAATCCGGCGGCCCGGGACGACGGCCGGGCGGACGGGCCGGACCAGGCGTTCGCCGCCCCGAGGGGCGGCCGGCGGCGGCGCGGCCCCGGCCCGCCGGCCGGCCGGCCGGACAGCCGGTCCGCCGGCGGACCCGGCGGCCGCGCCCGCTCGTGCCGCCACCGCCGCAGCGAATCGGCCAGGACCGCACCCTGGGGGAAACCCCCGCCGCCCACCCGTGGTTCTCCGCACCCGGGGACGGCGGCCCGCACCATGGCGCCCGGGCCGCCGCGGTCGACAGCCTGGAACCATGCGACAGCACCGGACCGGAACCGCTCTGACCCTGCTCGTCACCCTCACCGCCGTGACGGCCGGCGCCCAGGCCGTGGCCGCTCCGCCGGCCCCGCCCGGCCCCCGGGCCGTGGCCGCCCCGTCCGCTCCGTCCGAGGCGGCGGTCGTCGAGGCGCTCGACCGCGCCGCCCACCCGCTGCGCACCGTCGAACCCGGCGGCGGCACCCGGGACCTGCGCGCCCTGGACCGGATGATCGGCGACGCCTCCGTGGTCGGCCTGGGCGAGGCCACCCACGGCTCCCACGACTTCTTCGCCCTCAAGGACCGCGTCTTCCGCCACCTCGTCGAGGAGAAGGGCTTCCGCACCTTCGCCCTGGAGGCGCCCTGGAGCACCGGCCTGCGGCTCGACGACTACGTGGTGCACGGCAAGGGGGACCCGCGGCGCATCATGAGCGAGGAGTTCCAGCGCGACTACCTGTGGTGGAACAACGCCGAGTACCTCGGGCTCGTCGAGTGGATGCGGGCGTACAACGTCCGCCACCCCGAGGACCCCGTCCGGTTCATGGGCGACGACACCGGCTGGACCGGACCCGAGCTGTACGACGAGGTCACACGGTACGTGGCCGCCGCCCGCCCGGAGCTGAGCGCACGCTTCGCCGAGCTGTACCGCGGGCTGCGGCCCACCACGGCGACCGGGCGGTACATCGAGGAGTACCTGGACAAGCCGTACGCCGAGCGCAAGGAGAGGGCGGACCGCACCGGCGAGGCCCTGCGGCTGCTGAAGCGGCAGGGGCCGCGCGGCGACCGGGAGGCGTACGACCGGGCCGTGCAGCACGCCACCGCGATCGACCGGACCGCGCGGCAGTACGCCTTCGACCTCGACGACCCGGCCCAGGCGGCGGAGGCGATGCGCTACCGGGACGAGGCGATGGCCGCCAACGTCCTCTGGTGGCAGCGGCACACCGGCACGAAGGTGCTGCTGTCCGCGCACGACGCCCACATCGGCCTGCTGTCGAGCGACCCGGCCCGCTACCCGAGGATGCAGGGCGAGTTCCTGCGGGACGGCCTCGGCGCCGGGTACGTCGGCGTCGGCGTCACCTTCGGCCGGGGCTCGTTCAATGCCACCGGCCCCGACGGCGCCGTCCGCCGCTGGACCCTGGGGCCGGCCGGGCCGGGCAGCAACGAGCACACCCTCGACCGGGTGCGCCACCGCGACTACCTGGTCGACCTCAGGACCGTCGGCTCACCGGCCCGCGCGTGGCTGAGGCAGGCGCGGGAGACCCGCAGCATAGGCACCGGCTACCCGGACGGCCCGTACGACATCGCGCTCGCCCGCACCTACGACGCGCTGATCCACCTGCACCGGGTGGAGGCGGCGCGCCTGCGGGACCGCTGACCGGCGCGCGGTCAGGCGTACAGCTTGTCGAGGAAGGCGGACAGATTGCCCGTGGTGCGGGCGATCTGCTCCTCCAGGGTCAGGCTCTCCTCGTACCGGACCCCGGTCTCCGGGAGCTTCCTGCCGCGCACGTACAGGGAGCAGGCGAGGTCGGTGCACATGTACAGGCCCACCGAGTTGCCCTCGCGGCCCGCCGGGCCCGCCTTGCGCGCGGTCATCAGCGACACCCCGCCCCGCGGATGGGTGGTCAGGCACAGCGCGCACATGCTGCGGTGCAGGAAGCCGCGCTGGGCGGGCTGGAAGCGCAGCGCCACGCCGACCGGACGCCCCTGGCGTTCGGCGACCAGATAGCTGCGGTCGGGCGCCCCGGGATCCCGCCAGCCGAGGAAGTCCAGGTCGTCCCAGGGACGCTCGGCGAGATCACGGGGCACGGCCAGACGCTTGGCATCGCCCTTGGAGCAGTTGATGAACGAGTCGCGGATGTCCTGCTCGGTGAGTGGTCTCATGCGGGCCTCCCGGAGATCGGAACCTAGGGACCCTAGGTTTTCGCCTAGAGTACGTAGCCGTGGTGGGGGAGGCCAGCGGTTTTCGGGGAGGCGGCGAAGACCCCGCCCGCCCGGCGCGCCGGAGAGCGGCCACGGCCTACTCCGCGCCCGCGGGCGCCGGCGGCCACACGCCCGGCGCGAGGACGCCCAGCGCGTAGGCGCGGGCGACCAGCTCGGTGCGGTTGGCCGCGCCCCAGCGCGCCGACAGGCGCCGCAGGTGGTACGTCACCCCGTCCGCGGTGAGGCCGGTCTCGCGGGCGGCGCGGGCCGTGGTGGCGCCCCCGGCGAGCAGCGCCAGGATGCGGGCCTCGACCGGCGCGACCCGCGCCGGCGCCCGCCCGGCCGGTCCCCGCCCGCCCGGCTCGCGCCCGCCCAGCACCCGCAACATCACCAGCAGCGCGGGCGTGTCCTCCACGGTGTCGCTGACCGGGTCCGCCGTCAGCTCCCCGTACCGCTGCCCGCCGCCGGGCGCCGCCCAGCGCACGGCCACCTGGTAGCGCGACCGGTGCCGCAGCCGCAGCGCCTCGGCGATCCGCTCCACCTGGGTCGCCTCCCGCGGGCGGAACAGCTCCAGCACGTCCCGGCCGCGCAGCCGCCCCGGCGTGGTGCCGCACTCCGCCGCCATCGCCGGGTTGGCCAGCAGGACCGCCCCGTGCACGTCGCACACCGCGACCGGCACCGTGACCCGGTCGAAGAGCGTCAGAGCGCGGTTGCGCCACCGCACGGCCTCCAGCCGGTCCGCGTCCACCTGCACCTCCTGCCACGACCTGCCGCGACACGCAAGGGCGACACGCCTGCGTGTACTACACAATCATGTAGGGCGACGGCGTGGCCCGCGGGGTCCCGTGGAGCACGCTGGAGCGCGGCAGATCCGTATCGCGAAAGGCAGTTGCCGCGTCATGTCCTCCACCGTGCCGCACCCGCGGACCGCACCCGCCCGCTCCGGCGTGCCCGTCGTCGACGTCTCCGCCACCGGCCCCGGCCGCACCCCGATCCAGCAGGCCATGAACCTGATGCGGGAGCACGGCCCGGTGCTGGTGCGGCGGCTGCACGGCCGGGACACGCTGTTCGTCGCCGACCTCGGCCTCGTGACCGAGCTCGCCGACGACCGGCGGTTCGCCAAGCACGTCGGGCCCGCCCTGGAGAACGTCCGGGAGTTCGCCGCCGACGGCCTGTTCACCGCGTACAACGACGAGCCCAACTGGGCCAGGGCGCACGACATCCTGATGCCCGCCTTCGCCCTGGGCTCGATGCGCACCTACCACCCGGTGATGCTGGAGGTGGCCCGCCGGCTCATCGACGGCTGGGACCGCGCCGCCCGCGCCGGACGGCCCGTGGACGTCCCCGACGACATGACCCGGATGACCCTCGACACCATCGGACTCGCCGGGTTCGGCTACGACTTCGGCTCCTTCACCCGGGACGAGCCGCACCCCTTCGTCGAGGCGATGGTCCGCTGCCTGGAGTGGAGCATGACCCGCCTCGCCCGCACCCCGGGCGAGGACCACACGGCGGCCGACGCGGCCTTCCGGGCGGACGCCGCCTACCTTGCACAGGTCGTCGACGACGTGATCGCCTCCCGCACCGGCACCGGCCGGCGCGACGCCACGGACCTGCTCGGCCTCATGCTCACCGCCCGGCACCCGGCCGACGGCACGGCACTCGACGCCGCCAACATCCGCAACCAGGTCATCACCTTCCTGATCGCCGGCCACGAGACGACCTCCGGCGCGATGTCCTTCGCGCTGTACCACCTGGTCAAGCACCCGACCGCGCTCCGGCTGGTCCAGCGCGAGGTGGACGCGCTGTGGGGCGACCGGGCCGACCCGGAGCCGACCTACGAGGACATCGGCAGGCTCACGTACACCCGGCAGGTGCTCAACGAGGCGCTGCGGCTGTGGCCGACCGCCGCCGCCTTCAGCCGGCAGGCCCGCGAGGACACGCTGCTCGGCGGGCGGATCCCGCTGCGCGCCGGGCAGGGCGTGGTGGTGCTGACCCCGATGCTGCACCGGCAGCCGGTCTGGGGCGACAACCCCGAGCTGTTCGACCCCGCCCGCTTCGCCCCCGAGGCGGAGGCGGCGCGCCCGGTGCACGCCTTCAAGCCGTTCGGCACCGGCGAACGGGCCTGCATCGGACGGCAGTTCGCGCTGCACGAGGCGACCATGCTGCTGGCGATGCTCGTCCACCGCTACCGGCTGCACGACCACGCCGGCTACCGGCTCACGGTGAAGGAGACCCTCACCCTCAAACCCGACGGCTTCACCCTGACCCTCACCCCGCGCACCCCCGCCGACCGCGTCCACTCCCCGCTGCCCGGCGCGGCCGCCGGCCCGCGGCCCGCCGCGGACACGGCCGCCCCGCCCGCCCGCGTCCGCCCCGGCACCGGCGTCCTGTTCCTGCACGGCAGCAACTACGGCACCTGCCGCGAGTTCGCCGCCCAGCTCGCCGACGAGGCCGCCGCGCTCGGCTGCGAGACCCGGGTGGCCCCCCTCGACGCCTGCGCCGGGGACCTGCCCACCGACCGGCCCGTCGTCATCACGGCCGCCTCCTACAACGGCCGCCCCACCGACGACGCCACCGCCTTCGCCGCCTGGCTGGAGGGCGCACCGGACCTGACGGGCGTCACGTACGCCGTCCTCGGCGTCGGCGACCGCAACTGGGCCGCCACCTACCAGCACGTCCCGGCCCGGATCGACGACCGCCTCGCCGAGCTCGGCGCCACCCGGCTGCTCGACCGCGCCGCCGCCGACGCCTCCGGCGACCTGGCCGGCGCCGTCCGCGACTTCGCCGCCCGGCTGCGCACCGCCCTCCTGCACCACCACGGCGACCCGGACGCCACCGCGCCCGGCGGCGGCCCCGCCGCGGCGTACGAGGTCCGCGCCCTGACCGGCGGCCCGCTGGACGCGCTCGCCGAGCGGCACGGCCTGGTGCCCATGACGGTGACCGAGGCGTACGACCTCACCGCCCCCGGCCACCCGCGCCGCAAGCGGTTCGTCCGCCTGGCCCTGCCGGACGGCGTCACCTACCGCACCGCCGACCACCTCGCCGTCCTGCCCGTCAACGCGCCCGGCCTCGTCGAACGCGCCGCCGCCGCGTTCGGCGTCGACCTCGACACCGTGCTGGACATCCGCGCCACCCGCCCGCGCCGCGCCGGCCTCGCGGTGGACCGGCCGCTGACGGTGCGCCGGCTGCTGACGCACCACGTCGAGCTGCAGGAACGCCCGAGCGCCGGACAGCTCGCCGTGCTCGCCGCCGCCCACCCGTGCCCGCCCGAACGGGCGGCGCTCGCGGCCCTCGCCGACGACCCGCGCACCCTCGTGGAGATCGTCGAGGACCACCCCGCCCTGCGCGGCGCCCTGGACTGGCCGCGCCTGCTCGACCTGCTCACCCCGATCCGCCCCCGCCTCTACTCCATCTCCTCCTCGCCCGCCGTCGACCCCGGCCACGCGGACCTCATGGTCTCCCTGCCGAAGGTCCCGGCCCGCTCCGGCAGGGGCACCTACCGCGGCACCGGATCCGGCCACCTCGCCGCGGTCCGGCCCGGCGACACGGTGTACGCCCGCGTCCAGCCCTGCCGGGAGGCCTTCCGCGTCGACGGCTCCGCCCCGGTCGTGATGATCGCCGCGGGCACGGGCCTGGCTCCCTTCCGCGGCGCGATCGCCGACCGCACGGCGGCCCTCGCCGAGGGCGCCGAACTTCCGCCCGCCGTCTGCTACTTCGGCTGCGACGCACCCGACGCCGACTTCCTGCACGCCGACGAGCTCCGCGCCGCCGAGGCCGCCGGGGCCGTCTCGCTCCGCCCCGTCTTCAGCGCCGCCCCCGAGCGCGGTCTCACCTTCGTGCAGCACCGGATCGCCGCCGAGGCGGACGAGGTCTGGGCCCTGCTGGCCGCGGGCGCCCGGGTGCACGTCTGCGGCGACGGCGCCCGCATGGCGCCGGGCGTGCGGGAGGCGTTCCGTACCCTGTACCGCAAGCACACCCCGGCCGCCGACGAGGCGCCCGCCGAGGAGTGGCTCGACGGGCTGATCGCGGCCGGACGGTACGTCGAGGACGTGTACGCGGCCGGCTGACGCGGGGGAGGGACGGACGCACGGTGACGGACCCCTGGGAACGGCCCGGCACGTCCCCGCGGCGTCCGGCCCGCGTCCGGCCCGCCCTCCGCCGCGCCCCGCTCCTCGGCCGCGCCGGCCGGGACGCCCCCGCCGGGCGGCGGCGAGGAGCAGGGGCGCCGGGCCCGGCGGACGGGCGCCCCGCACCTGGCGGCGGCGCTGGAGAGATCCGGGGCCCGCTTAGTTCACAGCATGAATTAAGAGGTTGAGAAAAGTCGCGCCGGACCGCTCCGCAGAGGTATGTTGCAGGTCGGACAGGGTTCGGAGGGAGCCATATGGCGGGGCGGAACGGGCGCACGGTGCGCGACCTCAGACGGGCCAACCGTACGGTCGTCCTGCAACGGCTCTACTTCGACGGGCCCCTCAGCCGCTTCGAGCTCGGCCCGGCCACCGGCCTCAGCTCCGGTTCGGTCAGCAACGTCGTCGCCGATCTGATCGCCGACGGGCTGGTCGAGGAGGCCGGCAGCGTCGACTCCGACGGGGGCCGCCCGCGCACGCTGCTGCGCGTGGCGCCCGGCAGCGGCCACATGATCGGCGTGGACGTCGGCGAGACCCGGGTGCGGATCGAGCTGTTCGACCTCACCCTCACCGAACTCGCCCGCGCCGAGCGGCCGCTCGCCCAGCAGCGGTACGACGTCGGGGTCATCGTCGGTCACATCCGCGACGGCATCGCGGAGGTCCTCGCCGCCGCCGGCGTCGCACCGGACCGGCTCCTCGGCGCCGGCGTCGGCGTGCCCGGCATCGTCGAGCGCACCCCGGACCGCGGCGCCGTCGTGCACGGGCAGACCATCGGCTGGGACGCGGTGCCCCTGGAGGCGCTGCTCCGCTCCGGTTCCCAGCTGCCCGACACGGTCCCGTACCTCATCGACAACGGCGCCAAGACCCTCGGCCAGGCCGAGATGTGGTTCGGCGCGGGACGCGGCGCCCGCAACGCCCTGGTGGTGCTGTTCGGCTCCGGCGTCGGCGCCTGCCTGGTCACGCCCGAGGTGGAACACGGCCGGGCGGTCGAATGGGGCCATCTGACGGTACGGGTCCGCGGGCGCCGCTGCCGCTGCGGTGCGCTCGGCTGCCTGGAGGCGTACGCGGGCGCCGAGTCGCTGCTCGCCCGCTGGCGCGAGGAGGGCGGGCGTCCGCCGGAGGGCACCGACGAGGAGACCGCGCTCACCGCGATGCTCGCCGCCGCCTACCCGCCGGACGGCGGGACCCCGGACGAGGTGGCGCTCGCCGTGCTGGAGGAGACCGCCGAGTACCTGGGCGCCGGACTGTCCGACCTGATCAACCTCTTCCAGCCCGAGCGCATCCTCATCGGCGGCTGGGCCGGTCTCCAGCTCGGCGCCCGCTTCCTGCCCGCCGTGCGCCGGCACGCGATGTCGTACGCGCTGCGCCACCCCGCCGAGAAGGTGACCGTCGACCTGGGCCGGCTCGGCCCCGACGCGGTCACCGTCGGCGCGGCGATCCTGCCGCTCGCCGACTTCTTCGCCCGCGGCGGCCGGCGCCCCGAGCCCGCCCCCGAGTACCCGGTGCCCGCCTGGCGCACCGCGCTGCGGGAGCGGGCGCCGCGCTGAGGTTTCGCCGGTCACCGCGGAGGTACTCGCCCCACCCTTCGAAGCACGTGAAGGGAGTACGTCGTGACCGACCACCGACTCGAAGGGCCGGGGGAGAGCGGCGGGCCCGTTCCGCGGGACATGCAGGACCAGCAGGCGCACGCCGGCGAGGACCCGTGGGAGGCCGCCCCCGCCCGCGCGCAGGACGACACCGAGGAGCAGGACGAGAGCCTGCCCGACACCGACGAGTCGGGCACGGGCCGGCGGGGCGCCCCGCACTCGGGCGCCGCGCACCCGGAGCACCCCGTGCCGGACGAGTCGACCGGCTGACGCCGTCCGTCCCCCTCGCGCCACCGCCCCGGCCGCAGCGGCCGGGGCGGTGGCGCGAGACGGACGCCGCGGTGGTCAGCCGGCCTTGCCCGCGTGCAGCGGCGCCGTCCGCGCCCCCGCGCCCTCCCGCAGTCCCGCCAGGAACTCCTCCAGCACCTCGGTCGCCGTACGCTCCGGGCGCCAGCCCAGCTCCGTCCGCGCGCGGGTGCAGTCCATCAGCGGCAGCCGCAGGACCGCGTCGAAGAGGTGCGGCGAGGCGGGCAGCAGGTGCAGGCCCCACGCGGCGGCGATCGCCGAGCGGGCCGCGGTGCGGGGCAGCCGCACCGTGCGGGTGCCGAGCATCTCGCCCAGCAGCTGCGCGTCGACCGGCGGCTCGGCGGCCAGGTTGAAGGGGCCGCGGGCCTCGGAGCCCACCGCGAGCAGGAAGGCCCGGGCCGCGTCGTCGGTGTGCAGCACCTGCGCCCGAAGCCCCGGGACGTCCGGCAGGAAGGGCAGCAGCTCGGGGCGGATCAGCGGGCCCGGCAGGAACCGGCCGCCGAAGATCCGCCGCTGCTCGCTCGCCGACTCCCGCTTGAACAGGAACGCGGGCCGCATCCGCACCACCCGGACCTGGGGATGCTCGTGCTCGAAGATGTCCAGCGCACGCTCCAGATAGGCCTTCTCCCGGCAGTACGCGGCGTCCGGCCAGCCGTGCGTCGGCCAGGACTCGTCCACCGCGTGGCCCTTCGGCCCGGGCGAGTAGGCGCCGACCGACGAGGCGTGCACCAGCGTGGGCACACCGGCCGCGGCGACCGCCTCGAACACGCGCAGGGAGCCGAGGACGTTGGTGCGCCAGGTCGTCACCGGGTCGTGCGTCGGCTGGAACGCCCACGCCAGGTGGATCACGGCGTCCGCCCCGGTGAACTCCCCGGTCGGGTCGGCCTGCTCGGACGCCAGGTCGACGGTGGACCAGTCCGTCTTCGGCGGCGACCAGGCGGGGATCCGCCGGGCCAGGCCCCGCACGGACCCGACGGCGGGATCCTCCGAGAGGAGACGCACCACGCTGGTGCCCACGTTGCCGGTGGCGCCCGTGACCACGACCTTGCTGCCCGTTCCGCTGCTCACCTTCCGCTCCTCTCGGCCGGTTGCCCTGGCGGGCCGACCGAGTACCCCGGCCGGGGGAGATGCACGCGGAGGGCCGCGGGGGAACGGACCGGCCCGGTGGGCGCACGGACCCGGCGAAGGCTCCGCGCCGCTTCCCCGCGCACCGCTTCCCGCGCCGTCCCCCCGGCGGACCGCTTCCCCGCGCACCGCCGCTTCCCGCACGGCGAACGGGGCCACGCCCGTCGGCTCCGCCGACGGCTCCCGCAGGCGCGCCGCCCGCGGGAGGCAAGGAGAAAGCCCCGACCGGACGGGGGAATCACGGTCGGGGCGTCGAGGGTGGGCACGGAGGGCGGTCGCCTCGCGGCGAAAGGCTCCACAGGGCTTCAGCCGAACGATCGTCCCTGTGGGCGGAAGGTGAGGCCCGGGGACACTGTCCCCTCCGTACCCACGGCTGGTTCAACGGCCGGCCGGCCGCGCCTGTTCCCCCTGCCGCGGCCGCTCGGGGTGATCCGAGTCACTGTCGTGACGGGCCCGGAACGTCTCGGCCCAGAGGTTCTCCGCCTGCAGCAGCAGCGTGCCGAGGACCGTCGCCCGCGCGGGCCCCCGCTCGGCGTGCTCCCGCAGCCCTTCCTGCAGCTGTGCGTGCAGGTCCTCCAGCGCCTCCTCGGTCCGCTCGTCCGGGTGCGCGTCCGCGCGGCCGTCCAGCAGCCGGCGGCTCTCCGCGTGGCAGGCGTCCCCGATCAGCTCCAGCAGGCGCGCGTACGCGTCCAGCACCGGGCCCTCGGGCGGGGCGGGCGTCCGGCGCTCGTCGGCCGCCACCGCCAGGGTGTGGATCAGCGCCGTGAGGTGCCCGGTGACGCGGCCGAGCCGGTCGTCCTCCTCCTCGGGCGGCGCGGCGGGCGGCACGCGGCGCAGGGCGCGCAGCGGGCGGTAGGTCAGCCGCAGGCTCTCCTGGCTCCAGGCGCGGGCCGAGCGCAGCGCGTCGAGGCGGCGCTGCAGCCGTGCCGTGGCGCTCGACCAGCCGTCCGAGGTCTGCGCGTCCCACTCGGTCGCGCGCAGGTCGGCGGCGACGGTGTGCAGGACGTCACCCGCCTCCCGGGCGAGCGCCGCCAGGTTCTCCCGCACGTCCCGCAGGTGGATCGGCGGCAGGACGAGCGCGTTGACGGCGACGCCGATCACCGCGCCGAGCACCGCCTGCCCCACCCGGTGGCCGACCGCGGACGCGGAGACGGCCCCGGAGGCCAGAGTGAACACCGCCGTGGTGGCCGCGTAGACGCCCTGGTCGCCGAAGCGCGGCCAGTTGGCGAGCAGCATCAGCACCGGCACGGACAGGGCGAGGGCCGCCGTCGTGTCACCGGCGACCGCCTGGGCCGCCGACGCCAGCAGCGTGCCCACGCAGATCGCGGCGCACTGCTGCGCGGCCCGCCGCAGCGAGCTGTAGACGGTGGCCTGCACCAGCACCAGCGCCACCCAGGGCGCCATGAGCGCCATCGGATCGCCCAGCCACACGCGCGCGACCAGCCAGGCGAGCAGCGCCGCCGCGGCGGCCTTCAGCGACTGCACGACCAGATCGCGCTCCCGGCCCGGCCCGCGCCAGGCGGCCCGGGCCGCCCGCCCGACGCTGCGCGCCTCCCGCTCGACGGCCCGCGCGGCCCGCGTCCCGGGGCCTCCCCGGTCGCCTCGTCGTCGCGGCGCGCCCGGCGGACCGGTCTCCCGGTCCGCCGGGTCGGCGACGCGTTCCCTTCCTCGTAGCGCATCCGTCACACGGGTCATCCGCTGTGGGTATCCGTGTGACCGGATCTCTCACGCCGCGGAGCCGTCCCCGAGGGGGCTGTCCGCCAGGGACGCCAGCAGGTGGGCGGGGTCGTCGTAGACGGCGTCCGCGCCCGCCTCCTCCAGGTCGGCGCGCGGGATGCCGCCGCACAGGACGGCGACGCAGCGCACCCCGGCCCTGCGGCCGGCCCGCATGTCCCACACGGTGTCGCCGACGAACACCGCCCGCTCGGCGGGCACCCCGGCCAGCTCCAGGGCGTGCTCCACCGGCTCGGGCGAGGGCTTGCCCGTGTCGACGTCGTCGGCGCTCGCCGTGGCGTCGATCGCGTCGTCCGCGTCGAGCGCGCGCCGCAGGGCGTCCAGTTCCGCGCCGCCCGCCGAGGTGGCGAGCACCACCTTCCAGCCGGCGCGGTGCAGGCGCCGCAGCAGGTTCCCCGCGTCGGGCAGCGCGGGCAGCCGGTCGAAGTACTGCCCGTACAGCGCCTTGTGCGCGGCGCTCAGCTCCGCGTCGCGGTCCTTGTCCCGGTCGTCGCCGAGCAGATGGCCGACGAGGTCGGCGGAGGCCAGGCCCACGGCCCGGTGGACGGCGTGCATCGGCACCCGGTGGCCCGCCTGCCGGAAGGCCTCCCACCAGGCCAGCACGTGGAGGTGATTGGTGTCGACGAGGGTTCCGTCGACGTCGAACACGGCCGCCCGTTCCATGCACCCGTCCTCCCTGTCGTTCCTGTCGTTCCTGTCGCCGACGCGTGTCGCCGTCGCCGGTGTCACCGGTGCGCTGCCGTCCCGGGTACCACGCCGGCCGTCCGCCACTCGGGACGGCGTGCGCCGCTCCCGAGTCCGGCCCGCCGCCCCGGCGAGGCCACCGGCCCCCTCGCCCGGTTTCCCCACGGCCCCGGCGCTCCGGCGGCCGTACGGCGCATCAGCCGGTTTGTCCGCAACGGACCCGGGTACTGCGAAGCGTCGTCACTCCGTCACACACCGGCCAGGAGGCACCTCATGTCCACCCCCGCCACGTCCCGCACCAAGGTGGCCGTGATCACCGGCGCCGACTCCGGCATCGGCAAGGCCACCGCCGTACGCCTGGCCCGGGCGGGGATGGACGTCGGCATCACCTGGCACAGCGACCAGGAGGGCGCCGAGGCGACCGCCGAGGAGGTGCGCGCCCACGGCCGGCGGGCCGCCGTGGCCCGAATGGACCTCACCCGGCTGCCCGACGCCGCGGACACGGTCGACGAGCTGTGCGAGGAGCTCGGCCGTATCGACGTGCTGGTCAACAACGCCGGCACGGGCACCATGACGCCCTTCCTCGACCTGAAGCCGGACGACGTCCGCGAGGTCGTCGACGTCGACCTGATCGGCCCCTTCCTGTGCGGGCAGAAGGCGGCGCGGCACATGATCCGGCAGGGCGGCGGCGGCCGGATCGTCAACGTGACCTCCGTCCACGAGCACCAGCCCCGCGTGGGCGCCGCCCCGTACTGCGCGGCCAAGGGCGGCCTCGGCCTGCTCACCCAGGTGATGGCCCTCGAACTCGCCGAGCACGGCATCACCGTCAACGCGGTCGCCCCCGGTGAGATCGCCACGCCGATGACCGGCCAGGAGGACACCGACCCGCACACCGAGAGCCGCCCCGGCATCCCCCTCGGGCGGCCCGGCGACGCCCGCGAGGTCGCCGCCGTGATCGCCTTCCTCGCGAGCGACGACGCCTCGTACGTCACCGGCGCCTCCTGGAGCGTGGACGGCGGGATGCTCCGCATGGGCCCGCAGGCCGGGTCGCACCTGACCGGCGACGACTGGCGCCGTCCCTGAGCGGGGCACCGTGCGTCTGCGTACCAGCTCCTGCGAGCAGCCGGGATTCCGCCGCGTCCGCTGCGGGCGCGGCTTCCGCTACCTGGACCACCGGGGCGAGCCGCTCACCGACCCCGGGCAGCTCGCCCGGATCAAGGCCCTGACCGTCCCGCCCGCCTGGCGGGACGTGTGGATCTGCCGCTGGCCCAACGGCCACCTGCAGGCCGTCGGCACCGACGAGGCCGGGCGGCGCCAGTACCTGTACCACGAGGAGTTCCGCGCCCAGCAGGAGCAGGCCAAGCACGAACACGTGCGGGAGGTCGCCCGTGCCCTGCCCGAGCTGCGCGCCAGGGTCGCCGCCGACCTCGCCGGGCGCGGCCTGAGCCGGGCCCGGGTCACCGCGTGCGCCGTACGCCTGCTCGACCTCGGCTTCTTCCGCATCGGCAGCGACCGGCACACCCGGCAGAGCGAGACGTACGGGCTGACGACGATGCTCCGCGAGCACGTCACCTGCGGCCGCGGCGAGATCGCGTTCAGCTACCCCGCCAAGGGCGGCGTCGAGATGATCCGGGCGCTCGTGGACGACCAGGCGCACACCGTCGTACGGGCCCTGCTGCGGCGCCGGCGCGGCGGGGAGCGGCTGCTGGTGTACTGGGAGCGGGGCGCCTGGCACGACCTGCACGGCGACGACCTGAACGAGGCGCTGCGGCGGCTGTCCGGGACCGACATCACGGCCAAGGACTTCCGCACCTGGCACGCGACCGTCCTCGCCGCCGTCGCGCTCTCCGTCACCGCGGGGGAGGCCCGCGCCACCGCGGCGGCCCGGCGCCGGCAGATCAGCCGCGCGGTCCGCGAGGTCAGCCGCTACCTGGGGAACACGCCCGCGGTGTGCCGGGCCTCCTACATCGACCCGCGGGTCTTCGAGCTGTTCGAGCAGGGGCGCACCGTCGCCGACGCGCTCAGCCGCCTGGGCGAGCACGGCGACTTCGGGCGCCCCGCCACGCAGGGGGCCGTCGAGGCGGCGGTGCTGGAGCTGCTCAGCGGGTGACTGCGGGCGCCGCCCCGGCCGGTTCCGGCCTACGCTCTATTGCATGACCGAAATCTCGAGCCCGCACATCGCCCGTCCGCGGATCATGGTGCTCGGGGTCCAGCCGGGCACGCCACCGTTCCGGATCGTGGAGATCGACGGCCAGGTGGTCGGCGAGGCGAAGACCGTCACCGACGTGCTGGAGGCCGCCGCCGCGTTCGGCATCACCGTCCACGACCTGGACGACCCGGACGTGGTCCGCTGGGTGGGCGGGGACAAGTTCACCTGGACCGTGCGCCGGTGACCTGGGCGGGGGAGGCGACGGCGGCCGCCGTCGCCTCCCCCGCCCAGGTCACCGCGGGGCACGAGCGCCCCGCCGCGGCCGGCCGCGCCGCCCCCGCGCGTGCACCGCGCGGCTCAGCCGCCGCCCCACCAGCAGGTAACCGGCCAACGCCCCCGTGGTGTTGAGGATGACGTCGTCGATGTCGAAGGCGCGTCCGGTGATCAGGGCGCCCTGCGCGAACTCCACCAGCAGCATGACGAGGGCGGTGAGCAGCAGCACCCGCAGCACGCTCCGCGTCCCCGGCGCGAGGACGGGCACCAGGACGCCGAACGGGACGCCGAGCAGCAGGTTCCCGCCGATCTGCCGGGCGGCGTCGCGCAGCGCGGGCTGGTCCAGATAGGCCCGCAGGGAGCGGCCCGGACGGAGGTTGGTGTGCGTCAGCGCCTCCGAGGCGGGGGAGGGTTGCAGGGTGAGCCGCGCCAGCACCACCGCGAAGGCGACCATGACCGCGAAGGCGAACAGCATCACCAGCAGCCGGAGGGGAAGGGGCAGCGGGCGCCGCTCGCGCCGGGGCGCGTCCTGGGACTCGGCGGTGCGGGACCGCGCCATGAAGCGCGGACGCGAGCCTGCGTGGTCCATTCGGTCCTCCAGTCCTCGACTTCGTGGCGTGGTAAGCCGGTTACCCGTCGATCGGCGGACGATTCCGCGCCGCCGGCGGCTCCCCGGGAACGGGCAGCCGCCGGTCTCAGCCCCCGTAGGACACGTGCACCTCCTGGAAGCCGAGGGAGCGCAGCAGGCCTTCGAGCATCTCGGTGGTGTTGCGCTCGGCGCGCGCGGTCAGCCCGCTCTCCTTCGCCGCGTCGCCGATGTGCCGTACCGCGGCCTGCTGCACCGCCTGTTCGCCGTTCGGGTTGCCCGAGAACAGGTCGCCGAGGCGGTCGAGCAGGCCGCGCTGCTTGGAGACGGCGTAGGAGCGGTCGGGGTCCAGGGCGGGCTTGCCGAGCGCGGCGTGCGGCAGCCGGAGCGTGGCGGACGTGCGGTCCTCGTCGACCCGCACGTCGTCCTCGCCGACCTTCCCCAGGTCGACGTAGGCGTCGACGGTGCCCGCGCCGACGTACAGGGTGCGGGTGCCGCGGATGGCGTCGGGCACGTACCTGGTGTCCTTCTCCAGGTCCACGACGACCTGGAAGGTGCCGGAGGCGGCGTCGTACCGGCTGATGTCCTGGATGGACTGCAGGAGCGCGGGGCCGGAACGGTCGTGGGTCTCGGTGCCGAACAGGTCCTTCAGACCGGGGAGCACGCTGAGCCGGAGCCCGGCGAAGAGCACGGCGAGCACGAGCACGACCGCGGTCACCGCCTTGACCCAGCCGGGCACGCCCCTGGGAATGCGCCTGATGGGAGTCGTCATGGCGACGGCCCTCCTTCCTACGGTCCGCATTCCCCCCGATTCCCTTGCCAGACCGCCTTGTCGGCGCCGGCCGGCCCTCCCGGGCCCCGGCGCGTTCCTGCGGATCTGACGCGGGCCCAGGGACCCGGTCGCGGTCACACGGGGCCCGGCGCGGCCTCGGACCGGCTCAGGGCCGCGTCCAGCGTCGGCTGCGGGGGCAGCAGCCGGGCCAGGCCGGTGACCCGCAGGACGCGCAGGGTCAGCGGGTGGGAGCAGACGAGGCCCACCTGCCCCTGACGGGCGAGCACCCGGCTCCGGGCCCGGTACAGCAACCGCAGCCCGGAGCAGTCGAAGAACTCGATCCGGCCGAGGTCGAGCACGATCCGGGCGCCGGGACGGCCCGTCTCCCGGTCCAGGTGCGGAGCGATCTCCGCGGCGGCGGCGATGTCGATCTCGCCGCGGAACTCCAGCACCGTGTGCCCCCGGTCCCGGTGGACGCGCAGATGCCGGGTGAGCGGCGCAGGGTCCTGCCGCACGACGACCTCGCCTCCAACCTGCTCCGTGGGTGGCGGGGCCGCGGGTCACCGCGCACCCCCGCCCCGCAAGTTACCCCCGACAGAGTGAATTTGAGCATGTTCGATTGACATATGTCTCTGAATTCTCCCTGAGGGAGCGGGTGTTGTCCGAAGTCCGCCGCCCGGCCGCGGGCCGGGACCCTCCGGGCCGGGGACGCCGGGTCAGTCCATCACCAGCACCAGCTTGCCCGTGGTACGGCCGGTGTCGCCGAGCGCGTGCGCCTCGGCGGCCCGGGCCAGCGGGAAGGTCCGCGCGATCGTGGCGCGCAGCCGGCCCGCCTCGACGAGCTCCGCGATCGCCTTCATCCCGGTGTGGTCGTGGTCGACGAGCATCTGCACCGCCCGCACACCGAGCCGCTCGGCCTCCGCCTGGAACGTGTCCGGGCCGCCCGCCAGGAGCGACACCACGATCCCGCCCGGACGCAGCACGCGCAGCGAGCGCACCGAGACGTCGCCGCCGAGGGTGTCCAGGACGACGTCGACGTCCTTCACGGTCTCGGCGAAGTCCGTCTCCCGGTAGTCGACCGGCTCGTCCACGCCGATGGACCGCAGGAACTCGTGCTTGCCCGCGCTCGCGGTGCCGATCACGTACGCGCCGCGCTCCTTGGCGAGCTGCACGGCGACGTGCCCCACACCGCCGGCCGCCGCGTGGATCAGCACCCGCTGCCCCGCCCGCACGTCCGCCAGCTCCACCAGGGCCTGCCACGCGGTCAGCGACACCAGCGGCAGCGCGCCGGCCTGGACGTGGTCGATCCCGGCCGGCTTGTGCGCGAAGGCACGGGCCGGGGCGGTGACGTACTCGGCGTGGGAGCCGTGGCCGAACGGGTACGGCAGCATGCCGAAGACCTCGTCGCCCGGCCGGAACAGGGCGACGCCGATCCCCACCTCCTCCACCACACCGGAGACGTCCCAGCCCAGCACGAACGGCGGCTCGCCGAGGAACACGCCGTGCGCGCGGTGCTTCCAGTCGGTGGGGTTGAGGCCGGCGGCGCGCACCCGGACCAGCACCTCGTTGGGCCGCGGCGCGGGACGCTCCAGCCGCACTTCCTTCAGGACCTCGGGACCGCCGAGAACGTCCTGGCTGATGGCTCGCATCGTGTTCGTCTCACTCATGGTGGACCAGCCTGCCGGTTCGCGCCGCCCGGGAAAAGCATGATCGCCGTTCGCCGGCGGGCCGCCACCCTTCGGCAGGAACGCGCCGTGCGGCAGGGATGTGCCGGGCGGCGTGGGCACGCGGCGGCCCCGGCACCCGACGGGCACGCCCCCTCGGACGGGCCGCGCACCTTCCCGCGCCGCGCCGGGGACCGGAGCCGCACCGGCGCCTCCGTGCCGTCCGCAGCGCGTACGGGCCCGGCGCGCGGCCGGCGGGGGCCACGCGCGGCAGCCGGAGCGCGACGGACGGTGGCCGGCCGCCGACTGAATCGGCCGGGCCGGGATATCCGCAAGGAAGAGGGCCGCGGGGCACGACCGCCCCGCGCCCGGACCCTTCGGAGGAGAGATGGCACTGGTGAAAGCGGGCCTCGTGGTGCTCGACTGCGCCGAGCCCGAGAAGCTCGCCGTGTTCTACAAGGAACTGCTGGAGGCCGAGGAGACGGACGCGAGCGCCAACCGGGTGGAGATCAGGAGCGCCGACGGCACCCGGATGGCGTTCCGCCGCGACGCCAACGCGACGCCGCCGAGCTGGCCGCGCCCGGAGAACTCCCTCCAGGCCCACCTGGACTTCATGGTGGAGGACCTGGACGCGGCGGAGCGCAGGATCGTGGAGCTCGGCGGGCGTCCGCTGGAGGCCAAGGCGGCGCCGGGCCCGTACGAGGAGCGCGGCTTCGCCGACCCGGCGGGCCACTCGTTCACCGTGCGCCGCGTGGCGCCGACGTCCCCCAAGCAGGGCTGACGCCGGCGCCGGGGCGGGGCGGGACCGGGTCAGTCCCGGCCGCCCTTCTCCTTGGCCGGCCAGATCCCGGTCCTGCGCTCGATGGCCTTGGCGCCCGCGCGGTCCACGGCGCTGCGCACCACGGCGAAGATCGCCCCCTGGACCGCGGCGGCCAGCAGGATCTCCCCCCAGCCGCGGTCCGGGTCCAGCGCGTCGGGCGCGTCGTCCTCGTGCCGGACCACCTTCCACGTCTTCTGGAAGGCGAGCCCGGCCAGCGAGCCGCCCACCCAGCCCAGGGCGAACCCGAGCGGCTGGTAGGCGAAGGGGAGCTTCCTTTTCTTCTTGGCCACGTCAATCTCCTTGCTGCACGGTGCTGTGCACGTGATCGGACGGATGTCGTACGGATGCCGTACGAGTGCCGTACGGACGTCGGGGGATGCCGGACGGGCGCGGTCAGGGCCTGCCCCGCGCCGGGACCTCCTCGCCGGCGCGGACCGGCCCCGGCGGCGTGCCGTCACCGAACGGCCGGCCGCCCAGTTCCTCGCGGTGATGGGGCGTCAGCCAGCCGGACAGGTCGGGCCCCAGGGGCACCACACCGGTCGGGTTGATGCCGGTGTGCACCTGGTAGTAGTGGCGCTTGATGTGGTCGAAGTCGACGGTGTCGCCGAAGCCGGGCGTCTGGTACAGGTCGCGGACATACCCCCACAGCACCCGGTTCTCCGTCAGCTTCCAGCGGTTGCACTTGAAGTGACCGTGATAGACGGCGTCAAACCGGACCAGGGTGGTGAACAGGCGGATGTCCGCCTCCGTGATGGTGTCGCCGACGAGATAGCGCTGCCGCTCCAGCCGCCGCGCGAGCAGTTCCAGCCGCCGGAACACCGCCGCGCACGCGGCCTCGTACTCCTCCTGCCCGGTGGCGAAGCCCGCCCGGTACACGCCGTTGTTGACGTCCTCGTAGACCTCCGCCGTCACCTCGTCGATCTCGTCCCGCAGCGCCTGCGGGTACAGGTCGGGCGCCCCGTCCCGGTGCAGGGCCGTCCACTCGGTGGCGAAGTCCAGGGTGATCCGCTGGTAGTCGTTGGTGACCAGCTTCCCGCTGGGCACGTCCACGATCGCGGGCACGCTCACCCCGCCCGGGTAGCCGGTCTCCCGCCGGTCGTAGGCCTCGCTGAGGTAGCGGATGCCGAGGACCGGGTCACGGCCGTCCGGGTCGAGGGTGAAGCGCCAGCTGCGGTCGTCCTGGAGGGGATCGGCGATCGCCAGGGACAGGGCGTCCTCCAGGCCGAGCAGCCGGCGGGAGATCACGGCCCGGCTCGCCCAGGGACAGGCCCGGCTGACGACCAGCCGGTACCGGCCCGCCTCCACCGGCCAGCCGTCCCGGCCGTCCGCGGTGATCCGGTCCGTGAAATGCGCCGTGGACCGCCGGAACGCCTTCCGGCCGTAGGCGGTGTTGCCGGTGCCCCCGCCGTCGCCGCTCATGCCGACTCTCCTCACTGTCGTACGGGTGCTCTGGTGGACGCGTTCCCGTTTTTCCGCCGACGGCACTGGTGAGGGGGCCGAAGGGGCGAGTGGCCGGTCGCGGGTGTGAGCCGCGCGGGCCGGGGCAGACGCCGTCCCGTGAGGGGCACACCCACGGAACGCGACACGGACGGGAAGGCGGGCAGGGAACCGCGACGGGGGAGGGGCAGGGTGGCCGAGGGGGCAGCGGAACGAGGGAAGGACCAGGTGACCGAGGGGACGACGGAGCACGGGAAGGACCGGCTGACCGAGGGGGAGCGGCAGCGCAGCAGGGACCGCAGGACCCGCGTCACCGTGCTGGTGGCGCTCGCGGCCAATCTGGTGATCGCGGCCGCCAAGGCGGTCGGCGGCCTGGCCGCCGCCTCCCCGGCGCTGCTGTCCGAGGCGGCGCACTCGGTGGCCGACAGTCTGAACGAGGTGTTCCTCCTCGCCGCGCTGCGCCGCAGCCGCCGCCCCGCCGACCGGCGTCACCCCTTCGGGTACGGCAAGGAGCGGTTCTTCTGGTCGCTGCTCGCGGCCGTCGGCATCTTCGTGATGGGCGGCTGCTTCTCCTTCTTCCAGGGCGTCGAAGCCCTGCGCGACGACACCGAGGAGCGGTTCAGCGGGTACGTGGCCGGTCTGGTCGTGCTCGGCGTCGCCCTGCTCGCCGAGGGCGGCTCGCTGCTGCGGGCCCTGTACCAGGCCCGCCGCCAGGGCGGCGCGAGCGGCCTGCGCGACCCGGCGCTGCGCACGGTCGTCGCCGAGGACGGCACGGCGGTGCTCGGGGTGACCCTCGCCCTCGTGGGCATGGCGCTGCACATGGCCACGGGGCAGGTGGTGTGGGAGGCGGGCGCCTCGCTGGCGATCGGCACCCTGCTCGTGTACGTCGCCTACCGTCTCGGCCGCGAGGCCCGCGACCAGCTGATCGGGGAGGCCGCCGACCCGGAGGCGGCCGGCCGGATCCGGGCGCTGCTGGAGGCGCAGCCCGAGATCGACAGCGTGGAGGCCCTGCTCACGATGAAGACCGGCCTCGACTCCGCCCTGGTGGCCGCCCGCGTCGACCTGGTGCCCGGCCTGGACAGCGAGCGGGTGGAGGAGGTCGCCGTGCGCATCAAGCGGTCCATCGCCCACACGGTGCCCGAGGCGCAGCAGATATTCCTCGACGTGACCGACCGGCCCGCCCGGGAGGCAGGGGAAAGCCCCGCCGCGACGGGGGAACGCGGCGGGGCCTGACCCAGGGGTGCCCCGGCCGGCGCGGGTTCATGCCTCCCTGGGGGGAAGAATTTCCGGCGCGGGCGGATCCTCGCCGTCCGCGTGAGCGGGGCACCCGGCGCCGTGGCTCCGGCACCGCCGGTCACGGCCGTCCGGGTGCCGCCGCTCACCGCGGCTCAGGCGGCGTCGACCGGCTCCAGCACGAAGACCGGGATTTCGCGGTCCGTCTTCTTCTGGTAGTCGGCGTACGGCGGGTAGGCCGCGACGGCACGCTTCCACCACTCGGCCTTCTCCGCCCCCGTGACCTCACGGGCCGTCATGTCCCACTTGCGCGGCCCGTCCTGGAGCTCCACCCGGGGATGGGCCTTGAGGTTGTGGTACCAGAAGGGGTGCCGGGGCGCCCCGCCCTGGGAGGCGACCACGGCGTAGCGCCCCTCGTGCTCGACCCGCATCAGCGGCGTCTTGCGCAGCTTGCCCGACTTCGCGCCGCGGCTCGTCAGCAGGATCACCGGCAGCCCCGTGTCCAGCAGGGTCGTGCCCTTGGTGCCGCCGGAGCTCTCGTACAGCTCCACCTGCTCGCGCACCCACTGCTCCGGGCTGGGTTCGTACTCGCCCTCAAGAGGCATGGCTTCCGTCCCGTCCTCGAGTCGTACGGTCTTTCCGGCACCGCGTCACACCGGGTGCCTGTACCGGCCATTCCTACCGCGACGCGGCGAGCGTCACTCCTCGGGCGCCGCGCCCGCCCGGCCCCCCGGCACGGGCGGCGCCGCCCGCCACGCCGTGGATCGGGCGCCCCCGCACCGGCGCCGTCCGCCCCCGCGAGCCCGCCGCGCGCCCCGTACCCGGGGAGGCGCGGCCCGGCCGAACGGGTGCTCGTCGAGGCGAGGCCGGGAGGTGCTGGGCGGGGTCCGCGAACCGCCGCGGCCGCGGGGCGGCCGTATCGCGCCAGGTCCGTACCGCGCCCGACCGTGCGCGACGGGCCGGCCGCTCGCCACCGCGCGTACCGGGACACCCGCGCCGTGGCCCGTGCCTTCGCCCCGTGGGCGGAGCCGGGCCTCGCGGCCGCCGCAGGGACGGGACGCGGGGCGCGCCGGCCGGCCGCCTGGCCGGATGTCGAGGGCCACGACACCCGCATCACGCACGGGTGTTCGCATGCCGCCCCCGCCGTCCAGCGGCGGCGGCGCGCCGATCGCACGGGTGGCCGAACCGGCGGCAGCGTTCCTCGGCCAGATCGCGCGCCCCGCTGATCTGGCCGAACTTCGCGTCGCCCCATGGATGCCCGAGGCATCTAATGATGATCGGCACGCCGCTCCCATCGCCTGCGAGGTCTTCCATGACGGAACTGACGCGACCCGTCGCCTTCCCCCAGGACCGGACCTGCCCCTACCATCCGCCCACCGGCTACGACCCGCTGCGCGGCGCCCGGCCGCTGGCCCGCGTCACCCTCTTCGACGGCCGCGAGGCCTGGGTGGTCACCGGGCACGCCCTCGCCCGCACCCTGCTGGCCGACCAGCGCCTGTCCACCAACCGCACCCGTGAGGGCTTCCCGGCGCCCACGCGGCGGCTCGCGGCGGTCCGCGACCGCACGGCCGCGCTGCTCGGCGTCGACGATCCCGAGCACCGCGCCCAACGGCGCATGGTGCTCGCCGACTTCACGCTCAAGCGCGCCACCGAACTGCGCCCGCAAATCCAGCGGATCGTGGACGAGCGGCTCGACGCGATGATCGCCCAGGGGCCGCCCGCGGAACTGGTGACCGCCTTCGCGCTGCCCGTGCCGTCCATGGTCATCTGCGCCCTGCTCGGCGTCCCCTACGCCGACCACGACTTCTTCGAGGAGCAGTCCCGGCGGCTGCTGCGCGGCCCGGAGACCGCCGACGTGCTGGACGCCCGCGACCGGCTGGAGACGTACCTCGGCGAGCTGATCGACAGCAAGCGCGAGGAGCCCGGCACCGGTCTGCTCGGCGACCTCGTCCAGCGGCAGGCGCGCGAGGGCGGGGTGGACCGCGAGGAACTGGTGTCGCTGGCGGTCATCCTGCTGGTCGCCGGACACGAGACCACCGCCAACATGATCTCGCTGGGCACCTACGCCCTGCTCCAGCACCCCGAACGGCTGGCGGAACTGCGCGCCGACCCCTCGCTGCTGCCCGCCGCGGTCGAGGAGCTGATGCGGATGCTGTCGATCGCGGACGGGATGCTGCGCGTCGCCGTCGAGGACATCGAGGTGGCCGGGACGACGATCCGCGCGGGCGACGGTGTGATCTTCTCGACCTCCGTCATCAACCGCGACGAGACCGTCTACCCCGAGCCGGACACCCTCGACTGGCACCGCCCCGCCCGCCACCACGTCGCGTTCGGCTTCGGCATCCACCAGTGCCTCGGCCAGAACCTCGCCCGCGCCGAGCTGGAGATCGCCCTGGGCACCCTCCTCGGCCGGCTGCCCACGCTGCGCCTGGCCGTCCCGGCGGATGAAATCCCCCACAAACCCGGCGACACGATCCAGGGAATGCTGGAACTCCCCGTGACCTGGTAAGAGGCTTCCGGACATGCGCATCGACATCGACAAGGACACCTGCATCGGCGCGGGGCAGTGCGCCCTGACCGCCCCGGACGTGTTCACCCAGGACGACGACGGCTACAGCACTCTCCTGCCCGGCCGCGAGGACGGCGGCGGCAGCCCGCTGGTGCGGGAGGCGGCCCGCGCCTGCCCGGTGGGAGCCATCACCGTGTCGGAGACGGTGGGCTGACCCCCGCGGGACCCGGACCCGGCGCGGCCCGGAAGGCGGCGCCGGCCGCCCCCGGGCTCAGCGGGCGGCTCGCAGCAGGACCCGGGCCGCCTCCCGGGCGTCACGCGCCGGCCCGGTGTCGCGGGTGACGCCCGCCGTGACCATGGCGCCCTCGGCCAGCAGGAGCAGCCGCCCGGTGAGCGCGGCGGGCAGTCCCGCGTCGGCGACCAGGGTGCCGAGGTACTTCCGCAGCGCCTCCTTGTGCGCCCGCACCTGGGCCGCCACCCGGGGGGAGGTGGCGCCCAGTTCGCCGTACGCGTTGATCCACGCGCACCCGCGGAAGTCCGGCTCGCCGAACCACCGCTCCAGCCAGTCGAACACGGCGAGGATCCGCCGCTCCGGCTCCCCGTGCCGCTCGACGTACTCCGCGAGGCGTCCCCGCCAGCGCTCGTCGCGCCGCTCCAGATACGCCTCCACCAGCCGCTCCTTCGTCGGGAAGAGCTGGTAGAGCCGCTTGAGCGAGACACCGGACGCGCCGCGGACGTCGTCCATGCCGACGCACCGCACCCCCCGCCCGTAGAACAGCCGCTCCGCGGCGTCCAGCGCCCGCTCCCGGGCGACCGCGCTGTCCATGGGGACCTCCTTGACGTGAGAACGAGCGTTCTCCTACGGTAGCGGCCCAGCCGGAGAACGACCGTTCTCCGGCGTTGCCACGGAGGCCGAGCCATGACCGACCGCCCGCCCCTGCCGCCGTTCACCCGCGCGAGCGCGGCACAGAAAGTGCAGGCCGCCGAGGACGCCTGGAACACCCGTGACCCGCACCGGGTGGCGCTCGCCTACGCGCGGGACTCGGTCTGGCGCAACCGCGACACCTTCCTCACCGGCCGCGCCGAGATCGTCGAGTTCCTCACCGCGAAGTGGGCGCGCGAGCGGGAGTACGCGCTGCGCAAGGAGCTGTGGGCCCACGACGGCAACCGCATCGCGGTCCGCTTCCAGTACGAGTGCCGGGACGCCGACGGCCGGTGGTGGCGCTCCTACGGCAACGAGCTGTGGGAGTTCGACGAGCACGGACTGATGACCCGGCGCGAGGCCAGCATCGACGACGTGCCCATCACCGAAGGGGAACGCCGCATCCACGGCCCGCGGCCCGCGGCCGAGCGCGGGCGGTCCCTCCCGCTCCGATAGGGCCGGCGGGACCACCGGCCGGGACGGGAAGCCGTTCCCGCGGGCCGCCGCCCACCCACGCCCGGCCACGCCCGCACCGGACGGCCACCCGGGGCGGCGACGCGAGCGGCCGGCGAAGCCCCCACCGGACCCAGGAGGGCGGCGGCGCCCGCTGCGCCGCTCCCGTTACTAGGGTTTTTCCCGTCCCGACCGGCCCAGACTCCCGTCGTGCCGCATCCGAGAGAACCCGCACGGCAAGCGTGACCCGAGCCGACGGTCCTCCCACGTCCACGCCCGGGTCGCTTCGAGGGGCGGCCGCCTTCCCCCCAGGGCGGCCGCCCCTGCGCGCACCCGCGCGCCCGCGCACCGAGCAGGGACCGGCCCGTGACGACACCGGCCCGGTCCGGCCGGCGGCATCCCGCTTCGGTAACCGCTGTCGAGGTGAGTTGAGATGAACAACGAACAGAAGCTCAGGGACTACCTGAAGCGGGCCACCGCCGACCTGCGGCACACCCGGCAGCGCCTCCAGGAACTGGAGGCCGCCGCCCACGAACCGATCGCGATCATCGGCATGGCCTGCCGCTACCCGGGCGGCGTCGCCGACCCCGACGGCCTGTGGCAGCTGCTCGTCGACGGCCGGCACGGCATCGGGCCCTTCCCCGACGACCGCGGCTGGGACCTCGACGCCGTCTCGGCCACCGCGGCGGGCGGCGGATTCCTGTACGACGCCACCGACTTCGACGCCGACTTCTTCGGCATCTCCCCGCGCGAGGCGGTCGCCATGGACCCCCAGCAGCGGATCGTGCTCGAATCCAGCTGGGAGGCCATCGAGTCCGCGGGCATCGACCCCACGACCCTGCGCGGCAGCGAGACGGCCGTGTTCATGGGCGCCATGGCCCAGGAGTACCGGGCCGGAGCCGAGGACGGCGCCCAGGGCCTGCACCTCACCGGCAACGCCGGCAGCGTCCTGTCCGGCCGGATCGCCTACACCCTCGGCCTGACCGGCCCCGCCCTCACCGTCGACACCGCCTGCTCCTCCTCCCTCGTCGCCCTCCACCTCGCCGGCCACGCCCTGCGCACCGGCGAGTGCACCCTCGCCCTCGCCGGCGGCGTCACCGTCATGTCCAGCCCCGCCACCCACCTGGAATTCGGCCGGCAGGGCGGACTCTCCCCCGACGGCCTGTGCCGCTCCTTCGCCGACTCCGCCGACGGCACCGGCTGGTCCGAGGGCGTCGGCGTACTGCTGCTGGAACGGCTCTCCGACGCCCGCCGCAACGGCCACCGCGTCCTCGCCGTGGTCCGCGGCTCCGCCGTCAACCAGGACGGCGCCTCCAACGGCCTCACCGCGCCCAACGGCCCCTCCCAGCAGCGCGTCATCGAGCAGGCCCTGGTCGACGCCCGGCTCTCCGCCGACCAGATCGACGCCGTCGAGGCGCACGGCACCGCCACCACCCTCGGCGACCCCGTCGAGGCGCAGGCACTGCTCGCCACCTACGGCCGCAACCGGCCCGCGGACCGCCCGCTGCTGCTCGGCTCGGTCAAGTCCAACCTGAGCCACACCCAGGCCGCCGCCGGTGTCGCCGGAGTCATCAAGATGGTGCAGGCCATCCGGCACGGCGTGCTGCCGCGCACCCTCCACGTGGACGAGCCCAGCACACACGTGGACTGGTCGCCGGGCACCGTACGCCTCGTCACCGAGAACACCCCCTGGCCGGACACCGGCGAGCCCCGGCGCGCCGCCGTCTCCTCCTTCGGCATCAGCGGCACCAACGCCCACGCCGTCCTCGAACAGGCCCCCGCCGACACCGCCCCCGAACCCGAGGAGACCCCGGACACCCCGGCCGTCCCCGTCCCGCTCGTCCTGTCCGCCCGCACCCCGCAGGCGCTGGCCGCGCAGGCCGCCCGCCTCCGCACCGCACTGGAGCGCGCCGAGACGCCCCCGCCCGTCCGGGCCCTCGCCCGCGCCCTCGCCACCACCCGCACCGCCTTCGCGCACCGGGCGGCGTTCGTGGCCACCGGCCCCGCCGACGTCACCGCCGCCCTGACCGCCCTCGCGGCCGGTGAGACGGCCCCCGGCCTGATCCGGCGCACGGCCACCGACGCCCCCACCGCCTTCCTCTTCTCCGGCCAGGGCGCCCAGCGCCTCGGCATGGGACGGGAGCTGTACGACCGCTTCCCCGTCTTCGCCGAAGCGCTCGACGAGACACTCGCCCTCCTCGCCCCCGGGGTGCGCGAGGCCATGTGGGGCACCGACGAGGCGGCCCTGAACGACACCGGCACCGCCCAGCCCGCCCTGTTCGCCGTCGAGGTGGCCCTGTTCCGCCTCCTCCGGTCCTGGGGCGTACGGCCCGACTTCGTCGCCGGGCACTCCCTCGGCGAGGTGACCGCCGCCCACGCCGCCGGAGTGCTCACCCTCGCGGACGCCTGCACCCTGGTCACCGCACGCGCCTCCCTCATGCGGGACCTCCCCGCCGGCGGGGCCATGGCCGCCGTCCGCGCCTCCGAGGAACAGGTCCGGCCGTACCTGACGGACGGAGTCGCCGTCGCCGCCGTCAACGGCCCCGCCTCCGTCGTCGTCTCCGGCCCCGCCGACGCCGTCGCCGAGACCACCGGCCGGCTCGCCGCCGACGGGCACCGCGTCACCCCCCTGCGGGTGTCGCACGCCTTCCACTCGCCGCTGACGGACCCGATGCTGGAGGCGTTCCGCACCGTCGTCGCCGGCCTGGAACTGCGCCGCCCCGCCCTCCCGGTCGTCTCCAACCTCACCGGCGCCCTCGCCGACCCCGACGAACTGCGCACCGCCGACCACTGGGTCCGGCACGTCCGGGAGACCGTACGCTTCGCCGACGGCGTCCGCACCCTCGCCGAGGCGGGCGTCCGCACCTTCGTCGAACTCGGCCCCGACGGCGTCCTCAGCGGCCTCGTCGCCGACACCGCGCCCGAGGACGCCACCGCCCTGCCCGTCCTGCGCGCGGACACCCCCGAGACCGCCGCCACGGCCACCGCCCTGGCCCGGCTGCACGCCACCGGAGTCCGCGTCGACTGGGCCGCGTACTTCGGCGACGCCCCCGCCCACCGCGTCGACCTGCCCACCTACGCCTTCCAGCGCCGCCGCCACTGGCCCGCCGCCGGCGTCGGCACCACCGCCAGGGACGTACGCGCCGCCGGCCTCGCCCCCGCCGAACACGGCCTCCTCGGCGCCGCCGTCGCCCTCGCCGACTCCGACGGCGCCCTGCTGTCCGGCCGCCTCTCCCTCGGCACGCACCGCTGGCTCGCCGACCACCGGATCGCGGGCCGGGTCCTGCTGCCCGGCGCGGCCTTCGTCGAACTCGCCCTGCGCGCGGGCGACGAGTTCGGCTGCGACCGGCTGGACGAGCTGACCCTGCCCACCCCGCTGGAACTGCCCGAACGGGGCGCCGTCCAGATCCAGACCTTCGTCGGCGGCCCCACCCCCGACGGCCGCCGTCCCGTCACCGTCTACGCCCGCCCCGACGCCCGCGACGACCTCCCCTGGACCCTGCACGCCACCGGCCACCTGTCGCCCGGCCACGGCACCGCGGCACCCGCGGCGTTCGACACCACGGCCTGGCCGCCCGCCGGCGCCGAACCCGTCCCGCTCGACGAGAGCCACGGCTACGACGACCTCGCCGGCCAGGGCTTCGCCTACGGCCCCGCCTTCCGCGGCCTGCGCGCCCTGTGGCGCCGCGGCGACGAACTGTACGCCGAGGCCGAACTGCCGGCCGGGCACCCGACCGCCGGCTTCGCCCTCCACCCGGCCCTGCTGGACGCCGCCCTGCACGCCTTCGCCCACACCGGCCGGGGCCGCCTCGGCGTGCCCTTCGCCTGGGAGGACGTCGAACTGCACGCGTCCGGCGCCACCGCCGTGCGCGCCCGCCTCGTGCCCCGCGGCGACGCCGCCCTCACCCTCGACGTCGTGGACCCGGCCGGCGCCCCCGTGCTCTCCGCCGGCACCCTGGTCACCCGTCCCCTCGACGACACCGCCCCGCCCGGCGCCGCGGCCGTCCACGACGCCCTCCACCGCGTGGACCGGGTCCCGGCCACCGCCGCCACCCCGTACCAGGGCACCTGCGCGGTGCTCGCCGACCCGCACGACGAGACCACGGCCCACGACCTCGCCGAAGCCCTCGGCTCCCCGGCGGTACGCCCCTGCACGGACCTCGCCGAACTGGCCACCGCGCTGACGGCCGACAGCACTGCGGCGGTACCGGACACCGTCCTCGCCCCCGTCACGACGGACCCCGCCGCCACCCCCGTCGCCGCGCTGCACGCCCTGACGACCCGTGTCCTCGGCCTCGTCCGGCAGTGGCTGAGCGACGACCTCTTCCGCGACTCCCGCCTGGTCCTCGTCCTCCGCGACGACCGGCCCGTCACCGGTGCGGTACGCGGCCTGGTGCGCGCCGCCGAGTCCGAACACCCCGGGCGGGTGGCCCTGCTGGACCTCGGCACCGAACCGGCCGACGGCGAACAGCTGCGCCGGGCCCTGGGCACCGGGGAACGCGAGACGCACATCCGGGACGGCCGGGTGACCGTGCCGCGCCTGGTGCGGGTGGCGTCCCCGGATGCCGGGGCGGAGGTGTGGTCCGGTTCGGGTGCGGTGCTGGTGACCGGTGGTACGGGTGGTCTGGGTGCGGTGCTGGCGCGGCATCTGGTGCGGGTGCACGGGGTGCGGGAGCTCATCCTCGTGTCGCGGCGTGGTGAGGCCGCGCCGGGTGCCGCGGAGCTGGTGGCCGAGCTGACCGGGGCGGGTGCCGAGCGGGTCGAGGTTCTCGCGTGTGATGTGGCGGACCGGGAGGCTCTGGCTCGTGTGGTGGCCGGTCGGTCGATCGGTGCGGTGGTGCATGCGGCGGGTGTGCTGGACGACGGGCTGGTCGGCAGTCTGACCGCGGAGCGGCTGGAGGCGGTTCTGGCGCCGAAGGCCGACGCGGCCTGGCATCTGCACGAGCTGTTGCCGGACGTCCGTGCCTTCGTGTTGTTCTCGTCGGCGGCCGGTACGTTCGGCGGGGTGGGGCAGGCCAACTACGCCGCCGCCAACGCCTTCCTCGACGCCCTGGCGACCCACCGGCGTGCCCTCGGCCTGCCGGGCACCTCCCTCGTCTGGGGCCCCTGGGACCTCCGGGGCGCGGGCATGGCGGGCGACCTCTCCGCCACCGCACACGACACCACGGGCCTGATCCGCCCGGTCTCGCTCGACCAGGGCCTGGCCCTGTTCGACGCCGCCCTGGCCTCGGGGGAGGGCGTGGTCCTGCCGGTGCCGCTCGACCTGCGCGCGGCGCGGGCGCGGAGCGAGGTCCCGGCCCTGCTGCGGGGCCTGGTACGGACCCGGCAGCGACGCGTCGTGGCCTCCGAGGACCTCGTGCGGCGGTTGGCGGGGTTGGATGAGGTGGAGCGGCGTGAGGTGCTGCTCGATGTGGTGCGGGGTCAGGTGGCGTTGGTGCTGGGTTTCGATGGTGGGCTGGGGGTCGATGCGTCGCGGTCGTTCCGTGAGCTGGGTTTTGATTCGCTGCTGGCGGTGGAGCTGCGCAACGGGTTGCAGGCGGTGACGGGGCTGCGGTTGCCGGCGACGCTGGTGTTCGACTATCCGACGGTGGAGCGGCTGGCGGATTTCCTGCTGGAGCGGGTGTGGGGTGAGCGGGAGGCTGCCCCGGTGGAGCCGGTCGTCGCGCTGCCGGGGGTGGCGGAGGATCCGGTGGTGGTGGTGGGGATGGCGTGCCGCTTTCCGGGTGGGGTGTCCTCGCCGGAGGAGTTGTGGCGGTTGGTGGTGGAGGGGGTGGACGCGGTCGGGGAGTTCCCGGCCGATCGGGGCTGGGATGTGGAGCGGTTGTATCACCCCGATCCGCAGCATCCGGGGACGTCGTCGACGCGGCAGGGTGGGTTCCTGGCGGATGCGGCGGGGTTCGATCCCGAGTTCTTCGGGATGAGTCCGCGGGAGGCGTTGGCGACCGATGCGCAGCAGCGGTTGCTGCTGGAGACCTCGTGGGAGGCGATCGAGCGGGCCGGCATCGATCCGGTGTCGCTGCGGGGCAGCCGGACGGGTGTCTTCGCCGGGGTCATGTACAACGACTACCGGGAGTTGCTGGCGGGGGAGGAGTTCGAGCCGTTCCGGGGCAACGGCAGTGCGCCGAGCGTTGCTTCGGGGCGGGTGGCGTATGCGTTGGGGTTCGAGGGTCCGGCGGTGTCGGTGGACACGGCGTGTTCGTCGTCGTTGGTGGCGGTGC
>NZ_BAAATK010000045.1:0-26004 GCF_039533365.1 Streptomyces glaucus
CCCGCGCCGCGTTCCCCGGCGCCCCGTCCGGCGGCGCCGGTGGCCGCAGCCCCGCCCACCGCCGCGGCGGCCGCTCCGGCTCCCGCGCCCCGGCCCTCCGCCCCGGAGCCGCCCCCGGTCTCCCCCGAGGACGACATCCCCGAGGACGACGACCCCGACCTCGACGAGTCCGCCCTCTCCGGTCAGGAACTGATCGTGCGGGAACTGGGGGCGACCGTGGTGGAGGAGTTCGTGAACGAGTAGGCCCGCCGGCTGCCGGCCGGGCCGGGCACCGGCCGGCGAGCCCCGGAGGACGGCGGCGGGCCACAGGCGCCGCCGCCCGGCGCCCGCCCCCTCTTGGAGGAACGTACGGACACCCCCTCCCGGCTCCCTCGGCGACCCGCACAAACCGGCTCCCGCTAGGCTGACCCCGTGAAGGTCCTCGTCATCGGCAGCGGCGCCCGCGAACACGCCCTGTGCCGCTCCCTGTCCCTCGACCCCGACGTCACCGCGCTGCACTGCGCCCCCGGCAACGCCGGCATCGCCGAGGTCGCCGAGTTGCACCGGGTCGACGCCCTGGACGGCCAGGCCGTCTCCGGCCTGGCCCGGGAACTCGGCGTCGACCTGGTCGTGGTCGGCCCGGAGGCCCCCCTCGTGGCCGGGGTCGCCGACGCCGTGCGCGAGGCGGGCATCGCGGTCTTCGGCCCCTCCGGGGAGGCCGCCCGCATCGAGGGTTCCAAGGCCTTCGCCAAGGACGTCATGGCGGCGGCCGGGGTCCCGACGGCGCGCTCCTACGTCTGCACGACGCCCGAGGAGGTCGACGCGGCCCTGGACGCCTTCGGCGCCCCGTACGTCGTCAAGGACGACGGGCTCGCCGCCGGCAAGGGCGTCGTCGTCACGAGCGACGTCGAGACGGCGAGGGCGCACGCCGGCGCCTGCATCGGGGCGCCGTCCGGGCAGCGGGGGCGGGTCGTCGTCGAGGAGTACCTCGACGGCCCCGAGGTCTCCCTCTTCGCGATCACCGACGGCGAGACCGTCCTCCCGCTGCGGCCCGCCCAGGACTTCAAGCGCGCCCTCGACGGCGACGAGGGACCGAACACCGGCGGCATGGGCGCGTACTCGCCGCTGCCGTGGGCCGACCCCAAGCTGGTCGACGAGGTCGTGGAGACGGTTCTGCAGCCGACCGTCGACGAGATGCGCCGCCGCGGCACGCCCTTCTCCGGCCTGCTCTACGCCGGTCTGGCGATCACCTCCCGCGGCGTCCGCGTGATCGAGTTCAACGCCCGCTTCGGCGACCCCGAGACCCAGGTCGTCCTCGCCCGCCTGAAGACGCCGCTCGCCGGCGTCCTGATGGCCGCCGCCACCGGCAACCTCGCCGACCTCGAACCCCTGCGCTGGAGCGAGGAAGCGGCCGTCACGGTGGTCGTCGCCTCGCACAACTACCCCGGCACCCCGCGCACCGGCGACCCGATCACCGGCCTCGACGAGGTGGCGGCCCAGGACGCCCCGCACGCCTACGTGCTGCACGCCGGCACCCGGCGCGAGGGCGACGCGATCGTCAGCGCCGGCGGCCGCGTCCTGTCCGTCACGGCCACGGGCAAGGACCTCGCCGAGGCCCGCGACCGCGCCTACCGCGCCGTCTCCCGCATCCGCCTCGACGGCTCCCGGCACCGTACGGACATCGCGGCGAAGGCGGCGGCGCAGGCATAGTCCGTTCCCGGCCGTCGCCGGACACTCCACGACGGGCGCCGCACCGCCCGCCGAAGCCGACGAACCCCCGCGGGCCCCGGATCGCAAGCTCAGGATCCGGGGCCTTTCGCGCGGAGCCGGAGCCTTTCGCGCGGAGCCGGAGCCGGAACCGTAGCCGCGGAGACCGGGACCGGGGCCGGAACCGGGGCCCGGCCCTCGCTGTCCGTCACCCACCTCTCCCCAGGGCCATTCCATCGAGTGACCGATGACCTATACGGCTGACGGGGGTGGAGGCCCCAACTAGGGTGCGGCGCAAGCGGTCCGGCACTTGGCCCACCGGCATTGCGATGTCAGTGGCGGGTGTCACAGTGGGGGAGTGGGCAACACCAGGAAGGCGCCAGGACGGCTGGAAGGGGGCGAGATCCGGTTGTGACCGGTACGGGTGTGGAGGCGGGCGCGCAGGCCGCGCGCTCCCGAGCGGTGGCCGTGCTGCGTATGCGCAGCCGGGCACTGGCCGTCGCGCTGCTGCCCGCGGCCGCCGCCGTGATCCTGCTCGCCGGCGCTTCCACCGGCCACCTCGTCGGCCCGGGCTGGGAGGCCGCCCGGTGGACCGTGACCGTCCTCGCGCTCCTCGTGCTGCTCGCCGCCGGCGGCATCGCCCTGATCGTCGCCCGCGCCCGCCCCGCCATGAGCCCCACGGTCCCGGTCCCGGAGGAGTCGGCGCCCGACCTGTACCGGATGGTGCGCGACCTGGCCGACCGGCTCGACGTGCCCGCCCCGTCGGCGATAGCGCTCACCCCGGACTGCGACAGCTGGCTGGAGGACCGCACCCACCCGGCCCACGGCCCGCCCCCGCCGGAGGAGCCCGACCGGACGGGAGGCGCCGGCGGATTCCCCCGCCGCCGGTCCGCCACCGCGCCCGTCCTCGTCATAGGCTCCCCGTTCCTGTGGTGGATGCGCGTCGGCGAGCTGCGCGCGGTCCTCGCCCCGGTCGTCGCCGGTACGGAGCCGTCGGCGCACCCGGACATAGCCGCCGCCCGCCGCTTCGTCCGCGGCCTGGACGCCGCGGTGGCGGTGACCTCGGACCGCGGCCGCTGCCCCGCGTCCCGGGCGGTGTGCGCGGGCGTCGGCTGGGTGTCCCGGCTCCTGCTGCGCAGCTGCGAGAGCCACGCCACCGAGATGGAGCGCGGGGTCGCGGCCGCCGCCGCCGAACGCGCGCAGGCCGTGGACTACGGCCTGCGCATCGTCGCCCAGGAACAGGTGGGGCTGGCGTACGCGGGCTGGGACCGGCTGCTCACCCGCGTGGCGCTGCCCGCCTGGCGGACGGGCCGCTGGCCCGCCCGGCTGGACGCGGGCGTGGTCGCGGCGCTCACGGAACTGTCCCGCCGGGACCGCCTGGCCGAGGGCTTCGCCTCCCGCCTCGGTGAGCGCCCCGCCTGCGACCTGCTGGAGGAGCCCGGCACGGTCGACGAGGCGGTCTCCTTCCTCGCCGCCCGGCTCTTCCACGGCGGCCCCGCCGAGCCCGGCCCGGACTGGTCCCCGGTGGAGTGGGACGAATACCCGGAGGAGGTCGTCGACCGCAAGTGGCGCACCGACGCGGCCCGCCTCCACCGCGTCCTGGACACCCTGGGCGTCCGCCGCGCCCCCGGAAGCGCCGGTCCGCACGCCGACGGCCCCACCCTGACCCGCGTCCTCGACCACCTCACGGATCCGCCCGCCACCAGGACCCGGACGGACCACGCGAGCCGGAGAGCCCGGACCGAGCCGCCCCGTCCCTTCGCATCCGCCGATCCGCCCGGACCCGCCGAACCCTCCCGGCTCGCCGACCCCGTCACCGCCGCCCCCGCCGTTCCTCCCGCCCCACCCCTTCCCCCCACCAGGCGGGCCGAGGAGGAGGACCTCTCCGGCACCACCCCCCGCAGCGCCGCCCTGGCCGCGGGGCTCAGCGCCGAGCTGGCCCGGGAGGAGGCCGCCGCCCGGGCCGTACCGGCCGAGGCGGCGGGCGCCGGCCGCACCGTCCCCGACACGCCCCTCCGGGACGACCGGGCGCTCCCCCTCTTCCCGCTCCAGCCGCCGCGCACCGCCCGCGAACTCCTGACCGACCACATCACCGCGATGGTGTGCTGCGCCGCGATGGACACCGCCGGCGCGACCCCGGGCCTGGACTGGCTCGACGGCCCGTCCCTGATGATCAATGGGCAACGGGCGGCCGACCTGGCCCCCGGAGTCCTCGCCCTCGTCGAGTCGGGCGACCCGGCTCCCCTGCGCGCCTGGCTGGCCGAGCTGGGCATACGCCCGGAGAAGCCGGTACGGCTGGTCTGAGGCCCCACCCCCGCGCCCTCCGTAAATCGGAGCTTTCCGTTCCACTTCCTGTCGATTTGCGACGAACGGTGAAAACAGGCGTGCGTTATGTGATGTGCTGAGACCGATCGCGCTCATGGCAAAGACAGGCGGCACAGGACAGCCGCCACAGTCGCCGTCCACCCGCGAGCGAGTCCGTGAACGGCCCGAGGTCACCGCGGGCCGCCACGCACACGCCACAGCCGACCACGGGGCACGAGGGAGGGGAATCACCCATGGGGCCGGAGCAGATCCGCCGCTGGGAGTCGGGAGCACGCGCGCACGCCGTGACGGATCCCTTCGGGCAGGGCCCCGTCCCCTGGCTACGCGGCGGCGAGACGTACTTCGACGACACCGGCCTGGTGGTCCCCTGGTACGCGGACGAGCGCCGCTCCACCGGCGAGCCCCGCGCCGCCGACGACGTCCACCAGCAGATCAAGGGCTTCGCCTCCACCGGCGCGGTCGCGCCCGGCGAGGCCGTCGACTTCCACGTCACCGTCGACCCGCCGCAGGAATTCGCCGTCGACGTCTACCGCATCGGCCACTACGGCGGCGACGGGGCCGCCAAGATCACCACCAGCCCCCGGCTGTCCGGCATCGTCCAGCCCCGGCCGCTGACGGCCGACCGCACGGTCTCCTGCCACCACTGGTGGCTGTCCTGGCGGCTGCAGATCCCGTCGTACTGGAGCGTCGGCGCGTACGTCGCCGTCCTCACCACCGCCGACGGTCACCGCTCCCACGTCCCCTTCACCGTCCGCGACGCCCACCCGGCCGACCTGCTGCTCGTCCTGCCGGACATCACCTGGCAGGCGTACAACCTCTACCCGGAGGACGGCCGCACCGGCGCCAGCTTCTACCACGCCTGGGACGAGAACGGCCGGCTGCTGGGCGAGGCCGACGCCGCGACGACGGTCTCCTTCGACCGCCCGTACGCCGGCGCCGGCCTCCCGCTGCACGTCGGCCACGCCTACGACGTCATCCGCTGGGCCGAGCGCTACGGCTACGACCTCGCCTACGCCGACGCCCGCGATCTGCACGCCGGGTACGTCGACCCCACCCGCTACCGCGGCCTGGTCTTCCCCGGCCACGACGAGTACTGGTCGCTCCCCATGCGCCGCACCGTCGAACGCGCCCGCGACCAGGGCACCTCGCTGGTCTTCCTCTCCGCCAACACCCTGTACTGGCAGGTGGAACTGGGCCCGTCCCCGTCCGGCACCCCCGACCGGCTGCTCACCTGCCGCAAACGCAGGGGGCCGGGCAAACCCGTCCTCTGGCGCGAGATCGACCGCCCCGAACAGGAACTGCTCGGCATCCAGTACGCCGGCCAGGTCCCCGAGCCGCACCCGCTGATCGTCCGCAACGCCGGCCACTGGGTCTGGGAGGCGACCGGCGCCGGCGAGGGCGACGAGATCGACGGACTGGTGGCGGGCGAGGCCGACCGCTACTTCCCGCGCACCCCGCTCCCCGACCACGAGGAGCGCGTCCTGCTCGCCCACTCCCCCTACACCGACGGCGAGGGCGTCCCGCGCCACCAGGAGACGTCCCTCTACCGCGCGCCGTCCGGCGCCTGGGTCTTCGCGTCCGGGACGTTCGCCTGGTCCCCGGCCCTGGACCGCCCCGGACACGTCGACGCCCGCATCCAGCGCGCCACCGCCAACCTCCTGGACCGCATCTGCAAACGCGACTGACCCCTGGCCCCCCGCGGCCGCCGCGCGCCGGGCCCGCCGCCCCCGCGACCGCCCCGCTCGCGCTCCCCGACCGGCCCCCGCCGGAACACGCCCCATCCGCCGCCCCGTGCGGGAACCCGATGTCTCCGGTCACCCCCCGGTACGGGAGAATCGGGACCATTGGACAGAACCACGGGGAGGAACCGTGTCCGGATTCGTCGAAAAGCCCGAGCCGATCCAGGTTCCGGGCCTGGTGCACCTGCACACCGGAAAGGTGCGCGAGCTGTACCAGAACGAGGCGGGCGACCTCGTGATGGTCGCCAGCGACCGCATCTCCGCCTACGACTGGGTGCTGCCGACCGAGATCCCCGACAAGGGCCGGATCCTCACCCAGCTCTCCCTGTGGTGGTTCGACCAGCTCGCCGACCTGGTGCCGAACCACGTGCTGAGCACCGAGCTGCCCGAGGGCGCCCCCGCCGACTGGGCGGGCCGCACCCTGGTCTGCAAGTCCCTGCGGATGGTCCCCGTGGAGTGCGTGGCCCGCGGCTACCTCACCGGCTCGGGCCTGGCCGAGTACGACGAGTCCCGCACCGTCTGCGGCCTCGCCCTCCCCGAGGGCCTCGTCGACGGCTCGGAGCTCCCCGCCCCGATCTTCACCCCGGCCACCAAGGCCGCGGTCGGCGAGCACGACGAGAACGTCTCCTACGAGGAGGTCGCCCGCCAGGTCGGCGCGGACACCGCGGCCCGGCTGCGCCAGGCGACCCTCGCCGCGTACTCCCGCGCCCGCGACATCGCCCGCGACCGGGGGATCATCCTCGCCGACACCAAGTTCGAGTTCGGTTTCGAGGGCGACCGGCTGGTCCTCGCGGACGAGGTGCTCACCCCGGACTCCTCCCGCTTCTGGCCGGCCGACCAGTGGCAGCCGGGCCGGGCGCAGCCGTCGTACGACAAGCAGTTCGTCCGCGACTGGCTGACCTCGCCGGAGTCCGGCTGGGACCGCGGGAGCGAGCAGCCCCCGCCGCCGCTGCCGCAGCAGGTGGTGGAGGCGACCCGCGCCAAGTACGTCGAGGCGTACGAGCGGCTGACCGGCACCGCCTGGAGCTGACCGGCCGCACGACGAAGGCCCCGGTCGTCGACCGGGGCCTTCGCTGTGTCCTGACGTGGAGCGGACGACGAGGCTCGAACTCGCGACCTCAACCTTGGCAAGGTTGCGCTCTACCAACTGAGCTACGTCCGCGTTGCGCCGTGGCGCGAGAGCAACTATACCCAACCTCGCTCGCGTGCGAGACGCACCGCCGCGTGCCGGTTCTCCACGCCGAGCTTGGAGGTGGCCGACGACAGATAGTTCCGTACGGTCCCCGGTGACAGCGCGGCCCGTTCGGCGATCTCCGCGACGGGCGCCCCGTCGGCGGCCAGTTCCAGCACCTCCGCCTCACGCGCGGTCAGCGGCGAGTCCCCGGCGGAGATCGCGTCGGCGGCCAACTCCGGATCGACGTAACGGTTTCCGGCGTGCACGGTCCGGATGATCTCGGCGAGCCGCTGTGCGCTGACGGTCTTCGGGACGAACCCCCGCACACCCGCCGCGAGCGCCCGCTTCAGGTGCCCGGGCCGCCCGTGACCGGTGACGATCAGCACCTTGCAGGCGGGCAGTTCGGCGCGCAGGGACGTGGCGACCCGCACACCGTCCGCGCCCGGCATCTGCAGGTCCAGGACGGCGACGTCGGGCGCGTGCGCCCGCGCCATCGCCAGCGCCTCGGGCCCGGTGGCGGCCTCGGCGACGACCGTCAGGTCGTCCTCCAGGGACAGCAGGGCGGCGAGCGCGCCCCGGATGAGGTGCTCGTCGTCGGCGAGCAGGAGCCGGACGGGCGGCGCGGACGGCACGGGAGACGTCATGGGGTGACCTCGCTCACAGGACGACGGACGGCGGGCTCGGGACCGGGTGCTCCCACCGGCAGCGGTACCTCCGCGGTCAGCCGGAACAGCCCCCGCCCGGCGGGTCCGGCACGCAGCGTCCCGCCGATGCCCGCCAGCCGCTCCCGCAGCCCGGCCAGCCCGGACCCGGTGTCGCCGGCCTCCTCCGGCGCCCCGTCGTTCTCCACGGACAGCACCGCCCGCCGCTGCGACACCCGGAGCCGTACCGTGCAGTGCCGCGCGTCACCGTGCCGCAGCACGTTGGTCGCCGCCTCCCGCACGACCCAGCCCAGCGCCGACTGCACCGGCGCCGGCAGTCCGCCGGCGGATCCGGTGACCGTGCAGTCGATGCCGGCGGCCGCCAACACGCCCTGCGCCCCGGCGAGTTCGGCGCCGAGGTCGATCGCCCGGTAGCCGCGCACCACTTCGCGCACCTCCCGCTGCGACTCCTGCGCCAGCCGCTGCACCTCGATCATCTGCGTCACGGCCTCGGGCCGCCCCCGCTGGGCGAGCTGCACGGCCAGCTCGCTCTTGAGGGCGATCACGGCCAGGTTCCGCCCCATCACGTCGTGCAGGTCCCGCCCGAACCGCAGCCGCTCCTCGGCGACGGCGAGCCGCGCCTCGGCCTCGCGGGCCCGTTCGGCCTCCCACAGCACGGCCAGCGTCCAGGTCCCGCACCGCGACATCAGCAGGGCCATGCCCGTGGTCAGCAGCACCAGCCCCGCCAGGGCGGCCAGCCCGATCCCGGTGATGTCGGTGGCCGCGGCGTGCGCGGCCACGACCGCCGCGCCGGCCGCGCCGAACCGGGTGAGGAACCGCCGCACCGGCACGACCAGGCAGTACGCGCAGCCGAAGGGGAGCAGTGCGTAGAGGGTGACGAAGCCGATGACCCCCTCGTCCATGCCGTGCACGACCTGCAGCGCCACCGTCACCGCCAGCACCGCGCCCAGCAGCGCGGCCGACTCGGCGAGCCCGCGCCGCGGCATCCCGCCCCGGCCCAGGTAGGCGTCGACCGCCTGCCGCTGCAGCCGGTTGCCGAAGAAGGCCTGGGCCGCGCCGAGGACGAGCAGCAGCCCGCCGAGCGCCCAGTCCAGCGGACGGTCCCGCAGGGCGGACGGCAGGGGCGCCGCGCACCAGCCGACGTAGAAGAACCAGATCGAGCACTGCCACACGAGCCGGTACTGCAGCTCCACCTGCTCGGCCTTGCTGCGCTCGTGCCACTGGCTTCGCTGCCATCCCCGTATCCGGCCCAGCACCGCATCCCTCCCCGCGTCCGGCCGCGGCACGGTCAGCGCCGCGGTTCCCACCGGAACCACCGCCGTACAGCAAACACGCCCAGAGCGGTCCAGGCCAGCGCGGTCAGCACGGGACCGACCGCCTCGTACGCCGACAGGTCACCGGTCCAGCCGCCGCGCACGAGGGTGATCACGGGCGTCAGCGGCAGCAGTTCGCAGAAGGAGGCCAGCCGGTCGGGCAGCAGTTCCAGGGGGACGGTCATCCCGGAGCCGAGCATCGACACGAGCATCAGCGGCATCGGCGTGACCTGGGCGCTCTCGGTCGTCCTGGTGAAGGCCGCGGTGAGCGCCGCGAGCGAGGCGCACATCACCAGCCCCGACAGCAGTCCCACGACGGCCAGGTGCGGCGCCGGAGGCGCGGGCATGTCCAGCAGGACCACGCAGCCGGCCGCCAGCAGCAGCGACTGCACCAGCCCCGTCGCGCCGGCCGGCAGCGCGGACCCGGCGAGGATCTCGGCGTCCCGCAGCTCCCCGGTGCGCAGCCGCTTGAGGACGAGTTCTTCGCGGCGGGCGACGAGGACGCCGACGAGCGCCCCGTAGACGGCGAACAGCAGGGAGAAGCCGATCGCGGCGGGCAGGACCACCGTGCCGACGGTGAGCCCGGCCTCCTCGAGGTCCATCTTCTCGGTCGCCGAGCGCACGCTGACCGGCAGCACCAGCGGCACGAACAGGGCGGCGACGAGCGTGCCCCTGCTGCGTCCCAGCAGGGTCAGCTCGGCGCGCGCGAGCGCCGCCATCCGGCTCGCCAGTGTGGTGGTGTCGCTCATGCCGCGTACTCCCGTGTCCCCGTCTTCGCGGACGCCTCCCGGGCGATCCCGAGGAACGCCTCCTCCAGCGAGGCCGACCGCACGTCGAGCCGGCGCAGCTCCACACCGGCCCGGTCGGCCCAGGTCAGCAGCCGCGTGGCGGTCCGCTGCAGCTCGTGCGTCCGCAGCCGTACGACCCGCCCCTCGATCTCGTGTCCGCACACGCCCAGTTCACCGAGCGGCGGCAGGTCACCGAGGAAGTGGTCCTCGGGCAGCTCGAAGGTGATCCGGGACGGCTGGGCGGCGGTGACCTCGGCCGGGGTGCCGGCGGCGGCGATGCGTCCCTCGTGCAGGATCGCCAGCCGGTCGGCCAGCGCCTCGGCCTCCTCCAGGTAGTGCGTGGTCAGCAGCACGGTCGTGCCGCCGTCGCGCAGTGCCCGCACCAGCTTCCAGGTGTCCCGGCGTCCTTCGACGTCCAGTCCGGTCGTCGGCTCGTCGAGGAACAGCACCTCGGGGTCGCCGAGCAGGGCGAGCGCCAGGTCCAGGCGCCGCCGCTCGCCCCCGGACAGCTGCTTGACCCGCACACCGGTCCGCCCCGCCAGCCCCACCAGCGCCAGCACCTCCTGCGGCGGGCGCGCCCCGCTGACGCAGCCCGCCCACGTCCGCGCGGTCTCCGCGACGGTCAGTTCGGAGGGGAAGCCGCCCTCCTGCAGCATCACCCCGGTGCGGGGCCGCACGGCGGCCCGTTGCGCGTACGGGTCGTGCCCGAGGACGCGCACCCGTCCGCCGGCCGGCGGCGCCAGGCCTTCCAGCAGCTCGACCGTCGACGTCTTGCCCGCGCCGTTGGTGCCCAGCAGCGCGAAGACCTCCCCGCGGCGCACCGAGAAGCTCACTCCGCGCACCGCCTCGAACCCGCCCCCGTACACACGCCGCAGGTCGGTGACCTCGATCACGTGCTCGTGTCCGTTCGCTTCCATGACCCGATCGTCCCGGCGGGCGGGGCGGGCGGGCAGTGCGCGCTGTCATCACCGGACATGACAAATGTCAGACGGACGGGAAAGGGCACACACGAAAAGACCCCGGTCCGATGGACCGGGGTCTTTTTCCCGAGCGGACGACGAGGCTCGAACTCGCGACCTCAACCTTGGCAAGGTTGCGCTCTACCAACTGAGCTACGTCCGCATTGCTCCCGACCGGCTTCCACCGATCGGTGCGAGCACCAGCCTACCTGATCCACCGGAGTGGTCCGTACGGCGGTGCAGAGCGGGTGACAGGAATCGCACACTGCGCCTTCCCCCTGGAAGGGGGATGTTCTACTACTGAACTACACCCGCGTGACTCCGTGGGCCGGGCCTTTCGGCCTCGCCCCTCGGCGTGCTCCAGACTTTAGCTGATCAGCAGGGGTGCTGCGCAAGTCGGTTGCCGCGAGGGGCGGGCGGGCGGCCGCCGACCGCGGTTCACCGGGCGTCGGCGAACGCCTCGTAGACCCTCTTGGGGATCCGGCCCCGCGCGGGCACCTCCATCCGGTTGGCCTGGGCCCAGGCCCGGACGGCCGCCGGATCGGGGGCCACCTCCGTCTGCTGGTACGTCCGGCCCGACCGCGACCGCTTGCGGCCGGCCGCCACGTACGGCGCGAGCGCCTTGCGCAGCTGCTCGGCGTTGGCTTCGCTCAGATCGATCTCGTACGACTTGCCGTCGAGTCCGAAGGCGATCGTCTCCGCCGCTTCCGAGCCGTCGATGTCGTCAAAGAGAGTGACCACGACCTTCTGCGCCACGAATACCGGTCCCTTCGTGCGACATCTTGTCCGCGACGACGTGCAAAGACGTCGCGGAGATGTCGGCTGTCCGTCTGTTATTGGGCAAAGCGTCGGCTCGCGCCAATTCATTTGTACAGTGCCTGGCATTGCCACGTGAAGCTCGACTAAATCCTCCCGCGTGTCCGTGGCGCAATAGGGACCCCGGGTGGTTCCCGGAACTTTCCCGGAACTTTTCACGAAGAGGCCCGGGCGAGACCCGATCGTGACAGGGCTCACGTAGTTTCCTACAACTCTACCCGCGTAGAAATTTTGTGCGGGTAGTCTGAAGGAACCTGCTCAGCACCACACACCGGGAGTGCCAGTGGCACGCGTCGTAGTCGACGTCATGCTCAAGCCGGAGATCCTCGACCCCCAGGGCCAGGCGGTGCAGCGCGCACTGCCGCGGCTGGGTTTCGAGGGGATCTCCGACGTACGTCAGGGAAAGCGATTCGAACTCGAAGTTGACGGGCCGGTCGACGAGGCCGCGCTCGCCCGCATCCACGATCTTGCGGAATCCTTCCTCGCCAACACCGTGATCGAGGACTTCACCGTCCGGGTCGAGGAAGTCGCGGAGGCCGCGAAGTGACCGCTCGTATCGGCGTCGTCACTTTCCCGGGCAGTCTGGACGACCGGGACACGCAGCGCGCGATCCGTCTCGCGGGTGCCGAACCCGTCGCCCTGTGGCACAAGGACAAGGACCTGAAGCAGGTCGACGCGGTGGTCCTGTGCGGTGGTTTCTCCTACGGCGACTATCTGCGCGCCGGCGCCATCGCCCGCTTCTCCCCGGTGATGGACACGATCATCGAGCAGGCGAAGGCCGGACTGCCGGTCCTCGGCATCTGCAACGGCTTCCAGATCCTCACCGAGGCCCACCTGCTGCCCGGCGGCATGCTCGGCAACGACCACCTGCACTTCATCTGCCGCGACCAGAAGCTGCGGGTGGAGAACGCGGACACCGCCTGGACGGCCGACTACGCGGCCGGCCAGGAGATCCACATCCCGCTGAAGAACATGGACGGCCGCTACGTGGCCGACCGGTACACGCTGGACAAGCTGGAGGCCGAGGGCCGGGTCGCGTTCCGCTACCTGGACTTCAACCCCAACGGCTCGCTCAACGACATCGCCGGCATCACCAACGAGGCCGGCAACGTCGTCGGTCTGATGCCGCACCCGGAGCACGCCGTGGAGCCGCTGATCGGCACCGGCCGCACCGACGGCCTCCCGTTCTTCACCTCGATCCTCAAGAGGCTGGTCACCGCATGAGCAAGACCCCCCTGGACACGGTCGAGCACGCGGCCGCGACCCCCGACGTCGAGCTGCCCTGGGCCGAACTCGGCCTGAAGAAGGACGAGTACGAGCGGATCGTCGAGATCCTCGGCCGCCGGCCCACCGGCGCCGAACTCGCCATGTACTCGGTGATGTGGTCCGAGCACTGCTCGTACAAGTCCTCCAAGGTCCACCTGCGCCAGTTCGGCGAGAAGGCCCCCGAGAGCGACGCCCTGCTCGTCGGCATCGGCGAGAACGCCGGCGTCGTCGACGTCGGCCAGGGCTACGCGGTCACCTTCAAGGTCGAGTCGCACAACCACCCCTCCTACGTCGAGCCCTACCAGGGCGCGGCCACGGGCGTCGGCGGCATCGTCCGCGACATCATCGCCATGGGCGCGCGCCCGGTCGCCGTCGTCGACCCGCTGCGCTTCGGCGCCGCCGACCACCCCGACACCAAGCGGGTGCTGCCGGGCGTCGTCGCCGGCATCGGCGGCTACGGCAACTGCCTGGGCCTGCCCAACATCGGCGGCGAGGTCGTCTTCGACGCCTGCTACCAGGGCAACCCGCTGGTCAACGCCGGCTGCATCGGCGTGATGCGGCACGAGGACATCCACCTCGCCAAGGCGTCCGGCGCCGGCAACAAGGTCATCCTGTACGGCGCCCGCACCGGCGGCGACGGCATCGGCGGCGCGTCGATCCTGGCCTCGGAGACCTTCGACGACGCCAAGCCGTCCAAGCGCCCCGCCGTCCAGGTCGGCGACCCCTTCCAGGAGAAGCTCCTCATCGAGTGCACCCTGGAGGCGTTCGCCGAGAAGCTGGTCGTCGGCATCCAGGACCTGGGCGCGGCCGGCCTGTCCTGCGCCACCAGCGAGCTGGCCTCCAACGGCTCCGGCGGCATGCGCGTGACGCTGGACGACGTCCCCCTGCGCGACTCCACGCTCTCGCCCGAGGAGATCCTCATGAGCGAGTCGCAGGAGCGCATGTGCGCGGTGGTCGAGCCGGACAAGGTCGACCGCTTCCTTCAGATCTGCGACAAGTGGGACGTCATCGCCACCGTGATCGGCGAGGTCACCGACGGCGACCGCCTGGAGATCTTCTGGCACGGCGAGAAGATCGTCGACGTCGACCCGCGGACCGTGGCCCACGAGGGCCCGGAGTACGAGCGCCCGTACGCCCGCCCGGACTGGCAGGACGCCCTCCAGGCGGACGACGCGAACAAGCTGCCGCGCCCGCGGACGTCCGAGGAGCTGAAGGACCAGGTCCTGAAGCTGGTCGCGTCCCCCAACCAGGCCTCCAAGTCCTGGATCACCTCCCAGTACGACCGGTTCGTGCAGGGCAACACCGTCCTCGCCCAGCCCGAGGACTCCGGCATGATCCGCATCGACGAGGAGACCGGTCTCGGCGTCGCCATCGCCACCGACGGCAACGGCCGGTACGCCAAGCTGGACCCGTACACGGGCGCGCAGCTGGCCCTGGCGGAGGCCTACCGCAACGTCGCCACCACCGGCGCCAGGCCGCTCGCCGTCTCCGACTGCCTGAACTTCGGCTCGCCCGAGGACCCGGCGGTCATGTGGCAGTTCGCCGAGGCCGTGCGCGGTCTGGCGGACGCCTGCCGGCAGCTCGGCACCCCGGTGACCGGCGGCAACGTCTCGCTCTACAACCAGACGGGCGAGGCCGCCATCCACCCGACGCCGGTCGTCGCCGTCCTCGGCGTGATCGACGACGTGGCCCGCCGCACGCCGGTCGCCTTCCAGGAGGAGGGCCAGCTGCTCTACCTCCTCGGCGACACCCGCGAGGAGTTCGGCGGCTCGGCCTGGTCGCAGGTGATCCACGACCACCTGGGCGGCCTGCCGCCCGAGGTCGACCTGGAGCGCGAGCGGCTGCTCGCCGAGATCCTGATCGCCGCCTCCCGCGACGGCATGATCGACTCCGCGCACGACCTGTCCGACGGCGGCCTGGTCCAGGCCGTGGTCGAGTCGGCGCTGCTCGGCGGGAAGGGCGCGCGTCTGGTCGTACCGGACGGGCTGGACGCCTTCACCTTCCTGTTCTCCGAGTCGGCCGGCCGCGCGATCGTCGCCGTGCCGCGCTCGGAGGAGCTCCGCTTCACCGACATGTGCGGTGCGCGCGGCCTGCCCGCGACCCGCATCGGTGTCGTGGACGGCGACACGGTCGAGGTCCAGGGCGAGTTCACGCTCACCCTGGCCGAGCTGCGCGAGGCGCACGAGGGCACGATCCCGGCGCTGCTGGCGTGACGCCGCCTCCGGAGGTCCGGGCCGCCGCTCCAGGTCCGCGTCGCGCGCCTGGGGCGGCGGCCCGCCGTCCGGCCGTACTCCACGCCGGAGCGTTGCCCGCGAAGTTTCCCGAACGCCCTTGACCGGTGGGGTGGTTGTGCCAACCTGAAGACGTGAGTGAGGCACGAGCCCCCGGGTCAGGGCCGATGGACAGCCGGTTACAGGTCAGGTTCGAGGCGGCCGGGCCGGATGCCGGACAAGAACTCCGTTCGCTGCTCGACTGGTTCACGGACGACCGGTCGCTGCGCGGCCACGTCCGCCTGGAGCGGATCGCCGCCGACGTCCCCGGGCGCATGGGGCCGGACCTCGAGACGATCCTGGCGGTGATCTCCACGGCGACCGGGCTGGCCCAGCTCCCGCTGTCGTATCTCGCCTGGCGGCGCAGCCACGGACACCGCACGCCCCCCGTCACCGTCCACGTCGTCGGCGCGGACCCCGCCGAGGCCGAGGCACTGCTGCGCAGGCTTCGCGGCGCCCCCGCGGGCGACGCCCCCGACGACGGCGCCGGCCCGGGCGACGCCGGTGGGGCGGGCGACGCCGGAGAGGACGGCGGCGCGGGCGGGGACCGGCCGTGACCACGCCCCGCGGCACCGCGAGAGCCGCGCCGGCCGGCGACCACTCCGCCCGGATCGACCCCCGCCGCTCCGCCTGCGTGCTGATCGGCGTGGACGACTACACGCTCCTCGATTCGCTGCGCAGCGTCCGCCACAACCTCGTCGAACTGCGGGCCGTGCTCACGGACGAGGAGATCTGGGGGATCCCCGAGGACAGGATCGTCACGGTCGCCAATCCGGCGGCCCCGGCCGACCTGGTCGGCCCGATCCGTCAGGCCGGGCTCCTCGCCGAGGACACGCTGATCGTCTACTACGCGGGACACGGCCTCCTCGACCGCCACGAGCGACAACTGCTGCTCACCCTGCCCGGTTCGGCGGAGGACCAGCCGGACACCTGCGTGCGGGCCGGCGACGTCCGCCGGGCCATCCGCGACACCGGCAGCGCGCTGCGCCGCGTACTGATCCTCGACTGCTGCTTCAGCGGCCAGGTGCTCACCGAGATGGCCGGGGCCGACCGCGGCCGGCAGGGCGGCCGGGTGGCCGTGGAGACGCTGCGCGGGGTCGAGGGCTCGTACGTCATGACCTCCGCCCCGCGCGACCGGCCCTCGCACGCCCCCGACCCCAGGCGCTGCACGGTCTTCACCGGGGCGCTCGTGGACGTCATGCGGCAGGGGCTGCCGGACGGGCCCGAGATGCTGGGGCTGCACACCCTCTTCCAGGCGGTCAAGGCGCGCATCACGGCCATGCGGCCCGAGATGCCGCAGGAGCCGCAGGACGAGGACCGCAACGGGGTCGGCGGGCTGGACTTCGTCCGCAACGTGGCCGTCCTCCCGCCGCTGTTCCCTCCCGCCGAGCCCGCCGCCGGCCCGGCGCGCCACAGCCGCCTGCGCACCCTCGTGTGGTCGCTGACGGCCGGAGCGGCGGGCCTCGCCCTCGGTCTCGGCGCGCCCCCGGCCGTCGACTGGTGGGAGCGGGCCCACCCCGCGCCCGCGACCGGCGCCTGCGGCGGGCAGCCGGCCGGCGACACGGCGCCCCGGGCGGTGCTCCTCGACCACTCGGACGCCCTGAACAAGCGGAACGTCGACTACGAGCCGCTCGAGGGCCTCTCCTCCCTCGCGCTGGTCTCCCAGGGCCCGGACGGCGTCAAGGCGCTCGCGCTCGCCGACAACTCGCCCGGCCTGCTGTTCCCGCTGGACCTCGGAACCCCCTTCGACCTCGCCCCCGTCGCCGACACCGCGCACACGCTGCGCCGCGCGGACGGCGACGAGTTCCGGTGGTACGACGGCGAGGCGCTGGTCCTCGAACCGGGCGGCAGGACGGCGCTGATCGGCTCCGAGACCGGCCCGGCCGTCCGCCGCTTCGACATCGCCAGCGGCACCCAGATCGGCCGGGACTTCCCCGTCCCCGAGGAGCTGCGGTACTGGCCCCACGGCAGTGCGCAGGCCGGCCGCAGCATCGAGTCCCTCGCCCTCTCACCGAACGGAAGACACCTCTACGCGGGCTGGGAGGCGCCGCTGGCCAAGGACGGCGACCAGCGAGGCCGGGCCGTCATCCGCATCCAGCGCTACACGGGCGAGCCCGGCGGCACCTACACCCCGGACCGGCAGTACGCCTATCTCGCCGGGGACGGCATGCACCTGGTGGAGCTGGTCGCCCTCGACGACAAGGGGGGACTCCTCGCCCTGGAACGGGAGTACACGGCCGGCCTCGGCACGGCCGTCCGGGTCGTCCAGCTCTCCCTGGACGGGGCCCGCGACGTGACCGACGAGGACTCCCTCTACGACCTGCCCGCGGACGTCTTCGCCGAGGAGACCCCCGTCTTCGACCTCGCCGACTGCCCGGCGGGCGGCCCCGGAGCGGTCGCCACGCCCGGCTCGAACCCGCGCAACCCGCTGCTGGACAACGCCGAGGGCATGGCCCTCGGCAAGGAGTGGACCACCGGCCCCTACCAGGGCTGGCGCCCGCTGTACCTGATCTCCGACGACAACGGCAGCGGCGACCAGATCACCCGCCTGTACTCGTTCGCGGTGCGCCTGGAGCCGTAGCGGGCGCAGGCGGGCGCGGCCCGTGACGGCCGGGCCGTGCCGTGCGGGCCGGCCGGGAACGCCCCGGAAACCGCCGCCCTCCGCGCCGACTAGGCTCACCGCCATGCCCCCGACGAAGAAGCGAATCCGCAGCTACGACCCCGCCAGGATCCGCGCGGCCGTGTTCGGGCAGTGGGGAAATCTGCGGGAGGCGGTGCGCGGGCTCGACGACAGACAGCTCGCGCTGCCCACCCGGCTGGGCGACTGGACCGTGCGCGAGCTGATCGCGCACACGGGCATGGCGCTGTCGGCCGTGTCCCGGCTGCTGGACCGGCCGGAGCCCGCCCGGCAGGACGCCCGGCTGCTCGACTGGCCGTTCGCGACCTCGGCCGGCTCCGCGGCGATCGCGGACCGGGCCCGTCTGCTCGCCGAGCAGCACCCGGACCTCGACGCCCACCTCGCCGGCATCGAACGGGACCTCGCCGCGCGGCTCGACACCCACCCAGGCACCCGGCTCCTCCCCACCGGCGCGGGCGCCCTGCCGCTGGCCGACTACCTGGTCACCCGCACCGTCGAACTCGTCGTCCACACCGACGACCTGAACGCCGCCGTCCCCGGCCTCGGCGTCCCGTACGACCGCCAGGCCCTCGCCGCCTGCGTCCGGCTGCTCGCCGACGCGCTGGCCGTCAGGGCGCCCGGCGGCACGACCGAGGTGCGGATCCCGCCGTACGCCGTCGTGCAGTGCGTGGAGGGGCCGCGGCACACCCGCGGCACCCCGCCCAACGTCGTCGAGACCGATCCGCTGACCTGGGTCCGGCTCGCGACCGGGCGGACGGCGTGGCGGGACGCCCTCGCCGCCGCCGAGGTCAGCGCGAGCGGGGAACGGGCGGACCTGGAGCCGTACCTCCCGCTCCTGACCTGACCGGAACCGGCCGCCCCGGCCGCCCGTCGAACCGGCATGCACCGACAGAAGCAGCACCTGACCCTGGCGGCCGCCGTCCTGCTCCTCCCGCTCGCGGCGGCCTGCGGCGACGAGCGGGCGGACAGCGGCGCGGCGGACACCGGACGGCCCGTGACCGGCGTCCGCTGGAGCGTCGACAGCGTCACCGTGGACGGCACCACGCACCGCGCGCCCGCCGCCGCCCACCTGACGATCGACGACGGCGGGCGGGCCGAGGGCGCCTACGGCTGCAACCGCTTCAGCGCCCGGGCCGCCGTCGACGGCGACCGCGTCCGGCTCAGCGGCACCACGGCCACCGAAACGGCCTGCGGCGAGCGGCCCATGACCTTCGAACGCGCCCTCGCCCGCACCCTCGCCGACGGCGAACTCAGGGCCCGGGTACGGGACGACCGCCTCACGCTCACCACCGGCGCCGGCGACACCGTCCGCCTGACCGAGCGGCGCGACGCCCCGCTCCACGGCACGCGGTGGACCGTCACCGCCCCGGACGGCGGCGGCCGCGCCCACCTCGCCTTCGACGGGGAGAAGGGCACCGTCTCCGGCAGCCTCGGCTGCAACCGCGTGCACGCCCGGGCCGCGGTCCGCGACGGCCATATCACCCTCGGCGCTCCGTCCACCACCCGGATGATGTGCGAAGACTCACTCATGGCCGTCGAGAAGACGCTGCTGCGCCTCTTCGACGGCCGGTCCGGCTACCGAGTGGAGCACCGGACGCTCACGCTGACCAGCGAGGACGGAACCAGCGTCCGGGCCGTCGCGGACCAGTGATCCACTTCCGCGGACGCATCCCCAATTCGGACCAGTGGTCGATCTCGCCTACACTCGGTGGCGTGCCACGTGGTGACGGTCGACTCAATCACGATCTGCTCCCCGGTGAGAAAGGCCCCCAGGACGCGTGCGGCGTCTTCGGTGTCTGGGCTCCGGGCGAAGAGGTCGCAAAACTCACGTACTTCGGGCTCTACGCCCTCCAGCATCGGGGCCAGGAATCCGCGGGTATCGCGGTCAGCAACGGCTCCCAGATCCTCGTCTTCAAGGACATGGGCCTGGTCTCCCAGGTCTTCGACGAGACCTCGCTCGGGTCGCTCCAGGGTCACATCGCGGTCGGTCACGCCCGCTACTCGACCACCGGCGCCTCCGTGTGGGAGAACGCCCAGCCGACGTTCCGCGCCACCGCGCACGGCTCCATCGCGCTCGGCCACAACGGCAACCTCGTCAACACCGCCCGGCTCGCCGAGATGGTCGCCGACCTGCCCAAGCAGGAGGGCGGCCGCAGCCCCCGCGTGGCGGCCACCAACGACACCGACCTGCTCACCGCGCTGCTGGCGGCCCAGGTCGACGAGGACGGCAAGCCGCTGACCATCGAGGAGGCGGCCGGTCAGGTCCTGCCCCAGGTGCGCGGCGCCTTCTCCCTCGTCTTCATGGACGAGCACACCCTGTACGCCGCCCGCGACCCGCAGGGCATCCGCCCGCTGGTCCTCGGCCGGCTGGAGCGCGGCTGGGTCGTCGCCTCCGAGACCGCCGCCCTGGACATCACCGGCGCCAGCTTCGTCCGCGAGATCGAGCCCGGCGAGTTCGTCGCCATCGACGAGAACGGCCTGCGCACCTCCCGATTCGCGGAAGCGAAGCCCAAGGGCTGTGTCTTCGAGTACGTGTACCTGGCCCGCCCGGACACCGACATCGCCGGCCGGAACGTGTACCTCTCCCGCGTCGAGATGGGCCGCCGCCTGGCGAAGGAGGCCCCCGCCGAGGCCGACCTGGTCATAGCGACCCCGGAGTCCGGCACGCCGGCCGCCATCGGCTACGCGGAGGCCTCCGGCATCCCCTTCGGCGCCGGCCTGGTGAAGAACGCCTACGTCGGCCGGACCTTCATCCAGCCCTCGCAGACCATCCGCCAGCTCGGCATCCGCCTGAAGCTGAACCCGCTGAAGGAAGTCATCAAGGGCAAGCGGCTGGTCGTCGTCGACGACTCCATCGTCCGCGGCAACACCCAGCGGGCCCTGGTCCGCATGTTGCGCGAGGCGGGCGCCGCCGAGGTCCACATCCGGATCTCCTCCCCGCCCGTGAAGTGGCCCTGCTTCTTCGGCATCGACTTCGCCACCCGCGCCGAGCTCATCGCCAACGGCATGACCATCGAGGAGATCGGCACCTCGCTCGGCGCCGACTCCCTGGCGTACATCTCCATCGACGGCATGATCGAGGCGACCACCATCGCCAAGCCGAACCTGTGCCGCGCCTGCTTCGACGGCGAGTACCCGATGGAGCTGCCCGACCCCGAGCTCCTCGGCAAGCAGCTTCTGGAGACCGAGCTGGCCGCCGGGCCCGCCGCCACGGCCGCCGCCGACGCCATCCGCCGCCCGTAGGGCGCCCGCACCACCTGCCGTACGACACGAAGGTTCTCCTCGTCATGCCTGAGACAACTGGTGCCAGCCACGCAGCTGCGTCCTACAAGACAGCGGGTGTCGACATCGAAGCGGGCGACCGCGCCGTCGAGCTGATGAAGGAGTGGGTGAAGAAGACGCAGCGCCCCGAGGTCCTCGGCGGCCTCGGCGGCTTCGCCGGCCTCTTCGACGCCTCCGCCCTGAAGCGCTACGAGCGCCCGCTGCTCGCCTCCGCCACCGACGGCGTCGGCACGAAGGTCGACATCGCCCGGCAGCTCGGCGTCTACGACACCATCGGCCACGACCTGGTCGCCATGGTCATGGACGACATCGTGGTGTGCGGCGCCGAGCCGCTGTTCATGACCGACTACATCTGCGTCGGCAAGGTCCACCCCGAGCGCGTCGCCGCCATCGTCAAGGGCATCGCCGAGGGCTGTGTGCTGGCCGGCTGCGCCCTGGTGGGCGGCGAGACGGCCGAGCACCCCGGCCTGCTGGGCGAGGACGACTTCGACGTCGCCGGCGCCGGCACGGGCGTCGTGGAGGCCGACCGGCTGCTCGGCCCGGACCGTATCCGCGAGGGTGACGCCGTCGTCGCCATGGCGGCCTCCGGACTTCACTCGAACGGGTACTCGCTGGTCCGCCACGTCCTGCTGAACCAGGCCGGCATGGACCTCGGCACCCATGTGGACGAGCTCGGCCGCACCCTCGGCGAGGAGCTGCTGGAGCCCACGAAGATCTACTCGCTGGACTGCCTGGCCCTGACCCGCACCACCGACGTGCACGCCTTCAGCCACGTCACCGGCGGCGGACTCGCCGCCAACCTGGCCCGTGTGATCCCCGACACCCTGCACGCGGTCGTCGACCGCTCCACCTGGACCCCGGCCCCGGTGTTCGACCTCGTCGGCAGGACCGGCTCCGTCGAGCGGCTGGAGCTGGAGAAGACCCTGAACATGGGCGTCGGCATGATCGCGATCGTGCCGGAGGAGTCCGTGGACGTGGCCCTGGCGACCCTGGCCGACCGCGGCGTGGACGCCTGGGTGGCCGGCGAGATCACGGGCCGGGGCGAGCACACCACCGGTGCCGCCCTGGTCGGTGACTACGCGAACTGAGATCCGCGGGTAGCACAGAACCCGGTCGGTGACCGTCAGTCACCGACCGGGTGAGTGCTCAGTGCAAGGTCAAGCGCCGCGACGGTGTTGCGGGGACTGGTCGTCCTCGTCCTCGTCGTCGTCCTCGTAGAGGTCGGCGTACCGTGCGTACAGGTCGTCGTCGTGCTCATCGTCCTCGAAGCGGTCGCCGTTCGGCGACGTGTTCGACGTCGATGCGCCCAGCTCCTCGGCCAGGCGTGCGAGGTCCGTCCCACCGCTGTTGTACTTCAGCTGGCGGGCGACCTTCGTCTGCTTGGCCTTGGCCCGGCCGCGCCCCATGGCTCGACCCCCTCAACGACGGGGCTCGACGGCCCCAGAGTCTTGACACGCGTTCATGGTCCAGAACGGACTCTCCATGGAGAGGCCGATCCGTAGGGCTTCCACGGTACCTGAGCCCACGCCCATACGGTACGCCGCCCACCGGACGCGCCCGCGCCCAGAACCTCCGAGGAGCCCCGTCCTCGCTGGTCAACCGCGATTTTAACCACTTATGGACGATCGACCCGCCGGTGGAAGTGAGAGTTCTCTCCACGGACCCGCCGGCGGGTACCGGCCGTACCCCGGGCGCGGCCGCCCGGGATCACCGCCTGCCGCGTGCCTCCGCCATGCGCTGCTCGGCGATCCGGTCGGCCGCGGCAGCCGGCGGAATCCCGTCTTCCTTCGCACGTGCGAATATGGCGAGCGTGGTGTCGTAGATCCCGGCGGCCTTCGCCCTGCACCGCTCGAAGTCGAAGCCGTGCAGCTCGTCGGCGACCTGGATGACCCCGCCGGCGTTCACCACGTAGTCCGGCGCGTAGAGGATCCCGCGGTCGGCGAGGTCCTTCTCCACGCCCGGGTGGGCGAGCTGGTTGTTGGCGGCGCCGCAGACCACCTTGGCGGTCAGCACCGGCACGGTGTCGTCGTCCAGCGCCCCGCCGAGCGCGCAGGGGGCGTAGACGTCCAGGCCCTCGACGCGGATCAGCGCCGCGGTGTCCGCGACGGCCGTCACGCCCTCGGGGTACCGGTCGAGGACCTGCCGCACGGCCTCCTCGCGCACGTCCGTGACGACGACCTCGGCGCCCTCGGCCCGCAGGTGGTCCACCAGGTGACGGCCGACCTTGCCGACACCCGCGACGCCCACCCTGCGGCCGCGCAGCGTCGGGTCGCCCCACAGGTGCTGGGCCGAGGCCCGCATGCCCTGGTAGACGCCGAACGCGGTGAGCACCGAGGAGTCGCCCGCGCCGCCGTTCTCGGGGGAGCGGCCGGTGGTCCAGCGGCACTCGCGGGCCACGACGTCCATGTCGGCGACGTACGTGCCGACGTCGCAGGCGGTGACGTACCGGCCGCCGAGCGAGGCGACGAAGCGGCCGTAGGCGAGCAGCAGCTCCTCGCTCTTGTCCTTCTCCGGGTCGCCGATGATCACGGCCTTGCCGCCGCCGTGGCCGAGACCGGCCATGGCGTTCTTGTACGACATCCCGCGCGCGAGGTTCAGCGCGTCGGCGACGGCCTCCTCCTCGTTCGCGTACGGGTAGAAGCGCGTACCGCCGAGGGCGGGGCCCAGGGCGGTGGAGTGGATGGCGATGACGGCCTTGAGGCCGCTGGCGCGGTCCTGGCAGAGCACGACTTGCTCATGACCTCCCTGGTCCGAGTGGAACAGGGTGTGCAGGACGCCGTTGGTCACGTCGGTCACTGTGGTGACTCCTGAGTCGGCGGCGGGTGGAGGCGGGTTCCCCGGGGGACCCCCCGCTTTTGGCCGGGGGCGGGGACCGTGAGCACGAGATTAGAGCCTGCGGCGCCCGTCGGGTGCACCGTGTTCCGGATCACCTCCCCATGGAGTACGTCCGTGCGACGATTTGCATGGATTTCCCGCGTGTCTGCGAGTGGGTCTCGCAGGTTTTCACGGCGGTGCGCGGGGGAGGGAGCAGGCGTGCCCAAGGTGTCCTCGGTGATCGTCCCGTACACGACGTACCTGCGCGTGTACGAGCCGCTGGCCGCCTTCCCGGAGCCGGAGCGCGGCCACTGGGCGCGCTACGCCCGCCGCCCCGACCGCCCCTCCTACCAGGACGAGCTGCGCCGCTCCCTGACCGACCTGCTGCCCACCCCGCCGGTGCCGGTGCCGGTGCACGAGAGCGACGACGCGTTCGTGATCGAGGTCGGCGGCGTGGTCTGCGTCTGCCCCTGGCGGACCCGGCTGCGCGGCTGGCAGGCCCTCGCCGGGCTCGACGAGGAGCTGCCCCCGCCGGTCCTGGACGCGGTGCTGCCCCCGGTGGTCCGCCGCCAGGCCGCCCAGGACTACGAGCGCTGGCTGGTCCGCAACCCGGACGCCCGCCCCTGGATCCGCACGGCGACCTGGCAGGTGCCGCTGAACTGGTTCGTGCTGGTCTCCGACGAGGAGCGGGAGTACGACCGGGGCTCGGACACTCCGGGCGGGGCGCCGCCGGTGCTGCGCTACCGCACGCCGATGGTGCAGGCCCGGCGGCGGGTGGCACGGGGGCTCAGGGCGCTCAGGGAGGCCATCGACGAGGGGCCGCTGATCGACGGCCTGGTGGACGTGGGGCGCTGGCTGGAGGAGTTCCACCCGCGCTCGTACGTGGAGCTGGACTACGGCGGGCTGGTGCACGCCCTGCCGGCCGGCGAGCTGGAGGCCGACCACTCGGCGGCGGACGTGGCCGAGGGCATCGAGGCGCTGCGGCGCGGCGACGAGGCGGCCGCGGGAGCGGCGTACGGGCGGCTCGTGGAGCGGTGGCGGTCCGTGCGGGACCGCCGGTCGGCGAACTGACGCCGGATCAGGCGCCGTCGGCCGCCGCCGGGGAACAGGCGTTTGACCTGGCGCTCGTTTTGAGGTTTCGTCCTCGATCTGAGGTGTCGTCAAGGCGAGGCCGACCGGGGGCACGAGAGACGTCGAGGCCGATCCGGGCTTTTGCGTCAAGCGTGACGGACCGCACGTACATCGCCCTTGCGCCCCTTGCCCCTCCTCATGCCAAAATAGGACAAGGAGTCCGGCGAGGGCTCCTCCGTCCCGATGTGGGCGGAATCTCAGCATTGCACGCTTTGGGGGGTCTTGTGGCTCCTGGTCGTCCTGTGACTGATCGTCACAGTGGCGTGACTGTCCGCTATGGCATGGTCCATCGGCTTCCGTCGCTGATGAACACCTGGGAGGGCAATTCCATCGGTTTGGCCGTGGCGGCTGGACAGATGGTGTAGTTGTAGTGCCGAGGACAAGCCGTTCGTCCTATAACCGACTCGACTCGCGTCCGCCATTTCGGGCAACGCGGGTCAAGGTGCAGAATTTAGAGGAAAGAACCGAGAAGGTTCGGTTCTCCCGAGGAGGCCGCTCATGACCGCTCGCACCCCTGATGCCGAGCCGCTGCTGACCCCGGCTGAGGTCGCCACCATGTTCCGCGTCGACCCGAAGACGGTCACGCGCTGGGCGAAGGCCGGCAAGCTCACGTCGATCCGCACGCTCGGCGGGCACCGCCGCTACCGCGAGGCCGAGGTCCGCGCTCTGCTCGCGGGCATCCCGCAGCAGCGCAGCGAGGCCTGACAGCCGCGCAACCGGGCGAGCCGGCCGGTCCCCCAACTGGCCGAGGCGCCTGACACCACAGCTCCACACGACGTGGGGGCCTGCCCCAACAGGCTCCCCGCCCACCGGGTGCGTCGTCGATCGCGCTGGACTCCGCCGGGTCCAGCGCGATCTTTTTTGTGCGCCGGCCGGCCTCGCGGGACGGGCTGTGAGCGGCCTTGCCGGAGCCCGGGCGGGGGGATCGGGTCCCCTGTGCGCGAGCCCTCCGGGGCGGACCGGGAGTAGTGCAATTGCACATATTAAATTGACCAGTTGTAGGCGGGGCGTAAATACCGCGGTTCCAAAAACTCATACGGTGACTCCCGTCACACTCCGGGGTGCTTGTCGCCTCCGCCCGTGTGCGGTAGAGGAAGCGCCGCTTCCGTATCTTCCACGGAGAAGAGGGAGTTGACGCCGC
>NZ_BAAATK010000045.1:26100-36974 GCF_039533365.1 Streptomyces glaucus
CCGCTGCCGCTGCCGCTGCCGCTGCCGCTGCCGCTGCCGCTGCCGCTGCCGCTGCCGCTGCCGGCGATGCGGGTCCGTGAGCGGGGTCACGCCGACGGGGTCACGCGGGGGAGGGGCTCTCGTCCTCGGCGGTCCCCTCGGGGCGTTCCGCCGACCGGGGAGGGGAGTCCATCGCCAGCCGCAGCAGGCGGTGGCAGACCGGGCAGTGGCGGGTCAGATGGCCGTACGACGACGCGGCCGACAGATGCGCGCGGAGCAGTGCCCCTGTCTCGTGCCGGGCCGATGCCGCCATACGCCACCTCCGGGGCGGGCCGCGCGGGGGGTGGCCCTGCTTCCGGGGTACCGAGCGAATGTGACGGCGTCAAGACGGCGTGGCGCTTCCCGGGGACACCGCGCGCCGGTTCGGGGCGGCGCGGCCGGTGCGCGTCCTGGCGCACCCGGGGTGTCCGGCCGCGGTGCGGCCGCCGGATCGGCGGGATGACGAGGACCCGGGAGTGCCGGAGACACGACTGAGGCCCGTCGCCGTGTCGGCGCGGGCCTCGATCGTTCTGCGGTCCTGACGGGATTTGAACCCGCGGCCTCCACCTTGACAGGGTGGCGAGCACTCCAAACTGCTCCACAGGACCAGGTTTCGCGGCGCTTGTTCTGCGTTGCGCTGCGAGAAGGACTGTACAGGAGGGTGAGCCCCTTGGTCGAACTCACCCACCGTGCACGGGGTGTCACGGCGCCAGCGCGTCGATCGCCTTCACGATGCGCTTGTCGGAGACGGGGTACGCCGTGCCCAGCGCATGGGCGAAGTAGCTCACCCGCAGCTCCTCGATCATCCAGCGGACGTCCAGGACCTGCTGGGGCACCGGGCGCCCCTGCGGCATCTGCTCCAGCAGCCACGCGTACTCGTCCTGCATCTCGCGGACCTTCTCCATGCGCGTGGTGTCCCGCTGGACGTTGGTCGGCATCTGCTGCAGCCGGCGGTCGGCGGCGACCAGGTAGCGCACGAGGTCCGGCAGCCGTCGCAGGCCCGTCTCCGTCACGAAGCCGGGCTTCACGAGGGCGTCCAGCTGCCCCCGCACGTCCTGGAGGTTCGGCAGCAGCGCGGGGCTGCGTACGGCCTTCAGCCGGCGCTCGCAGGCCTGCCAGGCGGCCAGCACCTGCCGCACCTGCTCCACGGTGCGGACGGTCGTGTCGACGATCTCGGCGCGCACCTTGTCGTACAGCTTCCGGTACGACTCCTCGTCCCAGGCCGGTCCGCCGAAGTCCGCGATCAGCTTGTCGGCCGCGGCCGTCGCGCAGTCGTCGAACAGGGCCTGGACGGAGCCGTGCGGATTCGCGGACAGCGCGAGCTTCTGAGCGTTCGTCAGCTTCTCGGATGCGAACTTCGCGGGGTTGACCGGGATGTTGCGCAGGATCAGCCGCCGCGTGCCCTTCCACATCGCCTCGGCCTGCTCGGCCTCGGTGTCGAAGAGGCGCACCGAGACGGTGTTCGCCGCCGGCCCGTCGTCGACCAGCGCCGGGTACGCCTTCACCGGCTGCCCCGCCCGGCGGGTCTCGAAGACGCGGGTGAGCGTGCCGATCGTCCAGTCGGTCAGGCCCCCGCGCTCCAGGGACTCCCCGCCCTGCCGGGAGGCGGTGGCCGCCGCGGCCTGGGAGAGGGCCTTGCGCGCCTTCGGCTTCAGCTTCAGCTTCAGCGCTTCGAGGTCCTTGTCCTCGGCGAGCTTGCGGCGCCGCTCGTCGACGATCCGGAAAGTGATCTTCAGGTGGTCGGGGACCTTGGACCAGTCGAAGTCGTCCGCCTCGAAGGGGACGCCGACCATGCGCTTCAGCTCGCGCGCCATGGTCGTCGTCAGCGGCTCCTGCAACGGGACGGCCCGCTCCAGGAACGCCTTCGCGTAGTTCGGCGCGGGCACGTAGTTGCGGCGGATCGGCTTGGGCAGGGACCGGATGAGCTCCGTGACGAGTTCCTCCCGCAGCCCCGGGATCTGCCAGTCGAAGCCCTCGCCGGTGACCTGGTTGAGCACCTGGAGCGGGATGTGCACGGTCACGCCGTCCGCGTCCGCGCCCGGCTCGAACTGGTAGGTGACACGGAACTTGAGGTTTCCCTGGCGCCAGGAGTCCGGGTAGTCGGCCTTGGTGACCGCGCCCGCCTTCTCGTTGATGAGCATCTCGCGCTCGAAGTCGAGGAAGTCGGGCTGCTCGTGCCGCTTGCGCTTCCACCACGAGTCGAAGTGCGCGCCGGAGACGACGTGTTCGGGGATCCGCTGGTCGTAGAAGTCGAACAGGGTCTCGTCGTCGACCAGGATGTCCCGGCGCCGGGCGCGGTGCTCCAGCTCCTCGACCTCGGTGAGGAGTCTGCGGTTGTCGGCGAAGAACTTGTGGTGCGTGCGCCAGTCGCCCTCGACCAGGGCGTGCCGGATGAACAGCTCCCGGCTGACCTCCGGGTCGATCCGGCCGTAGTTGACCTTGCGCTGGGCGACGATCGGGACGCCGTACAGCGTGACCCGCTCGTACGCCATCACCGCGGCCTGGTCCTTCTCCCAGTGCGGTTCGCTGTAGGTGCGCTTGAGGAGGTGGCCGGCGAGGGGCTCGACCCACTCGGGCTCGATCTTCGCGTTGACCCGGGCCCACAGGCGGGAGGTCTCGACGAGTTCGGCCGACATCACGAAGCGGGGCTGCTTCCGGAACAGGGCCGAACCCGGGAAGATCGCGAACTTGGCGTTGCGCGCGCCCAGGTACTCGTTCTTGTTGCCGTCCTTGACGTCCTTCATGCCGACGTGGGACAGCAGGCCGGCGAGGAGGGAGACGTGGATGCGGTCGGCGGGGGCGTCCTGGTCGTTGAGGTGGATGCCCATCTGCTTCGCGACCGTGCGCAGCTGGGTGTAGATGTCCTGCCACTCGCGGATGCGCAGGAAGTTCAGGTACTCCTGTTTGCACATGCGGCGGAAGGAGGACGAGCCGCGCTCCTTCTGCTGTTCGCGGATGTACCGCCAGAGGTTGAGGTAGGCGAGGAAGTCGCTGGTCTCGTCCTTGAAGCGGGCGTGCTGCTGGTCGGCCTGGGTCTGCTTGTCGGCGGGGCGCTCGCGCGGGTCCTGGATGGACAGGGCGGCCGCGATCACCATGACCTCGCGGACGCAGCCGTTCCTGTCGGCCTCCAGGACCATGCGGGCCAGGCGCGGGTCGACCGGCAGCTGGGCGAGTTTGCGGCCGGTCTCCGTGAGGCGCTTGCGGGGGTCCTTCTGGGCCGGGTCCAGGGCGCCGAGCTCCTGCAGGAGCTGGACGCCGTCGCGGATGTTGCGGTGGTCCGGCGGGTCGATGAAGGGGAACTTCTCGATGTCGCCGAGGCCGGCCGCGGTCATCTGCAGGATGACGGAGGCGAGGTTGGTCCGCAGGATCTCCGCGTCGGTGAACTCCGGGCGGGCGTCGAAGTCCTCCTCGGAGTAGAGGCGGATGCAGATGCCGTCGGAGGTGCGGCCGCAGCGGCCCTTGCGCTGGTTGGCGCTGGCCTGCGAGATCGGCTCGATGGGCAGCCGCTGCACCTTGGTGCGGTGGCTGTAGCGGGAGATGCGGGCGAAGCCCGGGTCGATGACGTACTTGATGCCCGGGACGGTCAGGGACGTCTCGGCGACGTTGGTGGCCAGGACGATCCGGCGGCCGGTGTGCGGCTGGAAGACGCGGTGCTGCTCGGCGTGGGAGAGCCGGGCGTACAGCGGCAGGATCTCGGTGGACCGGTACTGCTTCTTCGTGAGCGCGTCGGCGGTGTCGCGGATCTCGCGCTCGCCGGACAGGAAGACGAGGATGTCGCCGGGCCCCTCGGCCATCAGCTCCTCGACCGCGTCCGTGATCGCGGTGATCTGGTCGCGGTCGGCGTCGTCGGAGTCCTCCTCCAGCAGGGGGCGGTACCGCACCTCGACGGGGTAGGTGCGGCCGCTGACCTCGATGATCGGGGCGTCGTCGAAGTGCCGCGAGAAGCGCTCGGGGTCGATGGTGGCCGAGGTGATGACGACCTTGAGGTCGGGGCGCTTCGGGAGCAGCTGGGCGAGGTAGCCGAGCAGGAAGTCGATGTTGAGGGACCGCTCGTGCGCCTCGTCGATGATGATCGTGTCGTAGGCGCGCAGCTCGCGGTCGGTCTGGATCTCGGCGAGCAGGATGCCGTCCGTCATCAGCTTGATGAAGGTGGCGTCCGGGTTCACCTGGTCGGTGAAGCGGACCTTCCAGCCGACGGCCTCGCCGAGGGGGGTGTCGAGCTCCTCGGCCACGCGTTCGGCGACCGTGCGGGCGGCGATACGGCGGGGCTGGGTGTGCCCGATCATGCCGCGCACACCGCGGCCGAGCTCCAGGCAGATCTTGGGGATCTGGGTGGTCTTGCCGGAGCCGGTCTCACCGGCGACGATCACGACCTGGTGGTCGCGGATGGCGTCGGCGATCTCGTTCTTCTTCTGGCTGACGGGGAGCTGTTCGGGGTACGTGACCGCGGGGACGCGGGCCCGCCGCTCGGCCATGCGTGCCTCGGCCCTGGCGACCTCGGCCTCGATCTCGGTGAGGACCGCGGCGCGGGCCTCGGGCTTGCGGATCTTGCGCGCGCCGTCGAGCCTGCGGCCGAGGCGGTGCGCGTCGCGCAGGGAGAGCTCGGTCAGGCGGGGGGCGAGGGCGCCGAGCGCGGGAGCGGGGTGCGTAGACATACGCGATCCAGGATCTCACCTCCGGGAAATTCGTGGCGACTGGATTTGTCCCGCCGATGATCTAGCTTGGGTCGTATGTCCGATTCTGCGCGCGGTGCCCGGGAACGCCCACCCACCCGGGCGGACCGCTGGACCGCCTTCCGGGAGTCACCGTTCCTGCCCGCGACCGTGCTGACGCTGATCCTCGCCGCCGCGGCCGGCCTCTTCGCCGGTTCGTACACGTACGCCATGGCCGACCCGACCCCGCGCACCGTCCCCACGGCGGTGGTCGGCGCCTACCGCGAGGATCCGGGCCGCCGCTTCGTCGCCGGTCTGGAGGAGGCCCTGGACGCCTCGGTGAAGCTGCACCCCTACGACAGCCGGAGCGCGGCCGTGGCGGCGGTGGACGAGCAGAAGGTGTTCGCCGTGCTCGACGTCCCCGCGGGCGGTGACGCGGTCACGCTGGACCTCTCCGGGGCGTCCGGGGCGTCGGTCGCGGAGGTCTTGGAGCAGGCGGCGCAGAAGGTGGGCAGGGCCACCGGGGTCGCGGTCGAGGTGAGGGACCTCAGGCCGTTGCAGGAGGGCGACCCGCGCGGCTTGGCGATCTTCTACATCTCGCTCGCGGCCGTGATCATCGGCTTCGTCGGCGCGATCCAGCTCAGCGTGCACGCCCGCGACCTCAATCCCCTGGAACGGATCGCCTACACCGCCGCCTACGCCCTGCTCGGCGGGTTCGCGATCGTCGCCGCGGTGGACTGGCTGCTGGGCGCGCTGGACCTGCCGTTCGTGCAGTCCTGGATGATCCTGGCGCTGACGATGTTCACGTCCGGCATGGTCTTCACGATGTTCAACGCCCTGGTCGGGCGCTGGGCGATGCTCCCGACCTGGGGGCTGATGGTGCTGCTCGGCAACCCGTCCTCGGGCGGCGCGGTCTCCTGGCCGCTGCTGCCGTCCCCGCTCGGTGTGATCGGCCAGTGGCTGCCGCCCGGCGCCTCGGTCAACGCCCAGCACACCGCCGTCTACTTCCCCGGCCACCAGCACGTCTTCCCGTTCCTGGTGCTGGCCGGCTGGGCGGTGCTCTCCTGCGCGGTCTTCTGGACCTGGCGTCACCGCCATCCCGGCGGCCGGTGAAGGAGGAGAGCGGCCCGACACGACGAAGGCCCCGTTCGATGAACGGGGCCTTCGGCTGGTGGCTGGGGCCGGGGTCGAACCGGCGACCTTCCGCTTTTCAGGCGGACGCTCGTACCAACTGAGCTACCCAGCCACGAGGTTTCACGTGAAACCTCAGCGGTCCTGACGGGATTTGAACCCGCGGCCTCCACCTTGACAGGGTGGCGAGCACTCCAAACTGCTCCACAGGACCAGGTGTGGTTGCGTGCGAACCGACGAAGGTAAGTGTCGCACACTGTACTGCGTGCCCCCAACGGGATTCGAACCCGTGCTACCGCCTTGAAAGGGCGGCGTCCTAGGCCGCTAGACGATGAGGGCTATCGGCCCGCCTGGGCGCTTCTCAGCGCGTCGGGGACGTGAGAAGCATATGGGATGGCGGGAGGGATCGCCAAAACGGTTTACGGGGCGCTTGTCGCGGGGGCGGGGGAGGAGCCGCTCGGCGAGGGCGTGGCGCCCGGCTGGTTCTCCTCCGCGAGATGGCGGCTGACCTCGGCCGTCGCCTGGCCCAGACCGCCCAGCTCGATCGCGTCCCAGGCCTGGAGGCGGCGTGTGTCGCGGTCGAAGTAGAGGACCGACGCCTGGATCGGGTCCGGGTACCTGCCCTCCACCGCGCGCAGGCCGCTGCCGCCGGTCGAGCCCTCGACGCGCAGCCGCGTGCCGTACTTCATGACCTCCGTCTCCGCGTGGTGGATGTGGCCGGCCAGGACCAGCGGCACCTCGCCGTCCACCTGGCGGGCCGCGGCCGGCTCGTGGGCGACGGCGACGTCGACGGGCCGGCCGGCGGCCCGCTGGTCGCGCAGCGCCGAGGCCAGGCGGGCGCCCGCCAGTTCCTGGGACGCCTCGGCCCCGGGCCGCTTGGAGCGGTCGGGGGTGAACTGCGGGTCGCCGATGCCGGCGAAGCGCAGGCCCGCGACGGTCTCGGCGCGGCCGTCGTCCAGGACGTGCACGTTCCGCAGGCCGTCCAGGTAGCGCTGGGTGGTCGGGGAGTCGTGGTTGCCGCGGACCCAGACGTAGGGGGCGCCCAGGTCCTCGATCGGGTCGAGGAAGCCGTTCTCGGCGGCCGTGCCGTGGTCCATCGTGTCGCCGGAGTCGACGATCACGTCCACGTCGTACTGCTCCACCAGCGAGGCGATGATCTTCCAGCTCGCCGGGTTCAGATGGATGTCCGAGACGTGCAGGACCCGGATGGTGGTGGGGTCGGGGGCGTAGGCGGGGAGGGTGGACGTGGCGTCGTAGAGCTTGGTCACGTTCGTCACCAGCCGGGCCAGCTCCTTCTGGTAGACGTCGAACTCGGTGACGATGCTGCGCGCGTTGCCGACCAGGGAGGGGGCGGAGGAGAGCAGGCCGGAGAACCTCGGCTCCAGGACCGACTCGGGGTTCCAGGTGGCGTAGGCGCTTCCGCCGGACGCGGCCAGGAGGGTCAGGGCCAGGCCGCCGGCGGCCAGGGCGCGGCGGGGGCGGCGGTAGACCGCGAGGCCGAGCGCCGTGGCGCCCGTGACGACCGCGACGCAGGAGCGCGCGGCCAGGTCCAGCGCGCCGTGGGCGACGTCGCGGGTGACCTCCTCCTGGAGACCGGAGAGGCGCTCGGGATGGTCGACCAGGGCCTGGGAGCGGGCCGGGTCGAGCTGGTCGACGTTGACGTCCAGGCGGACGGGGGCGCTGTGGCTGTCGAACTGGAGGGCGCCCAGCGGCGAGACGTTGATCTTCGTGCCGCCGGTGAGGGACGGACGCAGGGTCATCGTCGTGTCCACGGGGCCGACCGGGACCCGTACGTTGCCCACGACCAGCAGGCCCAGCCAGGCGCCGAGGAGGACGACGGCGACGAGGCCGAGGGCGCGGGCCCAGGGGCGCGGACGGGGAGCGAGCCCGGCGGCGGGCGCGCGGCGCGCGGAACGGCGGCGGGTCGGGACGCGCGGAAGCCTTCGCATGAGGTGCATGGTGTTCGGAATGTCCGGGACTGCGGAGGGGACGCGGACCATTGGTCCCGTATGCCCAAGTCGGAGGCCGGATATGCGGGACGATCAGGGGTCTCGCACGGGGGTGACGTACCCGACAATGGGCCTGTGCTGGAGATGACGCGCGAGGAGTTCGAGGAACTGGTCGCCGAGGCGCTCGACCGGATCCCGCCGGAGCTGATGCGACTGATGGACAACGTCGCGGTGTTCGTCGAGGACGAGCCCCCGGTGGACGATCCCGAGCTGCTCGGGCTGTACGAGGGGACCCCGCTGACCGAGCGCGGCGAGTGGTACGCCGGTGTGCTGCCGGACCGGATCACGATCTACCGGGGGCCGACGCTGCGGATGTGCGCGACCCGTGAGGAGGTCGTCGCCGAGACCGAGGTGACCGTCGTGCACGAGATCGCGCACCACTTCGGGATCGACGACGCGCGGCTGCACGCCCTCGGATACGGCTGAGCCCGGCCGCCGGGACACGCCCGGGTCCGGACCGCCGGGCGCGTGTCCTCCCGCGGGCGGCGGGAGTTGGGCAGGTCGACTCCTTCCCCGCCCCGTCCCGGAGGTGGCCGCCCGTGCGCCCCTTGCCCGTACCCGTCCGCCTGGCCGCCACGGTCGTCGCCGTCGCCGCCGCCGCCGGCTGCATGAGCGTGGGGGACGGCGGCGCCGGCGGACGCGCCGAACCGTCGCACTCCGCCGGCCGGCAGGGCGGGCAGACACCCGACGGCGGGACGGCGGTGTCGGGCGGTGGTGCCGGGCACGGCGCCGCGGCGGCCGACGGCGCGCACGGGCACGGCAGGGGCAAGGGCAGGGGAAGAGGCAAGGGCAAGGGCGCAGGCGGGAAGAAGGGCGGAGCGGGCGGGCCGGCGGCTCCCGGCGCGGAACCCTCCGCCGCGGCGAGCGGCTCCGCGCCGGCGCCGGACCTGCCGGGCGGGCCCGCCGGACCGACCCCGCCGCGCACGGAGCCGCCGGCTCCCACGCGCCCGGCCGAACCGGCGCCGACCCCGCCGCCGCCCGAGCCGACCACCTCGCCGGAGCCGACACAGGCGGAGCCGTCGTCGTCGGCGCACGAGCCGCCGGGGCCGCAGCTGGTCCAGCGGGAGCCGGCGCCGGAAGCCGGAGCGCCGGCGTAGGAATGCGCGGGCGTCCGGACGTGTTGGTGTGGGAGACTGTCCCATCTGCTGTCGTGCGGCTCGGTTTGCCTTCGAGGCCCCCGGGTGCGTATGGTGGCAGATCGTTTGATCCCATTTGCCCGGCGCCACCGTAGAGCGCGCCGTGTGGCGCGTACTCCCTTATGCCGTGGTGGACCGCATCGAGGCGGTCGTAATTGCGAATTGCGAATCACGGAGTTGACGGGCGCGTGCCGACGAGACTCCGGAAGGTTTCGCATTCGCATGTCCATCATCAGTACTGACCACGTCGTCGTGCCCGAGAACCACGAAGGCACCGAGGACACCCCCCAGGCCCCCGAGATCACCTTCGCGGACCTCGGGCTGCCCGAGGGCGTCGTGCGCAAGCTCGCGCAGAACGGCGTGACCACCCCCTTCCCGATCCAGGCCGCGACCATCCCGGACGCCCTGGCCGGCAAGGACATCCTCGGCCGCGGCCGCACCGGTTCCGGCAAGACCCTCTCCTTCGGCCTGCCGACCCTGGCCCAGCTGGCCGGCGGCCGCACCGAGAAACACAAGCCGCGGGCCGTCATCCTCACGCCGACGCGTGAGCTCGCCATGCAGGTCGCCGACGCGCTCCAGCCGTACGGGGACGTCCTCGGGCTGAAGATGAAGGTCGTCTGCGGCGGCACGTCCATGGGCAACCAGATCTACGCCCTGGAGAAGGGCGTCGACGTGCTGGTCGCCACCCCGGGCCGGCTGCGCGACATCATCAACCGCGGCGCCTGCTCCCTGGAGAACGTCGAGATCGCCGTCCTCGACGAGGCCGACCAGATGTCCGACCTGGGCTTCCTGCCCGAGGTCACCGAGCTGCTCGACCAGGTCCCGGCGGACGGCCAGCGGATGCTGTTCTCCGCCACGATGGAGAACGAGATCAAGACCCTCGTCGACCGGTACCTGAACGACCCGGTCTCGCACGAGGTCGACGCGGCGCAGGGCGCGGTGACGACCATGTCGCACCACATCCTCATCGTGAAGCCCAAGGACAAGGCGCCGGTCACCGCGGCCATCGCCTCCCGCAAGGGACGGACGATCATCTTCGTGCGGACCCAGCTGGGCGCCGACCGGGTCGCCGAGCAGCTGCGCGACGCCGGGGTGAAGGCCGAGGCGCTGCACGGCGGCATGACGCAGGGCGCGCGGACGCGGACCCTGGCGGACTTCAAGGACGGGTACGTGAACGTGCTGGTCGCGACCGACGTCGCGGCGCGCGGCATCCACGTGGACGGCATCGACCTGGTGCTGAACGTCGACCCGGCCGGCGACCACAAGGACTACCTGCACCGGGCCGGCCGTACGGCGCGGGCGGGCCGCACCGGCACCGTGGTGTCCCTCTCCCTGCCGCACCAGCGGCGGCAGATCTTCCGGCTGATGGAGGACGCGGGCGTCGACGCCACGCGCCACGTCATCCAGGGCGGCGCGGCCTTCGACCCGGAGGTCGCCGAGATCACCGGAGCCCGGTCGATGACCGAGGTCCAGGCCGAGTCCGCGGGCAACGCGGCGCAGCAGGCCGAGCGCGAGGTCGCCCAGCTCACCAAGGAACTGGAGCGGGCGCAGCGGCGCGCGACCGAGCTGCGCGAGGAGGCGGACCGGCTGCTGGCCAGGGTCGCGCGGGAGCGCGGCGAGAACCCGGAGACGGTCCTGGACGGGGCGCGGGACGCCGCGGCCGCCGAGTCGCCGGTCGCCGAGGTGTCGCTGCCGGAGCAGCCGACCGCGCGGGACGTCGAGCGGGGCGAGCGCGGGGAGCGCGACGAGGCTCCGGCGTACGAGCGGCGTGAGCGCCGGGAGGAGCGGGGCGGCTTCGGCCGGGACGACCGGGGTGACCGGGGCGGCCGTTCCTCCGACCGGGACCGCGACGGGCGTTCCTTCGAGCGCCGCGACGACCGGGGCGGGTTCAACCGTGACCGGGACCGGGACCGCGGCTACGACCGCCG
>NZ_BAAATK010000045.1:37073-59365 GCF_039533365.1 Streptomyces glaucus
GGGACGGCGAGCGGGGCGGCTTCCGCCGGGACGAGCGCCGCGACGACCGGGGCGGGTTCAACCGTGACCGGGACCGCGGTGGCCGTTCCTTCGAGCGCCGGGACGGCGAGCGGGGCGGCTTCCGCCGGGACGAGCGCCGCGACGACCGGGGCGGCCGGTCCTTCGACCGGGACCGCGGCGGGCGTTCCTTCGAGCGCCGCGACGACCGGGGCGGCTTCCGCCGGGACGAGCGCGGTGACCGGGGCGACCGCGGTGGCTTCCGGCGCGACGAGCGCGGCGGCCACCGGGGCAGCGACCGCCCGTTCAACCGCGACCGCCAGGGCGACCGCCCCGGCTACCGCTCCGCCGGTCACGACCGCCCGTACGGCCGTCGTGACGACCACCGCGGCACCGGCTCCTTCGGCCGGCGCGAGGACAAGCCGCGCTGGAAGCGCAACGGCTGACACCCCGGCGGACAACGGCCGGCGTCCTTGACGGACACCGGCTGACGCGGCCGGCGTCCCGACGGACGGCGGCCGGCGTTCCGGCCCACGGCAGGCGCCGTGGCTCCACCGATCCCGGTGGGCCACGGCGCTTTTCCATGAGGTCTTCCCCGGCCGGGGCGTGTCCTGCGACGCGGTGGCCGGCGCCGGCGACCTCACCGGCGACGGCGGGACGGCCCGGCCGTGCGGGACACGGGGCGCCGCGGGCGGCCTCCACCGCCGGGCCGGCCCCGGCGAGGGCGTCTGCGGCGCCCGGGCGGGGGCCGCGAGGGGCAGGCGAGGCCGCGCGGGACTGACGGGGCCGCGGGGGCGTTGTCCGGCCGCGCCCGCTTTGCTCCCAGTCGCCTTGTGACGCATGTCACGCCCTCGGTGAGGGAATCGCTGGGGGCATGACAGATGACGCCAGGGCGAGCGGGCCGTCGGACGAGGAACGGCTGGCCCAGCTCGGCTACCCGCAGGTGCTGGCCCGCCGCATGTCGGCGTTCTCCAACTACGCGGTCTCCTTCACGATCATCTCGGTGCTGTCCGGCTGCCTGACGCTGTATCTCTTCGGGATGAACACGGGCGGCCCGGCCGTGATCGTCTGGGGCTGGGTCGCGGTCGGCCTGATGACGCTCTTCGTCGGCCTGGCGATGGCCGAGATCTGCTCGGCGTATCCCACGTCGGCGGGCCTGTACTTCTGGGCGCACCGGCTGGCGCCCGCCCGTACGGCGGCCGCCTGGGCCTGGTTCACGGGCTGGTTCAACGTGCTCGGCCAGGTGGCGGTGACCGCGGGCATCGACTTCGGCGCGGCGTCCTTCCTGGGCGCCTATCTGAACCTCCAGTTCGGCTTCGAGGTGACGCCGGGCCGGACGATGCTGCTGTTCGCCGCGATCCTGGTGCTGCACGGCCTGCTGAACACCTTCGGCGTGCGCGTCGTCGGCCTGCTGAACAGCGTGAGCGTGTGGTGGCACGTCCTGGGCGTGACGGTGATCGTCGGCGCGCTGGCCCTCGTACCGGACCGGCACCAGCCGGCGTCCTTCGTCTTCGGCGCGTTCGTCAACCACACCGGGTGGGGCAGCGAGGCGTACGTGGTGCTGCTGGGACTCCTGATGGCCCAGTACACCTTCACGGGCTACGACGCCTCCGCCCACATGACGGAGGAGACGCGCGACGCCTCCACGGCGGGCCCGCGGGGCATCGTCCGCTCCATCTGGACGTCGTGGATCGCCGGGTTCGCGCTCCTGCTGGGCTTCACCTTCGCCATCCAGTCCTACGAGGGCGCGCTGTCGTCCCCGACGGGCGCGCCGCCCGCGCAGATCCTGCTGGACGCGCTGGGCGCGACCGCCGGCAAGCTGCTGCTGCTCGTGGTGATCGGGGCGCAGCTGTTCTGCGGCATGGCGTCGGTGACGGCCAACAGCCGCATGATCTACGCCTTCTCGCGGGACGGGGCACTGCCGTTCTCCGCGGTGTGGCACACGGTCAGCCCCCGCACCCGCACGCCGGTGGCGGCGGTGTGGCTGGCGGCGGGCGGGGCGCTGGCGCTGGGCCTGCCCTACCTGATCAATGTCACGGCGTACGCGGCGGTGACGTCCATCGCCGTGATCGGCCTCTACATCGCCTACGCCGTCCCGACGCTGCTGCGGCTGCGCCGGGGAGCGGCGTTCGAGCGGGGGCCGTGGCACCTGGGCCGCTGGTCACAGGTGATCGGCGTGGTGGCGGTCACCTGGGTCGGGGTCATCACGGTCCTGTTCATGCTGCCCCAGGTCTCGCCGGTCACCCGGGAGACCTTCAACTACGCGCCGGTCGCCGTCCTGGTCGTCCTCGGCTTCGCCGCCACGTGGTGGGCGGCGTCGGCGCGGCACTGGTTCCTCGACCCGGAGCACGAGCGGACGCGGGCGCGGGAGGCGGGGCGGACGGCGGCCGCCGGGGAGGCGGGCCCGTAGGCGGGGCGGGCCGCCCGGCGTCGCCGCGGCCCGTCGCGTGCCCTCGGGGCGGGCGGTCCGGGCCTGTTCCGTCCGCCCGGCGCGGACGTGTCTCCGATACCCGATCGGAGAGACGGCCGCATCCGGCTATGCTCGGGGTGGCGACATCGCCTGGGCCCTTAGCTCAATTGGCAGAGCAGTGGACTTTTAATCCATTGGTTGTGGGTTCGAGTCCCACAGGGCCTACCGGAGAGCCCCCACGCCGCACACCGCTGACGTGGGGGCTCGGCTTGTTCCGGCGCTGCGGTGACGGCCGGCCCGCCAGGGCGCCGGCCCGCCGCGCCGCTCCCCCCGGCAGCCGCCCGCGGCCCGCTGCGTCGGGCGCTCCGCCCCACCGGTCCGGCGGGCGGCCCTCGCGCCGCACCGGCCCGTCCTGCCCGGCGCGCCACCCCGTACGCCGGCCGGCCGCGGTGGCCCTCAGCCGTTCGGCGGGACCGGTCGTCCGCGGCCGGCGTTCCGGCGCCCCGGACCGGGCGGGGAGGATGGAGCGGTACCGGCGCGGTGTGCCGGCCGCCGCCGGAGCCGCCGGCCCGGCGCGTCCCCCGGACGCCGGGCGGCGGGGTGCGCGCGCCGCTTTCCGGGGGCGGGCCGTCGTACCGCCGGTGCGAGTCCGCTCGGAGTTCGAACAGAGGAGAGAGGGCGCCTCGATGCCCCACCCGTACGTCCTGCTGTCCGCCGCCGTCTCCCTCGACGGCCACCTCGACGACGCCGGCCCCGAGCGGCTGCTGCTGTCCGGCCCGGCCGACCTGGACCGGGTCGACGAGGTACGGGCGTCCGTCGACGCGATCCTGGTCGGCGCCGGCACGATCCGCGCCGACAACCCCCGCCTGCTGGTCAACTCGCCCGAGCGGCGCGCCGCCCGGGTCGCCGCGGGCAGGCCCGCCCACCCGCTCAAGGTCGCCGTCAGCGGCTCCGGCGACCTCGACCCGGCCGCGCGGTTCTGGCACACCGGCGGCGAGAAGATCCTCTACACGACCGATCAGGGCGCCGAACGGGCCCGGGCGCTGGGCATCGCGGCCGACGTCGTCCCGCTCGGCCCCGCGCTCGACTGGCGGCGGCTGCTGAGCCACCTGCACGACGAACGCGGGGTGCGGCGGCTCATGGCCGAGGGCGGCGGGCAGGTCCACACCCAGCTGCTCACCCAGGGCCTCGCCGACGAACTCCAGCTGGTGCTGGCCCCGCTGCTGGTGGGCGACCCGGACGCGCCCCGGCTGTTCGGGCCCGGCGCCTACCAGCGCGGACGCCTGCGGCTGGTGGAGACACGGCGGATCGAGGACGTCGTCCTCATGCGCTACGAACCCACCGCGCCCGGCACCGGCGCGACGGTGTCCGCCGCCGACCGGCACTGGCTGGCGCTCGCCTGCGAACTGGCCGGCCGGTGCCCGCCGTCGCGGACGGCGTTCAGCGTCGGCGCGGTCGTCGTGGCCGCCGACGGCACGGAACTCGCCCGCGGCCACTCGCGGGAGGGCGGGGACGCGGTGGCGCACGCCGAGGAGGCCGCGCTGGCGAAGCTCGACCCGACGGACCCGCGGCTCGCCACCGCCACGGTGTACTCCAGCCTGGAGCCCTGCGCCCGCCGCGCGTCCCGGCCCGCGCCCTGCGCCCGGCTGATCCTCGACGCGGGGGTACGGCGGGTGGTCACGGCCTGGCGGGAGCCGGACACGTTCGTCCCGGACGCCGACGGCACCGGGGTGCTGACGGCGCACGGCGCGCAGGTCCTCGTCCTTTCGGAGTACGAGGACCGGGCCAAGGCCCCGAACCGCCACCTGCTGGGCTGAGGACCGCCGGGCCGCGGCCCGCCCCGGGGGACCGGCGGACGCGGCCGCCCGGCCCGCCGCGCCGCCCCGGCAGGCGGCCAAAACCGCTGGTGGGACGCGGGGCCGGGAACGCGTGTGCTTCCTGTCCTGCGCATGGCGTACACTGGAGACACAACGACGCGGGGTGGAGCAGCTCGGTAGCTCGCTGGGCTCATAACCCAGAGGTCGCAGGTTCAAATCCTGTCCCCGCTACTGAAGGCCGAAGGCCGGGATCCTCGAGGATCCCGGCCTTCGGTGCGTTCACCCGCCCGGCCCGCCCGGCCCGCGCGCACCCGGCCGGCTTCGCGGCTCTCCCCGGGAGCGCCCCGCCCCGGCCGGGAAGGCCGGACGGACGGAGCCGGCCGGAGGGCGGGCGTACGCGAAACCGGGCGGCGCGGCACCCCGGGGCGGCGGGAGGGACGACAGGACGCCCGCCGGTCCCGCGGCAGCCTCGACCGCTGTCACGTCCCGTGACCGGGCGGCAGCCCTCCGCATAACAACTGACACAACGTCAGATCTGATGGCCCCTTCGGAGGTTTACCGGTACGCGGTCAACTCGCCCGGTTTTCGCCGGTCGTGGGCGATAATTCCCTGACGAAATCCTGAACGATCAAGGGGAACAGCTTGGAATCCGGACCCCCCGTCTATTAACGTTCGATAACGCAGCGCGGTCGTCCCAGCCGTCACAGAAGGCGGCTCCGTGCGCACGCGCCGAATCCCGCGAGGGAACCGGGGAACCACCACCTTGGGGTGAATCGAGCGGATGCCGCCGTGGAGACACGGTCGGTATACGCGCGTAGGAGACCTTCCCGCTCCGAACCCGTCAGCTAACCCGGTAGGCGGAGACGGAAGGAAAGGAGCACGCCCACGTGGCGTCCAACCGGTCTGCTACACACGTCCCGCCCGTGCCGGGCCAGCGTGACACCGAGGTCTTCGGCTACGGCGGCCCCCGCACCGACGAGGGCCCGTGGGAGGAGTGGAACCCCACCGAGGAGTCCGTCCGCCCGGTACGCGGCCGGCACCGCGTCGCCAAGCAGCGCGGCGGCCTCGCCCGCAGCTCCACCGTCCTCGGCGTCGGCGTCATCGCGGCCGTCGGCGCAGGCGGCATGGCCAGCGCCAACACCGGCAAGCCCCCGGTGTCCATCTCCATGCCGGACCTGCCCTCCGTCGGCTCGCTGATCTCCGACGACGACGAGCAGGAAGAGGTCCCCGAGGCCTCCACCACCCCCCTCAGCACCCTCGGCGCCGACTCCGCCGACACCCCGCAGGGCGCCTCCGACGCCGGCGAGGCGCTGCGGGCCCGGATCATGGCGCAGGCCGAGCAGCAGCAGGACCAGATCGCGAGCAAGGCCGCCGCCGAGGCCGAGGCCGCCGCCGAGAAGGCCGCCGCGGAAGCCGCCGCCGAGGCGGAGAAGGAGGCCGAGGCCAAGGCCGCCGCCGCGAAGAAGAAGGCGGAGGAGGAGGCGAGGAAGAAGGCCGAGGCGGAGCGGCTGGCCGCGCTGGCCGAGCAGTACGCGCTGCCCACCTCCTCGTACACCCTCACCTCCACCTTCGGGCAGGCCGGCCCCTACTGGTCCTCCGGCTACCACACCGGCCTCGACTTCGCCGCGCCGACGGGCACGCTGATCAAGGCGGTGCACAGCGGCACGATCACCGCGGCCGGCTGGGACGGCTCCTACGGCTACAAGACGGTGCTCACCCTCGACGACGGCACCGAGATCTGGTACGCCCACCAGTCCTCCATCAGCGTCAGCGTCGGCCAGAAGGTCACCACCGGCGACGTCATCGGCCGGGTGGGCGCCACCGGCAACGTCACCGGCGCCCACCTCCACCTGGAGGTGCACTCCGGGAGCGGCGGCTCCGGGATCGACCCGCTGGCCTGGCTGCGGAGCAAGGGGCTGAACCCGTAAGCCCCGGGCCGCGGGGCGCGCGGTCGGGCGAGGTCTCGGACGTGCCGGGGCGGGCGATGCGGAATGCGATCGCCCGCCGGGAGGGTTGACGTAGAACATGACTGTTCTGCGCACCCTCGGCTCGTCCGACCTCGAAATCTTCCCGCTCTCCCTCGGCGGCAACGTCTTCGGCTGGACCGCCGACGAGGCCGCCTCCTTCGCCGTCCTCGACGCCTACACGGCCGCGGGCGGCAACTTCGTCGACACCGCCGACTCCTACTCGGCGTGGGTCGAGGGCAACCGGGGCGGCGAGTCCGAGACCATCATCGGCAAGTGGATCAAGGCGCGCGGCAACCGGTCGGACGTCGTGATCGCCACCAAGGTCAGCCAGCACCCGGAGTACCCGGGCCTGACGGCCGCGAACATCAAGGCCGCCGCCGACGCCTCGCTGCGCCGCCTGGGCACCGACTACATCGACCTCTACTACACCCACTTCGACAAGCCCGAGGTGCCGGTGGAGGAGATCATCGGCGCGCTCGACGAGCTGGTGAAGGCGGGCAAGGTGCGGTACATCGCCGCCTCCAACATCTCCGCCGACCGGCTGCGGGCCTCGCTGGAGTTCTCCGACCGGGAGGGCCTCGCCCGGTACGTGGCGCTCCAGCCGCACTACAACCTGGTCTCGCGCGACACCTACGAGGGCGAGCTGCGGGACCTCGCCGAGCGCAGCGGCCTGGCCGCCGTCCCCTACTACGCCCTCGCGTCCGGCTTCCTCACCGGCAAGTACCGGCCCGGCGCCGACGTCGACAGCCCGCGGGCGGGCGCCGCGGCGGAGCACCTCCGGACCGAGCGGGGCCGGAAGGTCCTCGCGGCCCTGGACGAGATCGCCGAGGCCCACGGGGTGGCGGTGGCCACGGTCGCCCTGGCCTGGCTGGCGGCCCAGCCGACGGTGGCGGCCCCGATCGCCTCGGCCCGCACGGTGGAGCAGCTCCCGGCGCTGCTGGGGGTGGGCGAACTGCGGCTCACCCAGGAGGAACTGGCGAGGCTGACGGCGGCGTCCGCCTGATCGGCCGCTACGAGCGGTAGGGGTTGTACGGACGGGGCCCGGCGTACGGGTACGCCGGGTGGCCGTACCCGTACCCGTACATCGGCCACGGCGCGGCCACCCGCACCGGAGGCGCCGTCGCCCGCGCCGCGTGGTCCAGCGCGGGGCGCGCCAGGTCTCGCCGCCGCCACAGCTCGGCCAGCAGCTCCCGCTCCCGTACGACGAAGTCCGCGCCCGCGCGCCCACGGCGCCCCCGGTGCCGCAGGAAGGCCAGGGACGTCGCGTACGCCTCGTACTGCGCCACCGCCCGCGCCGCCGCCCTCCCGGCGTGGCGGCGGGCGTACCGCCGGGCGAGGCGCCGCGCCCGCATCGAGCCGAGCGCGAACGGCTCGGCCGGCGTCAGCCACCCGGCCGCCGCGTACACGGGCAGCTCCTCCCGCACGGTCCTCAGCTCGCGCTGGCGGGTCCAGACCACCAGCCAGGTCAGCAGGCCGAACGCCGGCACCATGAACACCGCGTACACCGCGAAGAAGCCGTACTCGCCCAGCGTCGACGAGCCGTTCCACATCGCGTGCATGCCCATCGCGAGCAGCAGCCCGCAGAGCGGCGGGAGGACCCGCCGTACCCGCCGGCGCCCCGCCGGGAGCGCGCAGACGCCGAAGCCGATGCCGGTGAGGACGGTGAACAAGGGGTGCGCGAACGGCGACATGACGACGCGCACGAAGAACGTCGCCGCCGTCACGGAGGCGACGCCGCTGTCCCCGGTCAGCTGGTCGGTGCCGAAGGCGGTGCCGAGGTAGAGGATGTTCTCGGTGAACGCGAAGCCGGTGGCGGTGACCCCGGCTATCACCACCCCGTCGAGGATCCCGGTGAAGTCCCGTCTGCGGAACAGGAACACCAGCAGGACCGCGGCGGCCTTCGCGGACTCCTCGACGACCGGCGCTACGACGGTCGCGCCGAGCGTGTCGGCGCCGGCCGGATCCGCTGTCGCGGTCGCTATCCATCTGGTCGCGGCGCTGTTGGCGACGATCGCCATCAGCGCCGCCGCGCAGGCGCCCCAGGCGAAGGAGAACAGCAGGTTCTGCCAGGGGCCCGGCGCCACCCGGTCCAGCCAGCGGAAGGCGGCCACGAGCAGCGGCACGGGCAGGACCGCGAGTCCGAGCCCGACCAGGAAGCCCTCCGTGCCGGTCTGCTCGCGGACGAGGGCCAGGATGACGAGACCGGAGAGCGTGAGCAGGGCGATCAGCGCGCCGTGACGCACCCAGCCGTGCTGCCACCAGTGCGCGTGCCGTCGCGTGCCGTCGGGGGGAAGGGCGGGGGGCATCGGATACGGGGGACAGGTGGCCACGGCAATGACCCTAACGAGGGAGGCCGCCGCCCACGACGGCGCCCGACGCTCGGACGCGGCACGGGACGCCTGCCGCCGCGGGGGCGTTCGCGGCGGCGCGGGGCGCTCGCGGTCGTGCGCGGTGCCTACGGGCGTACGGGGTGCTTACGGGCGTACGGGGTGCTTACGGGCGTGCGCGGTGCCTGCGGGGCTGCGGCGTGCTCACGGGTGCACGCGGTGCGGTACGCGGCGGAAGAGCAGGTCGTTCACGACGTGCCCCTTGTCCAGGCCCTGGCTCTCGAAACGGGTCAGCGGCCGGAAGGCGGGACGTGGCGCGAAACCGCCGCCGGGCTGGGTGTTCTCGAAGTCCGGGTGCGCGGTGAGGACGTCGAGCATGTGCTCGGCGTACGGTTCCCAGTCGGTCGCGCAGTGCAGGACCGCGCCGGGCCGCATCCGGGACGCGGCGAGCGTGAGGAACTCCGGCTGGATCAGGCGGCGCTTGTGGTGCCGCTTCTTGGGCCAGGGGTCGGGGAAGTAGACGCGCACGCCGTCGAGGGAGTCGGGGGCGAGCATCTCGCGCAGCAGGATGATGGCGTCGCCGTTGCCGACGCGGACGTTGGACAGGCCGCGGTGGTCGGCGAGGTTCAGCAGGTTGCCCTGGCCGGGGGTGTGGACGTCCACGGCGAGGATGTTGGTGTCCGGGTCGGCGGCGGCCATCCGGACGGTCGCCTCGCCCATGCCGAAACCGATCTCCAGCACGACCGGGTTGTCGTTCCCGAACAGCTCGGCCAGGTCGATGACGCGCTGCCCGTCGATGTCCAGGCCCCACTTGGGCCACAGCCGCTGCAACGCGTCCGCCTGCCCGGCGGTCACCCGGCTCCGCCGCGGCTGGAAACTGCGGATCCGCCGCTCGAAGTGGGACCCGGCGGGGTCGGGCCTGGGCCCGTCCGGGAAACGCGGCTCGCCCTTGGCCCGGGTACGGCGCGCGGAGGCGCCGGGGGCGGGGGCCGGAGCGGTGGGCCGGGGGGCTTCGGGGGCGTTGCGGGAATCAGACACAATGGGGTCGATTTTACGGGGGACGGGTGCGACCGCGGGGGTGCGGGGTTCGCCCGCCGATCCGGCGGCCCGCCCGTCGTTCCCGGTAATCCGGCGGGTCAGGCCCGGGCGAGGGCGGCCAGTGCCCGGGACGCCACCTCGCGGCCGATGGGGAGGGACGCGGTGGCCGCGGGGGACGGGGCGTTCAGGACGTGTACCGCTCGGGCGCCCTCCTGGATGAGGAAGTCGTCCACCAGCGTGCCGTCGCGCAGGACGGCCTGCGCCCGCACCCCGGCCGCCGCGGGCAGCAGGTCCGCCGGCGTCACGGCCGGCAGCAGTCTGCGTACCGCCGCCGTGAACGCCTCCTTCGACATCGAGCGGCGCAGCTCACCCGCCCCGTACCGCCAGTGCCGCCGGGCCATGCGCCAGGAACCGGGCCAGGCCAGGGTCGCCGCCAGCTCGCGCGGGCGCAGGACGCCCCGGTGGTAGCCCTCGCGGGCCAGGGCCGGCACGGCGTTGGGGCCGACGTGCACACCGCCGTCGACGCCGCGGGTCAGATGCACCCCGAGGAACGGGAACGCCGGATCCGGCACCGGATACACCAGTCCCCGCACCAGCTCCGGCCGGGCCAGCTCGTAGTACTCCCCGCGGAACGGCACGATCCGCATGTTCGGTTCGTCGCCGGTCATCCGGGCGATCCCGTCGCAGTGCAGCCCGGCGCAGTTCACCAGGACCCGGCCGCGCACGACGTCCCCGGAGGCGGTGCGGACCGCGACGCCCAGGGCCGGGCGGCGGTCGACGCGGACCGCTTCCGCGCCGTAGCGGATCTCCGCCCCGGACGCCTCGGCCAGCCGGTGCGCGACGGCCGTGTAGTCGCAGATCCCGGTCGTGCCGACGTGTATCGCGGCGAGGCCGCGCACCTCCGGCTCGTACTCCGCGATCTGGGCGGCGCCCAGCTCGCGCACCGGGATGCCGTTGTGCCGGCCGCGCTGCACCAGCGCGTGCAGCCGGGGGAGCTCCGCGCGGGCGGTGGCGACGATCAGCTTGCCGGTGACGGCGTGCGCGATGCCGTACTCGGCGCAGAACTTGATCATCTCGTCGGCGCCGCGGACGGCGTAGCGGGCCTTGAGGGAGCCGGGGCGGTAGTAGATGCCGCTGTGGACCACGCCGCTGTTGCGGCCCGTCTGGTGGCGGGCCGGGCCCGGCTCCTTCTCCAGCACCGTCACGCGGGTGCCCGGCGCGGCACGGGTGAGCGCGTACGCCGTCGACAGGCCGACGATCCCGCCGCCGACCACCAGCACGTCACAGTCGTATGCGCTCATGGGCCGCACCTGCTCCACCTCCCGGCTTCGATAGTGCACTGCGCCACCGACAACGCGCTCAAACCCGGAGGGCGGCCGGTGGGCGGCGCCCTCAGGCCGGCGCCATGAGCAGCGGGCGCGCCCGCTCGCGGAGCTCGACCACGCGCGGCTCGTCGCCGTACGGCTCCAGGCGGTGCAGGAGGTCCTTCACGTACTCCGTGGTGCGGGCCGAGGAGATCCGCCCGGCCACCTCCACCGCCCGCACGCCCTGCTCGCAGGCCGCGTCCAGGTTGCCCGACTCCAGCTCGGCGACCGCGGAGACGACCAGGCGCAGGCCGTGCGAGCGGACGAACTCCTCCGTCGGCCGGGACAGGGCCTGCTCGGTGAAGCGGCGGACCTGGCGCGGCGCCTTCAGGTCGCGGTAGCACTCGGCGGCGTCCGCGGCGAAACGGTCGTACGAGTAGAAGCCGAGCCAGCTCGGGTCGTTGTCGCCGGGGCGGGCGCGCTCCAGCCAGCTCTCGGCCGCCCTCAGGGCCGCGCCGGCCGCCTGCGCGTCCCCCGCGCGCGCGTGCGCCCTGGCCTCGACCAGGCGGAAGAAGCTCATGGTGCGGGCCGTGGCCAGGCCCCGGTTGCGTTCCAGGGCGGCCTGGGCGAGGTCCACGCCCTCGTCGCCGAAGCCGCGGTAGGTGGCCTGCAGGGACATGGAGGCCAGCACATAGCCCCCCAGGGGGACGTCCGCGGCGGCCCGGGCCAGGCGCAGGGCCTGGATGTAGTAGCGCTGGGCCGCCTCCTGCTGGCCGGTGTCGAAGGCCATCCAGCCCGCCAGGCGGGTCAGTTCGGCCGCGGCGCCGAACAGGGCGCGGCCGACCTCGTCGGAGTACGAACCGAGCAGCAGGGGAGCCGCCTCCACCCGCAGGCACTCCGGGACCATGGACGAACGCCAGTCGCCGCCTCCGTACTTGGAGTCCCAGCGCCTGGCGTCCTCGGCGGCCTCCCGCAGCTTCTGCACATCGCTGTGGCCGACTTTGATCGGTGCGCCGGAACCTTCCGCCGGGTTCGCCTCGCGCGCCACCGAGCTGTCGGCCGGGGTTATCAGCCAGCGCGAGGCGGGCGTCGCGTATGCGCTCACCGCGAAGGAGCCGGCCAGCGACTGCCAGATGCCGCCGGAGCCGGCCCGGCGCCCGGCGAGGTCGAGGCGGTAGAGCTCCGTCGCGGACTTCACGGCCTGTCCGACGTCCCTGGGGAAGGCGAGACCCACTTCGGGCGCGGGATCCGCGTCCGCCAGGCCGATCTCGTGCAGCGGCACCGGGCGGCCGAGCTTCTGGCCGATGGCGGCGGCGATCAGGTGCGGCGCCGCACCCTGCGGCACCATCCCCTTCGACACCCAGCGCGCCACCGACGTCTTGTCGTAGCGAAGCGTCAACCCGCGCTGCGCGCCAAGGTCGTTGACGCGTCGTGCGAGTCCTGCGTTGGAGATTCCCGCGAGGGCGAGAACGGCGCCGAGTTTTTCGTTCGGCCCGCGTTGCTCCCTGGACATGCGCCACCCCTCGACACAGACGGCTGCCGCGCTGGCATAACCACGCGGCATTCGTAAACCCAGCGTAGTTCGCCGCATCCCAAGCGTTAAGGGGCATTGTTCCGGTTGGCGGGAATGTGGTCCGTGCTCAAGTGCGCGGCATGTACGGTCAGTTGCGACGTGCTCCCGGTGTGTGGCCGTGCGCCCGTCCGTGCGCTCTTCTCCGGCCACCTCGGGAGCGGTTCCATGGCTCGTGCGTGGGTCGGCCCGCTGCACTGGATCCAGTGGGCTGGGGGACACCGCCGCCTCCATCCCCGCGGGCGGCGGAACGGTCCGGGAGGCGTGCTCCGCCTCCCGGACCGCGCGCTCCCGGGCGGTGCGCAGAGCGTGTACGGAGCGTGTTCAAGCGTGCGTCCCCATCGCCAATTCGGCTGAAAATCGATCCCGCTTTTTCTGGTCAATCACTGTTCTCACCACGGCACTTGAGGGCGCGCCGGGTGTCTTCGGGGCGCATTGAGGGGCGCATTCGCGTCGCGGTGTCCCCGCGCCGCCCGGGCGTCCGGGCGGCCGGCGAGGTGTCCGCGGGGGCGCACCCACGGGAGCACACGCGGCTGCGTCGCCCCTCCGGGGTCCGTCCTTCATGGCAGCATGGGGAGCCAGTTCGTGCGGTGCACTGGTGGTCCACAGCCCGTGGAGGCGTCGATGCGGTGGTTGGTGGGATGGAGCAGCGCCGCCGCGGGTGCCGTCGGACCCGGACCGGCGGGAGCCACCGGCCACGACGGCGAGGCCGTGCACCCCGTCGGCTCCCAGCTCCTGTGGGGCGGCCCCGATCCCCTGTGGGCGGTCGGCGACTGGCGCCCCGACGAGGTGCGCGTCGTCCACGCCGACGACCGGTCCCGGATCGCGGTCCTCGGCACGTGCGGCGCCTCCGACGAGGAGCTGCGGCTCGGACTGTTCACCGCGCGCGGAGGGGCGCTCCGGCACCTGACGGCGTGGCCCGGCAGCTACACCGCCGTCGTCCAGGTGGGGCGCCGGCTCACCGTCTGCGGCGATCTCGCCGGCGCCCGGCCGGTGTTCTACACCCCCTGGGCGGGCGGTACGGCCTATGCGACGGCCGCCCTCCCGCTCGCCGACCTCGTCGAGGCCAACCTCGACTTCGGACACCTCGCCGCGCTGCTGGCCGCGCCCGACGTGCCGGCCGCGCTGCACGACTCCACCCCGTACGACGGCGTGCGGAGGATTCCGCCGGGGCACGCGCTGATCCTGCGCGCCGGGGCGCGGGAGGTCGCGGGGTACGAGCCGGTCGCCTCCCTCGCGGTGGCGGCGCCGCCCGCCGATCCGGACCGCGCGGTCGACGCCGTGCGGGACGCGCTCGTCGAGGCCGTACGCACCCGCCTGGCGGCGCCCCGGCACGTCCCCGGCGCCGGCATCGACCCCGGACCCGTGCCCGGCATGGGGCCCGCCGAGCGGCGCGCCGCGCGCGGGACGCCGGTTCCGGGGATCGGCGCCGACCTGTCCGGCGGGCCGGCCTCCGGGACGCTGGCCCTGCTGGCGGCGGGGCTGCCGGGGATGCCGGGCACCGTGCTGGGCCACGGCACGGGCGCGGGGGAACGGCTACTGGCCGTGACCTTCAACGACCTGACCGCGAACGGGCGGGAGGCCGAACTGGAGCGGGCCGGGGTCCTCGCGGCCGACCCCCGGCTGCACCACGTGGTGGTCGCCGGCGGGGAGGAGACCCTGCCGTACGCCGACCTGGACGGACCGCTGACGGACGAACCGGGGCCGAGCCTGGTGACGGCGGCGCGGCACCGGGCGCGGCTGGCCGCCGGCAGCGCGGACCACTTCACCGGGTACGGCGCGCGGCAGGTCCTGGACGCGCATCCCGCCCGGCTCGCCGACCTGCTGATGGACCGCAAACGGCGCCACCTGGTACGGCCCGTCGCCGCCCTCGCCAAGGCGGACGGCTCCGTCATGGTCTCCGCGCGGGTGTACGCCGCGGCCCGGCGGCTCGCGCGTACGCCCTACCGGACGGGGCTGGAGTCGCTGGCCGAGCGGCTGCTGCACCGGCGCTTCGACGAGCCCGGCGGGGCGGTGGAGGCCTCGCTCGCCGCGCTGACCTGGGGCGGGCCCGGACCGGCGGCGCGGTGGCTGACGGGGGAGGCGCTGGCTGAAGTATCGGTTCGCCTGCAGGCGTCGACGCACCGGTCCGGGGTCGGGCCCGGGCAGCGGCCGGGGGACTTCCGCGCGCGTGCGGCACTGGCCCGGTACGCGGCGGACGTACGGGTGCTGGAGCAGGCCGCCGAGATCCGCTTCCAGCGCCTGCACGCGCCGTTCCTCGACAACCAGGTGGTACGCGCCTGCCGGGCGCTGCCCGAGGCGCTGCGGGTGCGGCCGGGGGCGCGGGCGGCGATCCTGCGGGCGGTGCTGGAGGGGGCGGGGGTCAGCGACCTGCCGCCCGGATGGGGGGCGCCGACGCAGGGGGCGGCGGCCGCCGCGTCGCGTGCGGGGCTGCGGGTGGCGGCCGACACGCTGCTGATGCTGTTCGACACGCCGCTGCTGGCGGAGGCGGGACTGGTCGAGGCGCGGGTGGTGCGCAAGGCGCTGCGGGACGCGGCGGCGGGGGAGCCGCTGCCGGTGGACGGGCTGGCGGACCTGGTCTCCCTGGAACTGTGGCTGCGGCGGCTGCTGGCGCGGCGCGGCACGTGCTGGACGGGGACGCCGGCGCGGCAGCGGGCGGTGCCGGCGGGGATCGCGCCTCAGCGCGGGGCGTTGGGGGCGGCCCGCAGGTGACGGGAGCTCCGGCGCGCGGGACGGTGGGGCGCCGCGGCCGACCGCGGCCCGGACCCGGACCGCGGTGACCGCCCGCGTCCCGCGCCGGGGCGCGCCGGCGCCGGACCACGGAGACCGCCGCCCGGGCGGCCCCCGACGCCGAGCGGTTCACACCGGAACACACCAGGGGCGCGGGCCGCACCGCCCGGGAGGTCCCGGACGAACCGGGCGGTGCGGCCCGCGGACGGTCGACCCGGGCCCGCGGACAGTGGAACAGCGCCCCCGGCCCACGGACGGCACAGTGCCCACGCCCCACGGCGATCCGGCCCGGGACGCGATCCGGCCCGGCGTACGGACCGGCCCGGCGTACGGACCGGCCCGAGCCCCGCAGCCCGCCTCCTCACACCGGCCGCGACCGCAGCCCCTCCAGCAGGATGTCCAGCAGCCGCGCCGACGCGGCCGCCTGCTGGGCCGCGTCCGGCAGCGAGGGCGCCGCCGTGGCGATCACCAGCAGCACGTCCGACACCGACACGTCCGGCCGCAGCTCGCCGGCCGCGCGCGCCCGCTCCACGAGCTGGCCCACGACCTCCAGGAGCGCCGCCGCTCCGGTGCCGTCCTCCGCCGCGCCGGGCGAGGTCTCCTCGGACACCAGCCGCAGTTCACCGGGGCCGGACTGCGTCCGCTGGTGCGGCACCCGCCCCTCCCCGGACCCGGCGGCTTCCTCGGCCACCCCCACACGCAGCACCTGCGGCGGCAGCAGCCGCCCGGCGCCGGAGGCCACCGACGTGCGCAGGAAGCGCGAGAGCGCCGACCACGGCTCGTCCTCCTGGCCGAGCGCGGCCCGTGCCTGGTCGGTCAGCCGGGAGGTCTCCTCCTCGGCTATCCGCCGCACCAGGACGTCCTTGCTCGGGAAGCGCCGGTACACCGTGCCGACGCCGACCCGCGCGCGCCGCGCGACGTCCTCCATCGGCGCCCCGTACCCGAGCTCGCCGAAGACCTCGCGCGCCGCACGCAGCACGTGCTCCAGATTGCGCTGTGCGTCCACCCTCAGCGGCGTCGTCCGCGCTCCGTCCCCGCGCCCGCCGCCCGCCGCCGCGCTCATCGTCGCGCCGCCCGCTGCGACGGCGGACGCGGACGACCAATGAGAGCCCTGAACATGCATATGCATTCCCCCGGTAATGACGTCTCCCCCCGGAGACTCTCCCCGCCATCGAGATCGGGGCGAGCGGAACGGACCCGGCTGCCGGCCCCGCCCGTCGCGGACCCGAAGAGCGCATCCCCCTACACCCCGTAGGAACACGAACATAGTTGAGGCCGAGTCAATTCAGAAGGGGCAGGTTCCGTACGGAGCGCCCCTCGATCGGAGTACGGGTCGCATACGTCCCGAATGTGCCCGCCACCGCTTCCCAGAGCACACGTGCTGACCTGCGCTCATGCTCCCCAGTTCGGTAATTCGGCCAACCCCGCGCACCCCCGGTCTCCGGTCATACGAATCGCCGGGCCTGTGGACAAACGCAAGCGCCGGGTGCGTCATGGGATGGTGAAGGAACGTGCGCGCATTCTCGTTGTCGGCGGCGGCTACGTCGGGATGTACACGGCACTGCGTCTGCAACGGAAGCTGAAACGGGAACTGAACCGGGGCGAGGCCGAGATCACGGTCGTCACGCCCGACCCGTACATGACGTACCAGCCGTTCCTCCCCGAGGCCGCCGCCGGCTCCCTCTCCCCCCGCCACGTCGTCGTGCCGCTGCGCCGGGTCCTCGACCGGTGCCACGTGATCATCGGTGAGGCCGAGACCGTCGACCACGCGCGGCGCACCGTCACCGTCACCACCCTCGCCACCGAGGAGGAGGGCACGGGCGCGCGGCGGCTGCCGTACGACGAACTCGTCCTCGCCCCCGGATCCGTCTCGCGCACCCTGCCCGTCCCCGGTCTCGCCGACCACGGCATCGGCTTCAGGACCGTCGAGGAGGCCATCGGCCTGCGCAACCACGTCATCGAGCAGATGGACATCGCCTCCTCCACCCGCGACCCCGCCCTGCGCGACGCGGCCCTCACCTTCGTCTTCGTCGGCGGCGGCTACGCCGGCGTGGAGGCCCTCGGCGAGCTGGAGGACATGGCCCGCTACGCCACGCGCTACTACCACAACGTCCGGCCCGACGACATGAAGTGGATCCTCGTCGAGGCCACGGACCGCATCCTGCCCGAGGTCGGCGAGGAACTGGGCCGCTACACGGTCACCGAACTGCGCCGCCGCAACATCGACGTACGCCTCGGGACCCGCCTGGAGTCCTGCGCCGGCCGGGTGGCGCACCTCAGCGACGGCGCCCGCTTCCCCACCCGTACGGTCGTGTGGACGGCCGGCGTCCGGCCCCATCCGCTCGTCGCCGCCACCGACCTGCCCCGCACCGCGCGCGGACGGCTGAAGTGCACCCCCCAGCTGACGATCGACGGCGTCCCGCACGCGTGGGCCGCGGGCGACGCCGCCGCCGTCCCCGACGTCACCGCCGCGGAACCCGGTACGGAGTGCGCCCCCAACGCCCAGCACGCCCTGCGCCAGGCCCGGGCCCTCGGCGACAACATCGTGCACGCCCTGCGCGGCGAACCGCTCCGGACGTACGCGCACCGGTACGCCGGCTCCGTCGCCTCCCTCGGCCTCCACAAGGGCGTCGCCCAGGTCTACGGACACCGGCTCAAGGGCTACCCCGCCTGGTTCATGCACCGCGCCTACCACCTCAGCCGGATCCCCACCGTCAACCGCAAGGCACGCGTACTCGCCGAATGGACCCTCTCCGGGCTCTTCAAACGGGAGATCGTCTCCCTGGGGTCACTCGAACACCCCCGGGCGGAGTTCGAACTCGCGGCCGGGGGAAAGCCTTCTCCGGAGCCTCCCGGGGACCCGAAGGGGTCGTCCTGACCGGACCCAGGAACTCCACCGGCCGGCCCGGCGTCTGACGGATGCCGACCCGGTCGGCGCACTGCCAGACTGGTCCACCACCAGGGGCGGGCCACCGCTCGCCCCCGCGCGGCTCCGGCCGGTCCCGCACCGGCCGCCGACGACTACACGAGGCAAGGATCCGTGAACTTCACGCGCTGGAGCCACCGACTCCCCGGAACACAGCGCCGCGCCGCGGCACGGACCGACACGACGGTGGCGCCGGACCGGCGGGGAGAAGGATCCGTGCCCGCGGCCCGCGCCGAGCGACCGGCCGACGAACCGCCCCCGGTGTCCGCCGTCGACGAGCTGCCGGCCAGAGACGTCCTGGACCGCGTCCCGGCCCTCGTCGCCCTCGTCCACGGCCCCGACCACCGCATCGCCTACGTCAACGACGCCTACACGACGGCCTTCGGCGCACGCCCGCTCGGCGAACGCGCCCGCGAAGCCCTCCCGGAACTCGGCCAACTCGGCCTGTTCCCGCTCCTGGACCAGGTCCTGCGCAGCGGCAGGCCCCGCACGGTCAAGTCCCGCAAAACCCCCGACGGCCGCTCCTACACCTTCACCTGCACCCCGGTCACCCAGGGCGGGGACAGCGGCCCCGGCGTCCTCGTCTTCGCGACGGACGTCACCGACCACGCCGAGGCCGCCGCACGCCTGCGCGCCAGCGAACGCAGCCAGCGCGAGACCGCCGTCACCCTCCAGCGCTCCCTCCTCCCCCAGGAGCTCGAACAACCCGACGACCTGCGGATCGCCGCCACCTACCGGCCCGGCGGCACCGAGACCGCGGTCGGCGGCGACTGGTACGACGTGATCACCCTCGGCGGCGGCCGCACCGCCCTGGTCATCGGCGACGTCATGGGCCGGGGCGTGCGCGCCGCGGCCGTCATGGGCCAGCTCCGCACGGCGGTCCGGGCCTACGCCCGCCTCGACCTGCCCCCGCACGAGGTGCTCCAGCTCCTCGACGGCCTGGCCGCCGAGATCGACCCCCACCAGATCGCCACCTGCGTGTACGCCGTCCACGACCCGAACGAGGGCCAGCTGGTGTACGCCTCCGCCGGCCACCTGCCCGTCCTGGTCCGCGACGGGAACGGCGAGGTCCTGCGCGCCGACGGGCCGACCGGCCCGCCGCTGGGCACCGGCGGCTGGATGCACACCTCGGGTTCGGTGCCCCTGAGCCCCGGCTCCACCGCCGTCCTCTACACGGACGGCCTGGTGGAGCGCCGGGGCGAGGACCTGGACGAGGGCATCGCGGCCCTGGAACGCGCCCTGGCCGGCGCCACCGGCACCCCCCAGGTCGTCTGCGACCGCCTGGTCCGCTCGGCGGGCGTGACGGCGGGCCACGACGACGACGTGGCGGTCCTGGTCCTCCAGCACCCGGCCCGCACCGGCCCGGAGAGCGATCTCTTCCGCAACGCCGCCCTGGAGCTGCTCGGCGGGATGGAGGCGGCCCCCCGCGCGCGTGCCTTCGCCTCGGGCGTCCTGACCAGCTGGCGTTTCCCCGCCGAACTGCACGACCTGGGCGTCCTCGCCGTCAGCGAGCTGGTCGCCAACTCCCTCCAGCACGGCACGCCCCCCATGCGGCTGCGTCTGCGCCGCACCGACCGCCGCCTGATCGTCGAGGTGACGGACGGCGACGACCACCTCCCGCGCCGCCGCCGCGCGGAGCCGGCGGACGAGTCGGGCCGGGGCATCGCCATCGTCGCCACCATCGCCTCGAACTGGGGCTGCAGACGCACCCCGGGCGGCGGCAAGGCGGTGTGGTGCGAGTTCGCCCTGCCGGCGGCGAGATGACCCGCCGGCAGGGCGAACCCCCGGGCGTGCGCGTCAGGCGTGCGCCCGCGCCTGCCCCGTCGACGAGGCGCCCCCCTGCGCCACCACCCGGCTGCGCGCCAGCCACGGCCGGTCCTGCACCTCCGTGAGCTGCCGCCCGAGCCGCAGCGCCAGCACCGTGACCCCCAGCGAGAACAACAGGAACGCCACGATGTACGGCGCGTGCAGCGAGGCCCCCAGCGGCCCGCCCACCGCCGGCCCGACGGCCAGCGCCAACTGCTTCACCAGGGCGAAGGCCGAGTTGTACTGCCCGGCCATGCCCTCCGGCGCCAGATCGGCCACCAGCGGCGCGACCGTGGGCGACAGCATCGCCTCCCCGAGCCCGAACAGCGCGTACGTCGACACGAACGCGGCCGTCGCCATGGCCTGGCTCCCGTGCCCCAGCCCGGCGTACCCGGCCACGGCCCACGCCACGGCCCACACCAGCCCCACGGCCGCGATCACCCGCGACCGCCGCCGCCGCTCCACGAACCTCAGCACCGCGAACTGCGCGACCACGATCATCATCGTGTTCGCCGCCAGCGCCGTCCCCAGCGCGGACGTCGAGATCCCGGCGGCCTCGACCCCGTACGCGCTCAGTCCGGACTCGAACTGCCCGTAGCAGGCGAAGAACAGCACGAACCCCAGCACGCACAGCTGCACCATGGCCCGGTTGCCCAGCAGCTGCTTCCAGCTGCCCCGGTCCGACCGCCCCGGCGTCTGCTCCAGCCGCGGCGCGCGCGGCATCCGCACCGTCGCCATCACCACGACCAGCAGCAGGAACATCGCCGCCTCGATCGCGAACAGCAGCGTGAACGACGCGGCGTCCGACGTGTCGACCAGATGCCCCCCGATGAGCCCGCCGACACCGAGCCCGAGGTTCTGCAGGAAGAACTGCATGGCGAACGCCCGCGACCGCGTCTCCGCCGACGAGCAGTCGACGATCATCGTGGCGAGCGCCGGCTGCATCACGGCCTGCCCGGCCCCGAGCGCCGACGCCGACAGCAGTACGGCCGCCGTCCCGCTCGCGACCCCCAGGCTCAGCGCCCCCAGCGCGGCCGTGACCAGAGCGGCGAGCAACACCGGCAGCGGCCCCCGCCGGACGATGGCCCGCCCGGCGAACGGCAGCACCACCAGCGCGGCCACGGCGAAGACGGCGAGTACGAGACCCGCCGTCACGGCACCCAGCCCCCGCACCTGCGCCACATAGACGTACAGGTAGGGGACGGTGAAGCCGAGCCCGAACGCGCTGAGCGCGTTGCCCACGTGGATCCGGCGCATCGCTGCGCCCATCGCCCTGGTCACGTTCACCTCTCTCTGTTCTCCGCGTCGGCCTGGATCGAAGTTAGGAGTGAAGACTTCGAAACTAAAATTCGAAGCTAAAGAGTACATGGTGAAGGACTTCAAGGCAAAGCCGCCCCGTGCGATACTTCGCCGCATGGGCGACACCCCCGGCCTCAGCGAGCCGACCCTCGAAGAACAGATCGCCGCCTACCAGCGCGAGTTCCAGGACCTGGATCCCCAGGTCGAGAAGATCGTGTCGGCGCTGTCCCGCCTGAACCGCCGTATGAACGTCGCCTACGGCCGCCAGACCGCCGCCCTCGGCATCAGCAACGCCGAGTGGGAGGTGCTCAAGGCCCTCGTCCTCTCCGGCGCCCCCTACCGCATGGGCCCCGGCGACCTCGCCAAGCGCCTGGGTCTCACCCCGGCCGCGATGACCCACCGGATCGACCGCATGGTCGCCGAGGGACTGGTGACCCGGGAACGCGACGAGTCCAACCGCGTACGCGTCATCGTCGAGCTCACCGCCGAGGGCCGCGAGAAGTGGCTGGCCGCCATGCGCCTCGCCTCGGTCTTCGAGGAGGACCTCCTCCAGGACCTGTCCCCCGAGGAGCGGACGGCCCTCGGCGAGGTCCTCACCCGCCTCCTGCGCCGGGTGGAACACGCCCAGCCGGACGCCGGGGGCCGGCTCAGCGACCTCGACTGAGGCCGTCGGGGCGGGCCCGCGCGGACCGCAAAAGATCTTGACAGGGATCGCTTGACAGTCCCCTGCGGGATCCGTAAAGTTCTTCGGGTTGCCGCGGAGCCGTAACGGTTCTGCGACAGCGCCTTCCGCCGCACGAGCGGCAACAACCACCAGCAAGATCTCCTGACGGGGTCGATTTCGGCATGCCCGAATTCATTATTCCGTCGGGACTCGGTCTTCGAGGCCGGCTCCGATTTTGGAATCGCCGAGGGGACGCGCTAAGGTTGGAGACGTCGGAACGGCCCAACGGCCGCGAGGACGAACCCCGCTGACTGGGGATCAGGCCCGGAAGGATCTGATAAAGTCGGAGCCGCCGGAAAGGGAAACGCGGAAGCGGGAACCGGGAAGGCGCCGAGGAAATCGGATCGGAAAAGGATCTGATAGAGTCGGAGACACCG
>NZ_BAAATK010000046.1:0-55554 GCF_039533365.1 Streptomyces glaucus
GGCGCGTTCCCCCCGGCCGGGCCGCCGCTTCCGGGCGCCGCACCGCCGGTTCCGGGCGCGCCGGCGCCCCGCACCGCCGCTCGTGCCGCGGCGGGCCCGCCGCCCGGCGGAACCGGCATCGCCGCGGCTCCCCCGTGGGCCTCGGGCCCGGGCGCGTATCCCATCGCGGGCGTGCCCGCTCCCGCGGAGAAGCTCACGCCCCGCTCGATGCGGTCCAGGCGGGCCATGACGGACCGCTCGTCGCCGTAGGCGGCGGGCAGCAGGACGCGCGCGCAGATCAGTTCGAGCTGGAGGCGGGGCGAGGTGGCGCCCCGCATCTCGGTCAGCCCTTCGTTGACCAGGTCGGCGGCGCGGCTGAGCTCGGCGGCGCCGAAGGAACGCGCCTGCGCCTGCATCCGCTCCACGACGTCCGCCGGCGCGTCGATGAGCCCCTTCTCCGCGGCGTCCGGCACGGCGGCCAGGATGACCAGGTCACGCAGCCGCTCCAGCAGGTCGGCGACGAAGCGGCGCGGGTCGTTGCCGCCTTCGATGACGCGGTCCACGACCTCGAAGGCCGCGGCGCCGTCACCGGAGGCGAAGGCCTCGACGACGGAGTCGAGCAGCGATCCGTCCGTGTATCCGAGCAGGGCGGTCGCCATGGCGTACGTCACGCCCTCGGCGCCGGCGCCCGCCAGCAACTGGTCCATGACGGACATGGAGTCGCGCACGGACCCGCCGCCGGCCCGCACGACGAGCGGCAGCACCCCGTCCTCGACGGGGATGTCCTCCTTGCGGCACACCTCGGCGAGGTACTCCCGGAGGGTTCCGGGCGGGACGAGCCGGAACGGATAGTGGTGGGTCCTGGACCGGATCGTCCCGATGACCTTCTCGGGCTCGGTCGTGGCGAAGATGAACTTGAGGTGCTCGGGCGGCTCCTCGACGACCTTCAGCAGCGCGTTGAAGCCGGCCGACGTGACCATGTGGGCCTCGTCGATGATGTAGATCTTGTACCGGCTGTGGGCGGGCCCGAAGAACGCCTTCTCCCGCAGGTCACGGGCGTCGTCCACACCACCGTGCGAAGCGGCGTCGATCTCGATGACGTCGATCGAGCCGGGTCCGTTCCTGGCCAGGTCGCGGCAGGACTGGCACTCGCCGCACGGCGTCGGCGTCGGTCCCTTCTCGCAGTTCAGGCAGCGGGCCAGGATCCGCGCGCTGGTCGTCTTGCCGCATCCGCGCGGACCGCTGAACAGGTACGCGTGATTGACCCGGTTGTTCCGCAGCGCCTGCTGCAGCGGGTCGGTGACATGCTCCTGCCCGATGACCTCGGCGAACGACTCCGGGCGATAGCGGCGGTACAGCGCGAGAGACGACACGCCTACGAGGTTATAGGCGCCCACCGACAAAGGACCTCGCCCGCGAGCCCGCCCGGATCCCCCGGCGGCGCCCCTCCCGGAAACGCGAGCGCCCCCCACGCACCCGCCAGAGCCAACCTACCCTTGCTGCCTTCCGGCCCTGGGGGAGTTCAGTCAGATAGCGCCGCGTGAGGGGCTTCGCCAAGCCTACCCGATCCGACCGGCCGGGAACGAGTTCGCGAGCACTCCTCTCGGTCATGTAATGTTTCCGGCGGAGGATTCGCCTAGAGGCCTAGGGCGCACGCTTGGAAAGCGTGTTGGGGGCAACCCCTCACGAGTTCGAATCTCGTATCCTCCGCCAGCCCAGAGGGCCGGACCGCATCAGCGGTCCGCCCCTCTGGCGTCGCACTCGGCCGCCGCGCGGCCCGGCGGGACCGGCCGTTCCCGTGGTCCGTGTCACATCCGCGCGAAGGCGGCGCGCCCGCTCCCCGTGTCCGTACCCGGCCGGGGGACCGGCCCGCTCCCGCCGGTCCGGGCGCCTCCGCGCGCGGGCCGCGCCGCGGTGAGCGGCGTCACCCGCGCCGCCGGGCGTCGATCTCCGCGACGAGGGCCTCGACGCGCTCGCGGATCTGGTCCCGGATCGGGCGGACGGCCTCGACGCCCTTGCCGGCCGGGTCCTCCAGGGTCCAGTCGAGGTACGTCCTGCCGGGGAAGACCGGGCAGGCGTCGCCGCAGCCCATGGTGATGACGTAGTCCGACGCCTGGACGGCCTCGGTGGTCAGGATCTTCGGCTCGGCGCCGGAGATGTCGACGCCGGCCTCCTTCATGGCCTGGACCGCGGCCGGGTTGACCCGGTCGGCGGGGAGGGAGCCGGCGGAGCGGACCTCGACGCGGTCGCCCGCGAGGTGGCGCAGGAAGCCGGCGGCCATCTGGGAACGGCCCGCGTTGTGGACGCAGACGAAGAGGACCGAGGCGAGCGGGGTGGTGGAGGACATCGGGTTCGGGCTTCCTTCGCACGTGGGCGGGCGGGGCGAGCGAGGGCGAAAGGGGTGCGGGCGGCGCCGGGGGCCCTCGTGACGGCGGGATCGGTCCGGGCCGGTACCGGTTCCGGGCGCCGTGACAGTATCAGCCCATGCTGACATCAGCCGACACTGATCTGATCCGGGTGCTGGCCGACCCGCTCAGGCTCCGCATCGTGACCCTGCTCGCCCGCGAGACGCTGTGCACCACCCATCTGGTGGAGGAGACCGGGGCCCGGCAGACCAACCTCTCCAACCACCTGCGAGTGCTGCGCGAGGCCGGGGTCGTGGAGACCGAGCCGTGCGGCCGGTACACGTACTACCGGCTGCGCCCCGACGTCATCGAGCGGCTGGCCGGCCGGTTCGCCGCACTGGCCGAGTCCGCCCGCGACACCGCCGGCCACCGGAGGGCCTGCCCGTGACCCGCACCGAAGCACCCGCGGCCGGCGAGGACTCCTCGGTCGCCGCGAGGCTGTCGACGCTCGACCGGTTCCTCGCCGTCTGGATCCTGATCGCCATGGCCGTGGGCCTCGGGCTCGGGCGCGCGGTCCCCGGTCTGGACGACGCCCTGGCCGAGGTCGAGGTCGGCGGGATCTCCCTGCCCATCGCCCTCGGCCTGCTGGTCATGATGTACCCGGTCCTGGCCAAGGTCCGCTACGACGGACTCGACGCCGTCACCGGCGACCGCAAGCTCATGGTCTCGTCGCTGATCGTCAACTGGATCGTCGGGCCCGCGGTGATGTTCGCGCTGGCCTGGATCTTCCTGCCGGACCTTCCCGAGTACCGCACCGGCCTGGTCGTCGTCGGCCTCGCCCGCTGCATCGCCATGGTCGTCATCTGGAACGACCTCGCCTGCGGCGACCGCGAGGCCGCGGCCGTGCTCGTCGCGCTGAACTCGGTCTTCCAGGTCCTGGCGTTCGGTCTGCTCGGCTGGGTCTACCTCGACCTGCTGCCCGGCCTGCTCGGCCTCGGCGACGGCGAGCACCTGGACATCTCGACGGGGGAGATCGCCCTGAACGTCGTCGTCTTCCTCGGCGTCCCGCTGCTCGCCGGGTTCCTCACCCGTCGCGTCGGCGAGCGGCGGATGGGCCGTGAGGGCTACGAGCGGCGCCTCCTGCCGAGGATCGGCCCCTGGGCGCTGTACGGCCTGCTCTTCACGATCGTCGTCCTCTTCGCCCTGCAGGGGAGGACGATCACCTCCCGGCCGCTGGACGTGGCCCGGATCGCGGTGCCGCTGCTGGGGTACTTCGCGGTGATGTGGTTCGGCACCTTCGCGCTCGGCAAGGCGATCGGCCTCGCCTACGACCGCACCGCCACCCTCGCCTTCACCGCGGCGGGCAACAACTTCGAGCTCGCGATCGCGGTCGCCGTCGCCACCTTCGGCGTGACCTCCGGCCAGGCGCTGTCGGGTGTGGTCGGGCCGCTGATCGAGGTGCCCGTCCTGATCGCGCTCGTGTACGTCTCCCTGGCCTGGCGACGCCGGTTCGCCCGCGGGCCGGCCTGAGCGCCCCGGCTGCCGGAGCGGCCGTCAGACGACGGCGGGGCTGCGGCGTTCGACCAGGACGACGTCGCGCCAGCGGCCGTGGTGGCGGCCGACGCGCTCGCGGGTGCCGACGACGCGGAAGCCGGCGCGCCGGTGCAGGGCGAGGCTGGCGGTGTTCTCGGGGAAGATCCCGGACTGGATCGTCCAGATCCCGGCCGCCTCCGTGGAGGCGATCAGCGCCCCGAGCAGGGCGCCGGCCACGCCGCGGCCCCGGGCGGCGGGAGCGACGTAGACGGAGTGCTCGACGACGCCGGCGTAGGCGCAGCGGTCGGAGACCCTGGTGACGGCGACCCAGCCGAGGACCGCGCCGGCCTCGTCCAGCGCCACGAAGCGGTGCGCGGGCAGCTTCGCCGCGTCGAAGGCCTGCCAGGTCGGCGCCGCCGTCTCGAAGGTGGCGTCGCCCTCGTCGATGCCCGCCTGGTAGATCGCCAGGACCTGGCCGGCGTGCTCGGCGGTCATCGGCACGACGGCGGGGCCCGGCGCGGGGGACGGGTGGGACACGGTGGCCTCTCCTGGGGACTTCGGCGGCGGGTTCCGGGTTCCGGGTTCCGGGTTCCGGTCCTGTCTCCGGTCGTGGTCGCGGGTGCGGCCGCTGCGCGGTCCGGGCCGCTTCACGGGCCCGCTTCCGAAGGCTTCGCGGGCGCGGCCGGCCGGTTCCCGGCGTGGTCAGGCCGCGGCCGACGGGCCGGTCAGCAGCTTGCCCATCGCGGCCAGTACGGACGGCTCGACGCGGTAGTAGACCCAGGTGCCGCGCCGCTCGGAGGCGAGCAGACCGGCCTCCTTGAGCTTCTTCAGGTGGTGGCTCACCGTGGGCTGGGAGACGCCGACGTCGGAGATGTCGCACACGCACGCCTCGCCGCCCTCGTGCGAGGCGACCGCGGAGAACAGCCGCAGCCGCACCGGGTCGCCGAGGGCCTTGAACATCCGCGCGGCCGTCTCGGCCTCCTCCGCGGTGAACGGGCGCTCGGTGAGCGGGGGGCAGCACGGCGCCACGGCCCGCGCGTCGGCCGGGTCCGGCACCGGCAGCGCCTTCGTGTTCGACATGCGCCTATGTTGACATACGTCGAACCAAGGGGGGAGGGGCGAAGCGGTTCAGGCGCTCCACGGGTCACCGCCTCCCCGGCGGCACTCCGGGCGGCGCCCCGGCCCGACGCCCGGATCGACCCGGCGTCCGGGCCGGCGGGACGGCGACCGGCGCCGGGAGCCGGTCACCGTTCCGTTCACAAGAGAGCTTCGGAGGGCACGGGAAAGGACCGGAAAAGACCGGAACAGATCACTGTGTCCCCACAGGGCCGCCACCCTCTTCTCACGAATCCGGTGGGGAAAACCCGAGTTTTCGCCAACTCCGCCTCCCCTGGCCGGTTCGGCGTGTCCCTGCCGCGCGGGGGTCTTGTGCCTGGTCCGGCCCGACGGCACCGCTGGGGGCGGGGAGGCGGGAATGTCCGGATGAGGCCGGTGAGGACGCCGGAACCGGAGCGATCCACCTGGCGGTTCATCTAATACCGGCCAGTACCCCCGGTGTGGCGTAATTCACTCGAACGGGAATGCCGCTCTGCCACCATCGACGCCATCGAAAAACCAGGCGTCCGGATCGTGACGGGGGGCGTGACCATGGCTCTGCTCGGCGACGAGCTGGCGTTCGCACACGCCCTGACAGCCCAGGAGCGGGAGAGCGTGATGGCGCTCGGGGTCCGGAAGCACTATCCGGCCGACGCCCACCTTCTGACCGAAGGTGACCGCTCCAGTCACGTCATGATCATACTTCAGGGCTGGGTGACCGTTTCCGTGGTGACGGACCGAGGTGCCACCCGGCTCATACTCGGCCTGCGCGGCCCGGGTGAACTCCTCGGCGAGATGGCCGCGCTGGATCCCCATCCGCGTAGCGCCACCGTGCGCGCGCTCGGCCCCACGGACGCCCAGGTCATATCCGGGGACGCGTTCCGCCGCTTCCTCGCCCTGCACCCCCGTGTCAGCAACCTGGTGATCCGTCAGCTCACCTTCCGGCTGCGCAGCGCCGACCAGGAGCGGTCCGCGCTCGCCTCGCTCACCGTGCTGCAGCGGCTGGCCGGCCGGCTCGCCGAACTGTCGCGCACCGAACCCGCCGGCCCCTACGCCCCCTCCCCCGCCGGCCCGTCGCCCGCGGGTCCCGTCGTCCACCTGGCCCAGGACGAACTCGCCGCCACGATCGGAGCCACCCGGGAAGCCGTCGCCAAGGCCCTGCGGCTGCTGCGCGCCCAGGACATCGTGCGCACCGGCAACCGGATGGTGGAGATACGCGATCCCGCCCTGCTCGCCCTCCTCGCGGACGGCCATCAGGAGTAGGGCCCCACCGCACCGTGTGTAAACGGCTACAGACGGCCCTCGTCCCGGGCCCGACGCTGAGGGGGACGGCATTGCGACAGGCGAACCCGCGGGCACGCGGACAGGACGGCAGGGGGCACGGGTGCACCAGGACGTGACGGATCTCGGCGAAGCGCACTACGAGTCGGTGATCAGCGTCGACGCCAGACGTTCCGGGGAGTACGAGGACGCCGACAAGCCGCGGATGCGGGCCCGTGTCTACCGGGTGCTGGAGACGGCGTTCGGACACGCCAAGGTGGCGCGGGACGCCGTGCACATGGAGGACCGCGGTGACGGGGTGCTGCTGTCGGTGGCGGGCCGGGTCGCGGTGACGCGGCTGCTCGGCCTGTGGCTGGTCGAGGTGCACGAGAAGCTGCGGGCCGAGAACCGCGGTCTGCGCGTGCCGCTGGGGCTGCGGATCGGCATGCACGTCGGCCCGGTCCGGCACGACGACCGGGGCATCAGCGGGCGCGCCGTCGATCTCGCCTGCCGGCTGGCCGACTCCCCCGTCGCCCGGCGGCTGCTCGACGCCGAGGGCGCCGATCTGGTGGTGGTGGTCTCCCGGTCCCTGTACGAGGACGTGGTCAGCGGCGGCGGCAAGTTCATCGAGCCCGCGCGCTACTCCCCGGCCCGGCTGGAGCTCAAGGAGGGCGCGGCCACCGCCTGGTTCCACCTGCCCGGGCGCGCCGCTCCGGTCGTTCCCGAGGCGGTGCCGTCGCCCGTTCCGCCGCCCGCCGGCCCGGACACCGGCGGCCGCGCCGCCGGCGGCACCGGGAACGACGACAGCGACGGCGTCGAGGCCGACGACAGCGACGGCCTCGACGCCGAGCTCGCCGAGCACGGCGAAGGCCCCGGCGACCGGGCCGGCGCCCCCCGCGTCCTCTACCGCGCCGGGGACGACTTGTCGGTGCACCGCGACAACGTCTACCAGCAGTCCGTGCACATCGGCCGGACCGTCGGCGGCACCGGGCCCCGGAAGGGCGGGGCCGCATGAGCGACGAGCGGCGCGCGGACGGCCCCGTCGAGGGCCCGGCCCCGAAGGCGGTCCGCGAGGCGGACGGGTCCGGCGGGGCGGACCGGGACGACCGGGCCGGGGGGACCGGGCGGAGCAAGGAGAACAGGGAGAACAGGGGAGACAGGGAGAGCGAGGAGAGCACAGAAGGCAAGGAGGGCAAGGAGCCCGGGGAGAAGAACGAGGCCGGGGCCGACGGCGACGAGGCCGCGGAGCGGGAACGGGAACGGGAGCGCGCCGCGGGGCGGTTCAAGGAGCACACCCGCGATCCCCTCGCCGAGGAGCAGGACGAGGGCGGGCCCACCGATCTCGCCGCCGCCTCCCGTACGCGCCGCGCCACGCGGATGCTGTTCGACGCGGGCCGGGACCTGACCACCTTCGACCGCTCCTTCTTCCACAGCGCCCACATCGGCGACATCCATCTGCGCATGGACGCCCGCCAGTCCGGCGCGGGCCTGCGCGGCGGACCCGTGCCGGACGAGGAGCTGCGCAGGCTCCGCCGGGTGCACGTGGAGCCGCAGGGGTACGTACGGCTGCGCGACGCCCTCACCGCCCGCCGGCTGCTGGTGCTCGGCGCCGCCCCCGGCACCGGACGGACCAGCACCGCGCTCTCGTTGCTCGACGAGGTCACCGCGGCCGACGGCCGGGACGCCGGGCCCGCGGCCCGGTCCCGGGTGCGGCGGGTCGATCCGGACGGGGGGGTCCGGCAGCTCGCCGAGTCGCTGGGCGGCGAGGGCGAGGACGCGGAGCACGGTACGGGGTACCTCCTGGAGCTCACCCTCACCAGGCCCGGGGTGCTGCCCCCGGACGAGATGGACCTCGACGAACTCGCCTCGGCCCTGGTCCGCCGCCGGGCCTTCGCGGTGATCGTGGTCGCCGTCGGCTCGGCCGCGAACCCCCTGCTGGCCGGGCGGTACGGCATGCGCTGCCCGCCCGCGCCCACCGAGGAGCTGCTCACCACCCGGCTGCGGGAGCTGCTGGAGGACCACGCCGCCGCGGTGCCGGACGCCGCCGCCGGACTGGAGCGGCTGCTGGCCCGGGCGGAGGAACTGGCGGTCCGGGAGGAGGTCCGGGACGCGGTCGGCCTGGACGACCTGCGGCCCGTCGAGGCGGAGCTGCTCGCGTCGCTGCTGGCCAGGCACGTGCTGGACGGCCTCCCCTACGAGGAGCTGCTGGCCGGGTGCCGCAGCCTCGCCGCCGCCCAGGCCCAGGAGTGGTTCGCCGGGGTGGACCGGGTGCCGGCGGCGCTCCCGGCCGGGGCGGAGCGCGGCGCGGGGCGGCCGGACACGGCGAGCCTGCTGCACCCGGTGGCGTTCCGGATCGCGCTCGCGGTGCTGGGCGGCGCCTCGTACAGCGCCGTGGCCGCCGCCGCCCATCTGCTGACCTGGGAGCTGTCCGTCCAGTGCGATCCGGACCGCACGCCGGCCCGCCCGCTGTTCTGCGACGACCCGGAGTCCGACCGGGCGCTGTCGCGCGCCGAACTCACCGACGGCCGGGTCGAGGTGGCCGGCGTCGAGGTGCCGGCGCGGCTGATCTGGTACCGGGGTTCCGCCCTGCCGTCCGCGGTGCTGACCGAGCTGTGGGACCGGCACTTCCCCGTGCGGGCCCCGGTGGTGCGCTGGCTGCGGCTGCTGGCGGACGACCCGCGGTCCCAGGTGTGGATGCGCGCCGCGGTCGCCGCCGGGGAGCTGTGCGTACGGGACTTCGACCACGGCCACACGGAGCTGATCCGGCCGCTCGCCGAGGCGGCCACGCCCCGGCGGAGGATCTTCGCGGCGACCATGCTGGACCAGGCGGCCGGCCACGACTCGCACCGCGCGGCGGTGCACCGGCTGGTCGGCGACTGGAGCAGGTCCGGCACGAAGCCGCTGCGCTGGACCGCGGCGATGGCGCTGGGCTACGGCAACGCCGCCGCGACGACGGACGACGCGCTGGACGCCCTGGCCCGGATCGGGGTCCGCGACGGCGGGGAGCAGCTGGCCGTCGCCTCCTTCAACGTCGTACGGCTGCTGGCGCTGCCGGACGGCGGGCGGGTACTGCGGCGGATGGCCGAATGGACCCACCACAAGCGCGAGGAGTACCAGGACCTGGGGCTGGTGACCACCGTCCGGCTCGCGCTGACCACGGTGGACGAGGTGCTGACCGACGATCCCGGCTCCCCGCTGGGCGACCGGGGCGACTGGCCGCTGCCGCTCGCCCTGGCCGCCACCCGGCCCGAACTCGTCCCCGCCATGGCCGACCTGCTGTGGACCGCGCTGCACACGGCCCGGTCCAGGGACGTGGCGCAGGACGCGCTGGAGGCCCTGCTGCGGACGGCCGTGCGCGGGGACGGCGCGGAGTGGACCCGGCCGGGGCTGGCGGCGCTGCTGCCCGCGCTGGCCCCCGAGGAGAACGACCGGCGGCGGCTGGACTGGCTGCTGCGCCGCATGATGAACGATCCGGAAGACCCGCTCCCCGACGCGCAGGCGCGCTCCCTGTGGTGGCTCGCCGTCGCGCCGCGGGGCCGGCGGATACGCGAGGAGGACAGGGATGGCTGAGGACGAGGACGCGGCACCCGCGGGTCCGTTTCTGCGGGAGCGTCCGCCGGCCGGCGGGTTCCGGCACACGAGCGCCCGGACGGCCTCGGTGCTCTTCTACCGCAACGGCGGCTACAGCGTGGTCACCGTCTCCGGGGTCCAGCACGTCGGCAGGCGGGCGCTGGCCCGGCCGCACACCGTCTGCGAGATCGCGCTCGGCACCTTCGTGACGACGCTCCGGATGGAGCTGCCGGCCGCCGGCGGCACCACCTTCTTCAAGGCCGAGGTGGACATCCACTGGACCGTGACCGACCCCCACCTGGCCGCCGTGGAGGTCGTCACCGACGTCGCCCAGCGCCTGACCGCGCCGGTGCTGGAGCGGCTGCGCGAGGTCACCTCGAACTACCCGGTGACCGAGGCCGAGAGGGCCGACCGCGCCGTCACCCAGGCGTGCGCCGGCGGCCGCTGGGACGACCTGGGCGCCGACCTCGGCCTGCGGGTGCGGCTGTACGTCCGCCTGCGGGTGGACGACCGGACGATCAAGCACATGGACGGCATCCGGGACGCGCACGCCTCCGCCGAGCTGACCCGCGTGCGGCAGAGCTCGTTCCGGGACATGCTGCGGGGCGGGGACCTGGAACAGCTCAGCTTCATGCTGGCGGCCGACCCGGAAGGGGCCAGGGACTTCCTGGAGAAGATCCGCCAGGAGGGCCGGCAGGACGAGAAGGACCGCATCGACCGGCTGTTCGCCATGGTCGCCAGCGGCCACATCCACTCCAACGACGTGGAGACCCAGGCCCTGAACCTCCTCAACCAGGGACGCCACCACCCCGTCCAGGGGCCCATCGGGTCGGTGCCGGCCCGCCGGGAGCCGGCGCAGCTGGAGCAGTCCGCCGACGAGCCGCCCGCCGGCGGGCCGTTCGTCCCGGACTGGGTGGCGGACGAGCCGCCCTCCCGGCCGGGGCACCCGGCCCGCCGGGACGATCCGTACCCGGCCCGCCGGGACGAGGAGGAGCCGCCGCGCCGCCGCAGACGCTCCCGGGACGACGGATGGTCCTGGGCGGAAGAGGACCGATGACCACGGGCGACGGGGGACCGCCGGGCGACCCGGCCGGGGTGGTGCCGGACGGGGGTCGGCACCGCCCCGACCGGGCGGGCGAGCGCGTCGCCGAGCGGTTGCTGAGCACGGCCCGGGAGGACCTCGGCCGGGCCGACTCGAAGGCGGCCGTGCTGCTCTCGGGAGCGCTCACGCTGCCCGCGCTGCTGATGGGCTGGCACGGCGCGCCGGGCTGGCGCGGGCCCGCCGACGTGACGCTGGTCCTCGCGGGGGTGTTCTGGACGGTGTCGGTGACCGCGCTGATCGGGGCGCTCATGCCGCGCACCGGCACGTTCCGCGCCCGGGACGGCGTGACGTACTTCGGGGACCTGGTGGCGCCCCGCGACCTGGCGGGCCTGTCCGCCCGGATCGGTGAGGCCGGGCTCGACCCCGCCGAGTGGCTGCTCGTCCAGGCCGTGGACGTCAGCTCGATCCTGGCCGCCAAGTACCGCGCCATCCGCTGGGGCGTGGGCTCGCTCGCCCCGTCCGCGGCGCTGGCGCTGGTGTGGGGCCTGACCGCGCGGTGACCCCGGCCGGCCCGCGTCACCGCACCGCATGACACAGAGACGAACCGACAAGCCACAGAAGCTGGGGGACGGCCGTGGGAAGAGTCAGGAGAAGACGGCAGACGAGAAGGGGGCGGCTGCGACACGCCGCGGCGGCCGTGCTGGGCGGCGCCGCGGTGGTCGTGTCCCTGCTGGCGCCCGCCGGGCACGATCCGGTGCCGGCGGCGCAGGCCGGACCGGCCTTCCCGTCGGTCAACTACGCGGTCGCCGTGGACGTGTCCGCCAGCCTCACGCCCGCGGACGTCAAGGCCGAGAAGGCCGCCGCCGCCCGGATCGCGCTGGGCGACGTCTCCGCCTCGTCCCACGTCACGGTCTTCGGTTTCGCCGCCGCCGAGTCCGGCGACCAGCGCGCCGTGGACCCGGTGTGCCCGCGGACCGCGCTGGACGCGGCGGGCCGCAAGACGATCGGCGCCTGCGTCGACAAGCTGCGCGGCCGCGGGGAGGACGAGGGCACCGGCACCGACTTCCCCAGCGCGATCCGTCAGGGCGTGCACGACCTCACCACCGGCACCGACCCGTCCGAGCCCCGCGTGCTGTTCCTCCTCACCGACGGGCGGATGGACGTCACCGGCAGCCCCCAGTACGGCGACCCCGCGCACCGCGAGGCCGAGGGCGAGCGGCAGCTGGAGCGGGAACTGGCGAACGCCGCCGCCCACAACGTGCAGATCTGGCCGCTCGGCTTCGGGTCCGACCCGGACGAGGAGCAGCTCGGGCGGATGGCCGCGGGCGGGTACCAGAAGGGCTGCGTCGCCCTGGACTCCGCCCGCCCGAGGGCGCAGAAGGTCGACGGGGCGAAGGACGTCGGCACCGCACTGGAGAAGATCTTCGCCGCCGCCCACTGCATGCGGCACGAGGAGGGCCCCAGCGAGCGGCCGCCCGCCACCCTGGAGATCGGCATCTCGCCGCTGGCCACCGTGGGCAGCATCGTCGTCGACAAGGGCGACCCCGAGGTGCGGATCAGCTACTACGACCCCAACGGCCACGAGGTCCCCACCTCCGGCACGTTCCGCGGGTCGCGCTTCGAGCTGGCGGGCGCCACCGGCACCGTCGAGGCGCTGAAGATCGTCGACCCGCTGCCCGGCACCTGGAAGGTGAAGGCCGAGGCCCCCGAGGGGCACCGCTCCCTGCCGGTCGCCGTCAGCGTGCTGTGGCAGGGCGAGCTGCGCGGCGCCATCACCATGGACCCGCCCTCGCCGCAGGCCGGGGAGAAGGTCACGGTGACCATGCGGCTGCAGACCCGCGAGGGGTACGAGATCAAGGACCCGCGCGACTACGCGGGGCTGCGCGTCCGCGGCGAGCTGACCGGGGACGGCTTCCGCCCGCTGGCGCTGGACCTCTCCGACGACGGCGAGGGGGCCGACCCCGAGGCCAGCGACGGCTCCTTCACCGGCACCGTGCGGATCCCGCGGAGCGCCGACGGGGCGCTGAAGGTGAGCGGCACGCTGACCGCCTCGGGGCTGAGCGCCGACACCCGCAGCGAGGGCGGCCGGGTCGCGCCCGGCGAACTGCCCGTCGCCGCCGCGCTGGAACCGCTCGCCGCGGACACCCGTCCCGGCGCCGCCGTCACCGGCCTCCTGGCCGTCCGCAACACCAGCGGCACCCCGCACACCCTGCGCCTGTCCGTCGCCGACCTGCGGCCGGGGCTGCTGTCGGTCGACCCGGCCGAGATCGAGGTGAAGCCCGGCGAGTCGGGGACCAGGAAGGTGACGGTCGAGGTGGCCCCGGCCGCCGTCTTCGGCGACCGCCTCGGCGAGGACGGCCTGCGGCTCGCCGGCACCCTCACGGTCACCGACACCACCGACGGCGGCCGGGCCCTGGTGCGGTCCCCGCTCTCGGTGCGGGTGACGCCGGAGCCCGGCATCTGGGACCGGTACTGGTGGGCGTTCGTGGCCGCCGCCGTACTGCTCGCGCTGCTCGCCGCCGCGGCCGTCGCCTGGACGCGGCAGCACCGCGCCCGCCGGGACCCGTACGGGCTGGTGCTGTGCCTGCTGTCCGAGGAGGGCGACGTGCTCAACGAGCACACCGCCGGGCACGGGCACAAGCAGTGGTACGAGTTCGCCGTCGTCGAACCCCACCGCAGTCCGCGCATCGAGCGGCGGGCCAACGGCCCGTACGCCGTCCAGCGCAGCCCCGAGGGCGGCGCGGTGCTGCGCCGGCGCGGCGGCGGCCGGACCCCGCTGCCCGCCCGCGGCCAGGTGGCGCTGACCGACACGCTGAGCCTGGCCCTCGGGCGGCAGCCTTCCGCACCGCCGCCGCCCGGTTCCGGGGCCGACGCCGGTGACGGCGGCACGAGCGCCTACCAGTCGTACCTGTGACGCGCCGGGGGCGGGCGCCGCGCTCCGCCCGCCCCCGCGCACCGCGAGACATCCACGGACGTACCCGGCACGAACCTGCGGCCCCGGCGGCCACAAGCGGGGAGGAACCCATGAAGATCTTCCAGCCGATGCTCTTCGTCGGCCTGGGCGGCACCGGTGGCCTGGTCGGCGCCGAACTGGAACGCAGACTGCGCGCCGAGCTGTGCGGCCCGGACGGCACCGCGCTCAGCCGCCTCAGCGGCCACGCCCCCTACCAGCTGCCCGACTGCCTGCAGTTCGTGTACGCGGACTTCAGCGAGACCGACCTGCAGCGGCTGCCGCAGTTCAACGTGGACCCGTCGCTGCGGGCCGCGTACGCCCGCACCTCCCGGGCCACCCACAACCTGCTGCCCAACTTCGACAGTTCGCCGGAAGTGACCAAGATGCTCCGGGCGAGCCTGCGCGAGGAGGTCGCCGACTGGCTGCCGCCGCGCATCGACGAGCCGAAGGTCACCCCGCTGCACAACGGCGCGGGCCAGCTGCCCACCGTCGGGCGCGCCGCCCTGTTCGCCACGCTGCGGCACGGCCTGGCCCCGGTGCTGGAGCCGCTGCTCCAGGCGATCGACGCGATGGCCAGGGCAGGGGGCGAGCTGAGCGAGCTCGGCGGCGGCAAGGTCAACGGCTGCGACGTGTTCGTCGCCTTCTCGGTGGCGGGCGGCACCGGCGCCGGGATCTTCCTGGACTACCTGCACCTGATCAACCACGCCTTCCGGCTGCGGCGCTTCGACGGGGTGAAGATCTACCCGCTGGTCGTGATGCCGTCGTCGTTCTCCGCGGCCACCGGCGGCGGGCGGGAGGCGGAGCTGAACGCGGCCCGCGCGCTGGTCGACCTGTTCCGGCTGGTGGACGGGCAGAACGCGCCGACGGAGGGCGCGGAGATCGGCGACCTCGACCAGGACTCCGGGTTCGCCGTCCGCTACCCGGGCACCTCCCCGATCCGGCTGCGCACCGGCATCCTGCCCACGGCGTTCCTGTTCAGCCCGACCGCCGGCATCCGCCCGGACGACCTGCGCCGCTCCATCGTCTCCCTGGTGATGTCGCTGATCGGCACCGAGCTGGGCGACGGCCGCTCCCGGGGCCGGACGACGGCGGCCGACGACGACTACCAGACCTTCGCCGCCAGCTTCATCAACCGCGGGGTGCACCGCAGCGCCGTGTCCCCCACCGGGATCGGCCGGCAGGGCGTCTCCACCAGCCTGGTGGCCTCCATGACCGCGCCGATGGACCAGCTCGCCGACCTGGTGGCGGGCCGGCTGCTGCGGGAGGCGGTCACGGATCTCGTGGAACGGCCGCGCAGCGAGCTGCGGGACCGGGCGGTGCCGATGATCCGGCAGCTGTTCGCCGACTCCCACCTGGAGGAGCTCTGGGAGCGCAGGCAGTTGCCGGTGCCGGAGCCCGACCCGCTGCCGCGCGGCGCGAGGAACATCGAGCAGGCGCTGGGCGAGCGGCTCGCGGACATGCAGCGGCTGCTGGCCGACCTCAGGGCCGTCGCCGACCGCGAGGCCGCCACGATGGCCGACCGGTTCGCCCCGCGCCCCGCTATCGACAAGCTGCTGCGGACCGTGGACCCGTTCCTCGCCGAGCGCGTCGTGCGGGGCGCCCCCGACAGCGACGAGCCCATCGCCCGGCTCGGTTTCCTCGGCATGCTGGACCACCGCGCCCGCGCCCCGCAGCGCCCGCCCGGGATCACCGAGCAGCCGCCCAGGACGCCGCGCATCAAGGGCCGGCTGGCCGGCATGTCCCCGGCCCGCTGGGGCGACGACGACGTGCAGGCGGCCGTCCGGGAGCAGGACGCCTGGTACCAGTGGCGCTGCCGGACCGTGTGGCACGAGGCCTGGCGGGAGCAGCAGCAGCACTGGCAGCCCCAGGCGGACACCGCCGGCACCGACCTCGGGCGCCTGGTGAACGCCTTCCGCCGCCACGGCGACCAGGAGCCCAAGGTCTCGCAGCAGAAGGGCCTCGAACTGTACGAGGACCGCACCGGCATCTCGTACCTGCTGCCGCCGCAGCGCACCCTGAACCACTTCTACGAGGACGTGGTCACCCGGCTGCTCCGCCGGGAGGGCCTGCGCGACAACGACGACGAGGCCGCGCTCCTGCTCAAGCTGGTCGACGGCGACACCTGGCGCGCGGTCCACACGCAGAGCCGGCGCAACCCCGAGGGCGCGGTGGCGACCGTCAAGTCGCTGCTGGAGGGCCGGATCACGCGGCTGTTCGCCGAGAGCGGCACGCACCTGGAGGACCGCCCGCTGCTGCCGTCCATGGGCACGCTGCTGGCCGCCGCGGCGGGCGACGCGGACGCCGCCGACCAGGTCGGCAAGGAGGCGCTCGACCTGTTCGGCCGCAAGCTGGCCGGGCTGCTGCCGGTGGGGTTCACCCCGGAGGGCACCGGGCCGCTGCGGGTCCTCGTCACCCATCCGCGGGTCCAGGCCGTGGAGGAGGTGCAGGAGTTCCTCGGCAAGACGCTCCGGCTGCCCTCGGACGCGAAGAACTCCGTGGAGTACCGGGGAGTGGAGAGCGACTCGATCACCGTGGTCCTCTTCCGCAGCGAGATGAGCCTGACGCAGGTGCCCGAGGCCCGCAAGGTGCTGCGCCAGTGGGCGCGGGCCAAGGACTCCGAGCAGGCCCAGGACGTGCTGCGGTGGCGTCAGCGGCTCGGCTGGCGGGACAGCTGGATGGTGAGCAGCGAGGAGGACCGGCGCACCATCCTGCACCGGCTGCTGTGCTGCATGTGGAACGGCCAGGTGGACGTGGTGGACGGCGACCCGGCGTCGCCGGAGCGGATCCGGCTGCGGCTGTTCCCCGAGAGGGGCGCGCAGGTGCCCGGCGTCCGGCTGCGGCTCGGGGACTTCCCCGGCGGCGTGTCGAGCTGGGCGGAGCTGCTGCGCAGTTACGAACGCTGGACCGTCCTCGACGACGAGCGGACCGTCGAGGACTACTGCCGCGAGCTGATGGGGACCCAGCCGCTGGGGCTCGCCCGGTCCGGCAGCGAGCCCCATCCGCTCTTCGTCGACCTGGTCGAGAAGATCGCCCCGCGCCAGCTGGAGCTGCTGGCCCACCGCCGGGAGCGCGGCGGTGAGCGGGTCGAGGGGTGGGTGCGGCCGCTGTGGGAGTTCTGGGCGGAGACCCTGCCGGCCGCCCTGGACACCGAGTTCGGCGACCAGCGCGCCGTCCAGCCGACCCTGCGCACGCTCCTGGAACACGTCCGCGGCGGCACGCCGGCGGCACGGCCGCGGCTCCGCGAGGTCCTCGCGGAGCCGCGGCGCGCCGTGCCCGAGGACGACGACTGGGGCACCGTGCCGCGCGACTCCTTCCACGAGTACCGGGGCGACGGCACCGGGGCGCACGGGCGCCGCACCCCCGTGAACGGCCACGACGACCCCTACGACCGGGAGGACACACCGGGCACCCGGACACGGCCCGCGTACGACGAGCCCTACGACCGGGAGGACACCCGACCCGCACGAGCACGGGCCACGTACGACGACCCCTACGACCGGGAGGACACACCGGACACCCGGACACGGCCCGCGTACGACGAGCCGTACGGGGACGAACGCGGCGTGCGTGCGGGCGGTGGGCGCCGGGACGGTGCGGGCGGGCGCCGCGCCGCCCGCTACGACGACGAGGAGTACGGCACCGGCGAGGGCCGCGCCGGGAGCGGTGGCCGGCCCCCGGCGCCCTGGGACGAGCCCGGCGGGACCGGGTCGTTCGACGCGGCCGGCGACCGGGACCCGGATCGCCGCAACCCCTGGGACGGTGACGCGCAGTGAGCACGCCCGAGGAGTTCGGCGGCGTCATCCAGCTGGACCTGCGGACCGGGGCGGCCGGGCTCGACACCGCGGCGGCCCTGCGCGCCAGGGTCGCCCGGCAGCTGGGCCGGGCCGGGCTGCCGGAACCCGACGACCCGCTGTTCCTGGTGATCGACACCCCGGCCGGGCTCACCGACCACCAGGTGCAGTACGAGCTGCTCACCGGCTACCGGGCCGTGGGCGAGGTCAGGCTCCTGGTGCTGCTGGTGGGCAGCGCGCCGGGTTCGTACGCCGGTGCGGAGGAGGCGTTCCAGCCCGACCGGCGGCTGGTGCGGCCCGCCGTGCTGCGGTCCTCGGGCACCGCGCTGCTGTGGGCGGGCGATCTGCGCTCGGCCCGTACGGCGCTGGAGCAGCCCGCGCCCGACGACCCGGACGCGCTGGCGGTCCTGGTGGACGTGCTGTCGGTGCCGGACGTCTACCTCCGGGTCCTCGACGGCGCCAGGTCGCTGCCCGACGCCGTCGCCGCGCCCGGGGTGCGGCTGCTGGAGCAGGACCTGCCGCCCGAGGTGCGCGACCGGGCCTGGCGGGACGCGCTCGCCCGGTTCGCCGGCGAGGACGTCGAACTCGCGCCCGGTGTGCCGGCCCCCGCCTGGTCCGGGGCCGACCTGCCGGAGCCGCTGCGGCGGCTGGTTGCGGGCCGGGGCGGCCGGGACCGGGGGCACCGGGAGCCCGGCGGGCCGGCGGACGACGCCTACCGCGCGTGCGCGCAGGCCCTCGACTTCGCCGAGGAGGAGCTGGCCGGGCTGCGGACCCTGCCCGGGCTGCTGCGGCCCGCCCGCCGGGCGGCGTTCGAGGCGGACCTCGACCGGGCGCGCCGGGCGCTCGACGAGTACCGGGATCTCGTCGGCACGGCCCTGAGAGGCGACGACGGCACGGCACCGTCCGCGGCCGAGGCGACGGCCCGGCTCACGGCCCTGGGTCTGCGGGTGCCCTCGGCCGAGGGGACGGGCGAGCGGATCGGTGAGGGCCTGAGGGAGTTCGCCGGGAAGCTGCTGGGCCAGGGGCTGGCCCTGCGGTCGGTGGCCCAGCGCTTCACCGGCCTGGCCGGCCGGGTGGAGCCGGTGCCGGGCACGGCGCTGCTGCCGAAGCTCGCCGCCTGGTCCGCGAACGCCCCGGCCCGGCGGTCCGAGGCGGTGGCCGGTCCGGTCCGCGGACCGGCGGCGGCCGTGGCGGGGGCGGCCGCGGCGGGGGTGCTCGGGGCGCTGTGGCAGGGGCCCCTCCTCGCGCTGGCGCTCGTCGTGCCGCTGCTGTTCGTGGGGGTGGCGGTGCTCGGGGCGGCCCGGCTGCGGGAGGCCGGGCGCCCCGGTCGCTGGGCGGTGGCCCCCCGGGTCGCCGCGTCCGGCGGTGCCGTGGCCGGGGCGGCGGTGGCGTACGCGGCCGCGCCCCCGGTGTGGCTGGGCACCGTGGGTCTGCTGGCGGGCCTGGGCGTCGCGGTGGAGGCGGCGCGCCGGCTGTGGCGGTCGGCGGCCGGCTCCTGGGCTCCGGGCCGCGCGGCCGCCGCGCTGCGGCGGGCCCTGGAGGAGCTCGACGCCCTGCTGGCCGAGGCGGTGCGGGAGCACTGGGCCGTCAAGGAGCGCCTGTACTGCGCCGACGCCGCCCGGTCCGTCGCCGGCATGCTGCGGGCGACGGCCGCCGCCGCGGAGGCCGAGGCGCTGCCCGGGCCGGACCAGCCCGCGGCGGCCGGCGCGGTCGGCTTCGCGGCCGGCGCCGGGATGCCCGCCGAGGACGACTGGCTCGCCGGCTCCCCGGCCCTGGAGGCGGACCCGCACACCGGGTCCGACGACGGCGGGAGCGACTGGGCGAGCGTGTACGCCTGGCAGGACGGGCCGGCGGACGACGAGCCCGCCGACGGCACGGACGACGACATGTTCCCCACCGCTGTCCGGGACGACCGCGCCGGGAGCGTGCCGCGCTGGCTGGACCGCGAGAGCGGCGAGGGCGGACCGGAGCTGGTCGCCACCCTGGCCGCTGATCTGACGGACGCCGCCCTGCTGGCGATGGCGCCGTACTGGGGTGCCGTCGAGCGCGGCCAGGCCGGCGCCCTCGCCGTCCGGCGCGCCGAGGAACGGGTCCGCGAGCTGCTGTCGACGGCCCGCCGTCACCTCCGGCACAACGGGGTGCTGACCCCGCCCCCGTTCGCCGCGGCCCACCGCGTCCGCGCCGCCTCGGCGAGCCTGCTGGGCACCGATCCGCGCCGGCTGGCCGCCCTGGTGGGCTCGGACGCCGACCGGCAGGCCGTGGTGCAGCTGTCCTCGCCCGAGCAGGGCGCGCTGCTCAGCCGCGACCCGGCGGCCGCGGTGTGGATCAGGTTCGCTCCGGACGCCGTGCGCGACGAGGTCGAGAAGGTCTGGCAGGCGAGCGGTCCGGGCCGGCCGGAGGAGGTGCTGTGGACGTCGTCGGGCCGGTACGCGGGCCTGGTGCGGCTCACCCCGCTGCGGCTCGGCGTGGTGCACACCGTCCGGCCCCGCCAGGGCGCCGACCACGACCGGGGGGACGGGTACAGCCAGGCGGACGGGTACGGCCGGGGGGACGCCTACGACGGGGCGGACTCCTACGACCGGGTGGACGGGTACGACCGGGCGGACGGGTACGACCGGACGCGCATCGCCTACGAGTACGACCCGCGCACGTACGACCCGGTCGGCGGGCACGAGCCGACGAACCCGTACGACCCGGCGCCCGACCGGAACCGCCCGACGAACCCGTACGACCGAGGGGACGGCGACCGCCGGTGACCAGCACGATCCACCCCCGCCCGGCGGGGCCGGGCGGGCCGCGGCCGGCCCCGCTCGCGTTCACCGAGCCCTCGGGGCGGCGTCGCGTCACCCCTGCCCGCTTCGGCCGTGAGTCCCGCCGCGATCCGCTGCTGCCCCAGCTGGTCCGCAACGGCCTGCTCGACGACGAGGGGCAGCAGTGCGTCCAGGTCCGCCTGAGTGCCGCCGACGCGGCGAACCCGGCGGCGCGCGCCCTGCTCGACACGGAGGCGGGCACCGCCCTGCACCTGCACCGCGTGCTCGACGGCACGGAGTACGCCGCGCTCTTCCCGACGATCGTCGGCTACGAGCTGGACGTGGCCGAGCCCTTCCTGCTGTACGCCGCGCCGCGCGGCACCGCCGCCGCGCGGACCCATGTGATGTCCGCGACGGACCAGCGGGTCCTCACCCGGGACCTGATGCTCGCGCTGTGCCTGCTGGACCGGCAGGGCCTGGTGCCGCGCGGCATCTCGCCCGCCACCGTGCTCTGGGACGGCGTCTCGGTCCAGCTGTGGGGGCTGGAGGCGATGACCCGCGCCGGACAGCCGCGCAGCCCGTGGGGCCGGTCGCCGTACTGCTCGCCCGAACAGCGCCGCGGCGAGGGGACCGCCGACCCCCGGGACGGGGTGTGGAGCGCGGCCCAAGTGCTCTACCAGCTGGTGACCGGACGGCCCGGTCACGCCGAGCGGGCGCCCGCCGACCTCGGGGAGCACCGGGTGCTCGACCGGACGCTGCGGGGCGCCTTCGCCCCGCGGGCGGCCGACCGGCCGACGCCCGACCAGTTGCTGGACCTGCTGGCGCCGGGTGCCGCCCGCCGGATCGCGCTCACCGTGCCCGCCGACGAGTCCCGCCCGCACCACGAGGCCTTCGAGCAGGCGCTGCGTCTGAAGCGGCGGGCTCCGGTCGCCGTCCGGCCCCCGCACGGCTCCGCGGCGGCGGACGGGTCCGGCGCCGGCGAGGTGCTCTGCCCGTACTGCCTGGGCACGATCCGCCTCGATCCGGGGTCCCTGTTCGTCACCGACAGCAGGAAGCAGTACCGGCCGCTGGATCCCTCGGGCATCGGCAACGCCCTGCGGCGGCAGGACGTCCTGCGGTCCGCCGTCCAGAAGTGCACGGCGGACCCGGACTTCCCCGACCACTTCATCCCGGTGCCCTACCTCACCCACGGCCGCCCCCTGACCGTCGCGATGGTCGGCCAGTCCTCCACCGGCAAGAGCCATCTGCTCACCCAGATGATCGCGGCGATCGCCGACGGCGGGCTGGAGCCGTTCGGCCTGAAGTGGCAGTCCGTCAACCCCGAGCAGCACGCGCGGTTCGTACGCGAGCAGGTGCAGCCGCTGCGCAACGGCCGGGTCCTGGACCACACCACCGGCCTGGGCCTGGACGGCTTCGCCCGCTTCGTGGAGTCCCTGCTGCTGACCGACGCCCGCGGGCGGGTCCGCCCGGTCGCCTTCTTCGACCTCGGCGGCGAGGACCTGGTGCGGACCGACGCGGCGCTGCGGTTCCTGCTCGGGATCGACGCGCTGGTCTTCGTCGTCGACCCGGCGCTGGCGCTCCCGCTGCCGCATCTGGACCACGTCAGGCAGCGGTGGGGGGTGGAGGTGAACCGGGACGGCGATCTCGCCTTCGGCACCGTGCTGGACCGGCTGCCGAAGAACGGCCCGTATCTGGAGGTGACGGCCGCGATGGTGCTCGGCAAGGCGGATCTCCTCCGGTTCCAGCCGCCGGTCGACCGCTGGCTGGGCCGGCCGCCCGCCACCTCGCTCGACCCCGAACTCGTGCGCGCGGAGAGCCGGGACGTGTACGGGCTGCTGCGCCGGCACGCGGGCCGGGCCTGGCTGCGCCCCTTCGACGCGATCCGCCGGTGCACCCTGCACGTCGCGTCCGCCACCGGCGGCCTGGAGGAGCGGGGCCGCTACCCGGTGGGGGCGGGGCCCCGGCGGGTGCTGGAGCCATTGCTGGCCGTACTGGCGCTGCACGGGCTGATCGACGTGCCGGGCGGCGCCGAGGCGCTCGCCGTGGGGCAGGAGCCCGCGATCGAGGCCCCGCCGCCGGAGGAGGCGGAAGGGGCGGCGGGAGCGGGGGGATCCATGGGAGGGGAGTACGAGTGAGCGACTACCAGGACCGCGGGACGGGCACCGGCGACACCGGCGGCACGGTGCACCAGATCGTCTTCCGGTGGGACGGCAACCACGGCCGCCAGGGCACCGGCATGAACGCCGTGGCCCACTCCTGCTCCCCCGAGCGGGCCGAGGAGCTGGGCCGGGAGCTCGGCCCGCTGCTGTGGGTGTCCGGCGCGGACGCCGCGCGGCGGAGCGTCGTGCGCACCCTGTCCCGCGACGGCGACGTCATGCTCGTGCAGCGCTGGCCCACCACCGACCGGGGCGGGCGGCCCAGCACGGTCAGTCACGTCCTGGTCGGCGATCCCAGCGTCCTGAAGACCCGGCAGTGCATCGGCCTCTCGTACGGCGGCTGGGGCAGCCGGGAGTCCGCCGAGCAGGCGTCCGGGCCGCAGCGCACGGTCGCCTGCTCGGACCTCGCCGCGCTGGCGCGCAAGCGGCTGCCGGGCATGCTGGAGCTGCTCCCGACGGTCGAGCACGCGCTGATCCTGGTGACCGCCGAGTGGCTGCGCGACCCGGCGCAGCGGGTGTCGCTGCTCGCCGCGCGGGAGCGGTCGCCCGGCTGGCCGGACCGGGACGCGGCGCCGCTGGTGTACCTGGGGCTGTTCCTGCTCTTCGGGTCCTGGCTGGACCGGGAGTGGACGTTCGCCACGTACGACACGGTGGACACCCATCCGCTGCGCCTGACGTGCGTCCCGCGCTGGGAGCCGGACACGGGCGGTTCCGGCCCGCTGGCGCGCGTCATGGACTGGGCGCCCGCCAGCCCCCGGTTCGAGCACCGGGCGGCGGCCCGGCTGGTGGACCACCTCCTCACCCATCCGCAGGAGGGTCCCGGGGTGCCGCAGCTGGTCGACGAGTTCCGCGACGGCGCGGCGCTCGGCTGGGCGCAGCGGCGCGCCCGGCTGCAGGAGATCCTCGCCCCGGACCGGCCGCCCGGCCCGCACCGCGGCACGCCCGCGTCCCGCGCCGCGGACCCGTCACCGCACGGACACCGCGACCACGGCCCGGCCCGGTCCTCGCTCACGGCCCCTCCCCCGGAGCCGTACCCGACGCCCACGCCTCCGGCCGCTTCCCCGGAGCCGTACCCGGCACCCGCACCCCGGACCTCTCAGGACCCGTATCCGACGCCCACGCCTCCGGCCGCTTCTCCGGAGCCGTATCCGACGCCCGCGCACCAGCCCCCTTCGACCCCGTACCCGACACCCGCACCTGGGACCCCTCCGGACCCGTACCCGACACCCACCCCCCAGGCCCCTCCGGACCCGTACCCGACACCCGCACCCCGAGCCACTCCCCCGGAGTCCTCGGTCGCCTTCCCGTCGGCGCCTCCGGGGCCCGTCCGGGCCGTGTCCGCCCACGGGCCGGCCGTGCCCCCCGGCGGCCCCGGCGGCGGGCACCCGGCGGACGATCCCCGGGCGCGTGAGCTCCACCGGGAGTTGTGCGAGCACCGGCGCGGGGACGTCGTGCAGCGCGGCCTCCTGGCGGCGCGGCTGCGTGAGCTGCCCGACGAGCTGCTCCTGCGCGAGCTGCGCTCCGGCGAGCTGCCGCCGGACTCCGTGGAGCTCCTGCTGGACGAACTGGGGGACGCCCGCCGGGTCCGGGAGCGCGGTCCGGCGATGCGGCACGAGCTGTGCGCGGAAGTGCTCCGCAACGGCCTGTACCTCGCCCCGCACGGGCAGGGGTCGGCGCCGGTGTCGAGGACGGCCGCGGCCGGCCGGGCCGCCGACCTGTTCACCTGGGCCGTCGCCCCGCTGGCCCGGGACGGGCGCTATCTGCACGACCTGCTGGAACTGCTGCACCGTATGAGCCGGGACCGCCACCCCAGCGCGGGCACCTGGCTCCAGCGGGCCATCATCGCCCCGGCGAACGGCCAGGTCCCCGACCTGCCGCCGGCCTTGTGGCAGCAGATCCTGCGCGACGTGATCAGCCGGACCGACGGACCGCCCGCGGCTCCCGCGCCGCCCTCCGCCTCGCATCCGCCCGCGTCCGCCCCGCGGTCCTTCGCCGGCCCGCCGGAGCCGGCCGCCCGCGCGGCCCGGTTCGCCGGGCTGACGCACCAGCCGGGCTGCGTGATCGGAGCCTTCCTGGGGGTGATCGCCGTACTCGTCGCCCTGACGCTGGTCGCCCTCTGACGCGCCGGCCGTCTGCCGGGCGCGGGGCCGGGGTATCCGCACCCATATGCGCAACATCCTGGTGGGCACGTGTTCCTGGACCGATCGCGCGCTGGTCGGCAGCGGCTGGTATCCGGCGGGGCGGCGGGACGCCGAGGGGCGGCTGCGGTACTACGCCGAGCGGTTCGGGGTCGTCGAGGTGGACGCGTCGTACTACGCACTGCCCGGCGCGCGCAACAGCCGGCTGTGGGTGGAGCGGACACCGGCCGGGTTCGTGTTCGACGTGAAGGCGTTCTCGCTGCTCACCGGGCATCCGACGCGGGACGCGGCGATGCCGCGCGGGCTGCGGGCCGACCACCGGGACCCGGCGGTGCTCGACGAGGTGTGGGCGCTGTTCCGCGCGGGGATCGAGCCGTTGCGGGAGGCGGGGCGGCTGGGGAGCGTGCTGTTCCAGTTCCCGCCGTGGCTGCGGCCCGGTCCCCGCGCGGAGGCGTTCCTGGCGGAGTGCGCCGCGCGGACCGCCGGGTGGCCCGTCGCCGTGGAGTTCCGGCATCCCGCGTGGTGGGCCGAGGAGCGGTACGAGGAGACGTGCGCGCTGCTCGCGCGGCACGGCATGGCCGCCGTCGCCGTCGACATGGCGCAGACGCTGCCGTCCTCCGTCCCGCCGGTCACCCCCGTCACCGCGCCCCGGCTGTCCGTCGTGCGGTTCCACGGGCGCAGCCCGGCCTGGGGCACCGGCAGCAAGGAGGACCGGTTCCGGCACGAGTACCGCGAGGACGAACTCGCCGAGTGGGTGCCCCGGGTGCGCGACCTCGCCGACCGGGCCGAGCAGGTGCACGTGCTGTTCAACAACTGCTGCGCGGACGCCGCCGTACGGGCCGCCGAGACCATGGCCCGGCTGCTCGGCCGGGACGCCGCCGCTCCCCCGGTCGCCCCGCGGTCCGCGCCGTCACCGTCACCGTCACCGGCACCTGGTCCAGCTCCGGCGCCCTGACCGTCGCCTTCGCCGTCCGGGCCCCGGCGAGCGGGAGGGTGACGGTGCCGGTGCCCCGGTGACCGTCCGGGCCGGTGAGGCGCGCGTCGACCGGGCCGGTGTCCTCGGCGGGGAGGACGAAGGGCGGGCGGAGTCCGGGGACCGGGGCCGGGCCGCCGTCCGGTCCGAGGACCACGGCCTGCGCCGAGTCGTCGCCGGTGCGGGCCGGGCCGGGGGTGGTCCGCGCCCTGCCCCGGCCGCTGCCGCCGCCCGCGCCCGTGACGGGGGCAGCGTGTCCCCGGAGCGGGCTCACGGCCGGCACAGGGGTCCGATCCGGTCGGCCGCCGCCGGGTAACGCGCCGTCAGTTCGGCGGCGTCGCCGTGTTCGTAGTCCTCGTAGGTGAAGCCGGGCGCCATGGTGCAGCCGAACAGCGTCCACGCGCCGCCCGCCGCCACCCGCCCGCCCGTCCAGGTGCCGGCGGGGACGGTGAACTGGACGTGCTGGCCGCCCAGCACGTCCGGGCCGAGCACGGCCGTGTCCACCGTGCCGTCGGCGCCGAGCAGCAGCAGTTCCAGCGCGTCGCCGAGGTGGAAGTGCCAGATCTCGTCGGCGGGCAGGCGGTGCAGGGCGGAGAAGTCGCCGGGGCGGGAGGTCAGCAGGGCCAGGATGGCGGTGCCCTCCGGCCGGCCGTCGGGGCGTGCGGGCCCGGTCCAGGTGCGCCGGAACAGTCCGCCCTCGCGCGGGATCGGCTCCAGCCCGTAGTGCGCGACGAGGTCTTCGGGGCTCACGCCGGGAAGGCTACCTCCCGGGTGAGGAAGGCGAGCCGGGCCTTCTTCTCCGGCAGGTACACGTCGGGCAGGTCGACCTCCGGCAGGACGACGGCCGGGCCCGCGGTGAAGCCCTGCCGCAGGAGCCGGGCGATCGCCCGCTCGTTGCGCACGTCCGGGTCGGCCACGATCCGCGTCCGGCCCAGCCCGAGCAGGACGTAGGAGGTGACGACGTCCAGCAGCGCCGCCGTCCAGCCCGGGCGCGCCCCGCCCGGTCCGGCGGGCGCGACCAGCAGGTGGACGCCGATGTCGCCGGGCCGGACCGGATAGCACTCGCCGACCCGGTCGGCCTCCGGCTCGTACGTCTGCAGCAGCGCGGCCGGTTCGCCGTCCCGCACCAGCAGGAAGGCGTGGTGGGTGTCGAGGGTGTCCAGATGGGCGTAGATCTCGGCGACCTGGTCCCGGGTGAGGCCGTTCATGCCCCAGAAGGCGGCCCGCTCCTGGCTCGTCCAGGCGTGGACCACGGCGGCGTCGGCCCGGGCGTCGAGCGGCAGGACGCGGACGGTGCCGAAGCCGTCGACGGTCTGCTCGTGCACGGGTGTGCGGGAGGTGTACGGGTCAGGCATCGCTCTCCTCGGTGAGCCGGTCCCAGTCGGTGACGACCGGGACGAGGTCTCCCCCGAGCCACCGGGGGAGCTGGTCGCGGTGGTGGGGCGAGCCGGGGACGCCCGACGCGCCGAACGGCACCACCCACAGGCTGTCCTCCCGGCGGGCCAGGTCCCACACGTACCGGGCGGCCGGGCCGCGCGCGGCGCGGTCGGTGACGCCGGGCACCGCCGAGGTGCACAGCACGCAGTCGTGGTCGCCGGACAGGCCCGGCTCGTCCTGCGGGGCGCCCGCGAGGGCCCGCCAGGGGGCGAGGCGGTGGGTGTCGCCCCAGGGCGCGGGCGGCTGCGCCGCGGCCACCTCCTCCAGGGCGGCGCGGGCGGCCCCGGCGCGGTCGACGCCGTACAGCTCCCCGGCGCGCAGCAGGTGCTCCAGGGCGTAGCCGACGCGCGGGACGAGGGCGAGCCAGGGCAGGAACAGCTCCGGGTACGCGGGCGGCGCGGCCAGCGCGGCGAACGCCTCCTGCGCCGCCAGCCGCCGGACGACCGCGCCGCGCACCGCCGCGTAGGCGGCGGCGTCCGCGCTGTGGGCGTCCATGCGGCGGTCCCAGCGCAGCAGGCGGTCGCGCAGGGCGGCGGCCCCCGGGGTCAGCCCGGCCAGGGAGGCCAGCAGGTCCAGCAGGGGCGCGGCGGACGCCAGGTGGGTGTCCATGTGCACGGCCGGCTGGTCGGCGGCCGACCAGCGCTCCTTCCGGGCCAGCAGGGCGGCGATGCGGTCGGCGCGGTGCGGCGGGGCGAACTCGACGCCGAGGGGCGTGGCGGGGCCGCGCTGGTTGGCCATCACGGCGACGCCGTCGGTCAGTCCGGCGCGCGGCGTCTCGTGCCAGCCGTGCCACTCGTGGCCGGGCTCCCAGGCGGGCACGAGGCGGACCCGGTTGGCGGCGGCGCGCACCGGGACCCGGCCCGCGACCCGGTGCAGCAGCCCGCCCTCGGTGTCGGCGGCCTGCACCACGTTGACCGGCTCGGCCCACCGGTCCAGGGCGGCGTCCACGTCGGCGACGCGGCGGGCCCGCAGCAGCGGCAGCAGGGCGCCGAAGCCCAGGTCGGCGGTGACGCGCGGCGGGTAGCGCAGGCTGATCGCGACCGCCGGGTCCGGCACCCCGCCGTCCGGGCCCTCGGGGAGCCCCTCGGGACCGCCGATGATCACCGGTCCCCGGTCGGTCTCGATGACCTCGACCTCGACCGGCTCCTCGCCGGCCACCTCGACGATCTCGGTGTGCCGGGCGGCCCGCCGCCAGGTGCCGTCGGGGCCGAGCGCCTCGACGCCGGCGCCGGTGCGCCGCAGCCGCTCCCGGTACAGGTCCTGGTAGTCGGCCATGGCGTTGGTGATGGCCCAGGCGACCGTGCCGGTGTGGCCGAAGTGGGCGATGCCGGGGGCGCCGGGCACGGCGAGGCCGACGACGTCGAACTCCGGGCAGGACAGGTGGATCTGCTGGTAGACGCCGGGGTCCTCGATGAAGCGGTGCGGGTCGCCCGCGATGATCGCCTGCCCGGTCACCGTCCGCTCCCCGGACAGCAGCCAGCCGTTGCTGCCCGCGGTGCCGGGGCCGTCGGTGGCGAACAGGGCGACGGCGTCCGCGCCGAGGTGCCGTACGACCTGTTCGCGCCAGAGCTTGGCCGGGAAGCCCGCGAAGAGGATGTGGGTGGCGAGCCAGACGCCCAGCGGCGTCCAGGGCTCCCAGCGGCCGGGGGCGAGGCCGGCGCGGGCGAACTCGGGGGCCGTGGCCCCGGCCAGCCCTTCGGTCACGCCGTCGGCGTACGCCCGCACCCAGTCGGCGGTCTCCGGGTCCCGTTCCGCCAGGGCAGCGAAGCAGCGGCGGGCGGTGTCGGCGAGGCGGGCGCGCCGGGCGAACCGGTCCCAGGACAGGGCTCCGGGGCCGAGGAAGGACGCCGAGGTGCCCTGGGCCCGGTGCCGCTCGACCTCCAGCTGCCAGGCGCGGTCGCGGGCGGTGACGCGGCCCTGGGCGCGGGCGAGCTCGATCGCGCTGTCGGCGCGCAGATGCGGGATGCCCCAGGCATCGCGGTAGATCTCGGTCGCCACCCGTGCCCCTGCTTTCTTTTAGGTTAGGCTCGCCTAAGTTTGACGCGGCTGTGGCGGAATCGTACGCGAGGGGTGAAGAGGTCCGCGGACGGGGGCGGGAGCGGAACCGGGACCGGGAGGGCGCGCTCCTCAAGCCGCCGCCCGGAGTCCGCGGTTCCCGAGCCGCCGCGCGGACTTCACGGTCCCCGAGCCGCCGCGCGGGTGGACGCCGGCCCCGTGCCGGCCGCGCGGGGCGTCACCCCGCACCGCCGTCGCCGGTCCTCCCCGTCGCCGGTCCTCCCCGTCGCCGGTCCTCCCGGCGGCGGCCTGCCGGCGGGGCGGGCGTCAGCCTCCCGGCCCGCTCCCGGTGGCGGACGCGCCGCGCGCGGTCCAAGCATGGACCATGACCGAGCCACCGACCGGCTCCCCCTGGAACCCGGAGTACGACGACCGCCGCGTCCACGCCCGGCACGCGTCGGCCGCCTCCGCTCCGGGCGGTCATGAACCGGAGCCGCCCCTCGCGGGCCCGCTGCGCCTGCTGTCCCGCTCCGCCTGGCGGACCGTCCTGCTCACCGGTGCCGCGTCCCTGGTGCTGGGCGTGCTGGTGCTGGTCCGGCCGGGGGCGTCCCTGCTCGCCGCCGGGGTGCTGTTCGGGCTCTATCTCCTCGCGAGCGGCGTCCTCCAGCTCGCCGCCGCCTTCGGCACCCACCGGACGGCCGCACTGCGCGTCCTCGCGTTCGTCAGCGGCGCCCTGTCGATCCTGCTGGGCCTGCTCTGCTTCCGCGGCCCCCTGCGGTCGGTCCTGCTGCTCGCGCTGTGGCTCGGGATCGGCTGGCTGTTCCGCGGCCTCACGCAGATCCTGGCCGCGGCCCACGACCCCGCGGCGCCCGCGCGGGGCTGGCAGCTCCTCCTCGGGGTGCTCACCGCCGCCGCGGGGGCCGTCCTGATCGCCTCGCCGCTGGAGTCGGTCGCCGTCCTCACGGTGGTCGGCGGCTGCTGGCTGGTCGCCGTCGGCGTCGTCGAGACCGTCACGGCGCTCCGTGTCCGCGCCCGCACCCGGCACGCCCCGCACACGCCGTGAACACCCCCCGCCCCATATCCCCCGCCCGCCGGCGGCCGGCCGGCGGCGGGCGGGCGCGTTCCCGCCGCCGGGGCGTCCGGCTGCGGGTGCTCGTCCTCCTGCTCGCCCTGCTCGCGTCAGGGGCGTACGGGGGCGCGCCGGCGGCGCCGGACACGGCGGTCGCCGCCGGGAGCGGGGGCGTGGCCGCCGAGCCCGATCCCCCCGGGACCGCCCTCGGGCCGCCCGCCCGGAGCGGTCGCCGGCCCCCCGCACTCCTGCGCCCCGCGCCCCTCCCGGACGCCGGTCCCGCCGGGACCGGCCGTCCCGCGCCCGTTGCGCCGGGGCCGCCGCACGCCCCGCGCGGCCTGCGCTCCGTGGTGCTGCGCTGCTGACCGGACCGGCCGGTCACCGGCCCCGCAGCCCCTGCACGGAACACACGGAGCGAGGAGCACAGCCATGCTCAAGGACCCGTACGCGGTCATGCGCGCCCTGCTGCGCGCGGAGGCCGCCCGCAGCGCGCCCCGGTCCCAGCGGCCGAAGCCGGACCCGCGGGAGCGGGAGCGGGAGCGGCCCGCGCGGAGCGCGGAACGCGACTGACGGGCGGCCCCGGGCGGCGGAGCGCCCCCCTCCGCCGCCCGCCGCACGGCCGTGTCCCGGGTTCGCCCGGCGCGGAATGTCTTTTTCGGCGCCGCACTGCGTCGCCATGGCTGCGCCCGGAAGGTCTCGGCCGGTAGGCTTTCCGTGTGATCTTCAAGCGCATCGGAAACGGCCGGCCGTACCCCGACCACGGCCGGGACAGCACCCGGCAGTGGGCGGACGTCGCGCCGCGCCCGGTCCGCCTCGATCAGCTCGTGACCACCAAGCAGCAGCTCGACCTGGAGACCCTCCTCGCCGAGGACTCGACCTTCTACGGCGACCTCTTCGCGCACGTCGTGAAGTGGCAGGGCGACCTGTACCTGGAGGACGGCCTGCACCGCGCGGTCCGCGCGGCGCTGCAGCAGCGCCAGGTGCTGCACGCGCGGGTCCTCGAACTCGACTGACGGGGCCGCGGGTCCGAGTTGGACCTTTCGGGTTGGACCGGGCGACGTCTGATGATCATCCGGTAGGCATCATCGCCCGGGCGCACTACGCTGCGCTCATGAGCATGCTGACTCCCCCCGGCATGGGCGGCCAGTACCGGATCACGGGGGACAAGTACCCGCGCATGCGTCCTCCCCGGCGGCGCGGCAGGCTCGCCGTCCTCGCCGCCGCCTGCGTCACCGCCCTCGGGCTGCTCGGCTGGGGCACGCTCCAGCTCGTCGACGTCTTCACCGGCGGCGGTGGCGGCGAGAAGACGTCGGCGGTCGGCGCCGAGGCGGGCTGCGCGGTCGCGGCGAGCCCCTCGCCCACCGCCCGGGCCCTGCCCGACCCCGGCCGGATCACCGTCAACGTGCTCAACGCCACCACCCGCGGCGGACTGGCGAAGCAGACCGCCGAGGAACTGAAGAAGCGCGGCTTCCGGATCGGCGACGTGGGCAACGCGCCCGAGGAGTACGACAAGAAGGTCAAGGGCAGCGGCGTGCTGCTCGGCCCCGCCGCGTCCCTGGACGGCGCGCTGCCGGTGCTCGCCGCCCAGCTCCCCGCCGCCGAGCGCCGCACCGACGCGGCCCGCGAGGGCACCGCCGTCGACCTGATCATCGGTGACGGCTTCACGGCGCTGGCGAAGCGGGCGGACGCCGAGCGGGCCCTGGCCGAACTGGCCGAGCCGCAGCCGGCGCCCACCGGCCGCAAGAGCTGCTGAACTCCCCCCGCGCGGGGCCTACTCGGCCGCCCCGTACATCCGGTCCCCCGCGTCGCCGAGGCCCGGCACGATGTAGCCGTGCTCATCGAGGCGCTCGTCGACCGAGGCCGTCACGACCGTCACCGGGGTGCCGGCCAGCTCGCGTTCCATCACCGCGACGCCCTCGGGGGCGGCGAGCAGCACCACGGCGGTCACGTCGTCGGCGCCGCGCCCGATCAGCTCCCGGATCGACGCGACCAGCGTGCCGCCGGTGGCGAGCATCGGGTCCAGGACGTACACCTGACGGCCGGAGAGGTCCTCCGGCATCCGGGTGGCGTACGTGGAGGCCTGCAGCGTCTCCTCGTTGCGGATCATGCCGAGGAAGCCCACCTCGGCGGTCGGCAGCAGCCGGACCATGCCGTCCAGCATGCCCAGCCCGGCCCGCAGGATCGGCACGACCAGCGGGCGCGGGTGGGAGAGCTTGACGCCCGTGGTCCTGGCGACCGGCGTCTGGATGTCGACCTGCTCGGTGCGCACGTCGCGCGTGGCCTCGTAGGCGAGCAGGGTGACCAGCTCGTCGGCGAGACGGCGGAAGGTCGCGGAGTCGGTGCGCTGGTCGCGCAGCGTGGTGAGCTTGTGGGCGACCAGGGGATGGTCGACGACGTGGAGACGCATGGCCACAACAGTAACCGGGCCCGTGCGCCCGGCGTCCCCGCGCCGGTGCACGCCCCGGACCACGGCTTCACCCGTTCACTGGCGTCAACCCCTCCGTCCGGGGGAAGGTGGGAGGGACGGACTGGGGTGGTGTGACTGTGTCTGAGCGGGAAGCCCATGACGAGCCGTCCCCGGGCGAGCAGCCCGAGACGGAGGCCGAGCGCCGTCGGCGCCGGGCCCGGTTCCTGCGTGAGCTGGCCGAGGCCCGCGCGCTGCGCGCCCGGGTCCAGCCGCGCCGCGCCAAGGTCGCCCGGCTGCGGCACGCGATGCGTATGCGAACGTTCCGCTGGTAGAGCGGTGGTGAGGGAAGATCGCGGGCCGCGGGCGCGTTGCGTGGGCGGGTGTGCGCGGGTGCGGCGGAAATCCGCGTACGATCCGCAGGTGGCGGCAACGAGTGCGCTGGTGGGTCCGTCACGGACGTACGCAGCGACGTGCGATCAGAACTGCCGGACACAGGGAGCCGAAGACGTCCCCTGAACGCCTTGTTTCTGCCACGATTCCGAGTGGGTGGGACTTGTGAGGAGCACTCCCCGCCCGCAGCCTCCGCCGGGGGGAATCCCAACCGGCACGCCTATGACAGTGGGAGAGTCACGGTGTACTTCGCCGCACTGCTCGCGCGCACCGAAGACGGGTGGGAAGCGAGCGACACAGAGCTCGACGATGTGGAGACCCTGTCGGATCTGGCCGACCTGGCCCGGGAAGCCTCTCCCGACGAGGACACGGTGCTCGTGCTGATCGAGCAGGAGGACGCCTGGTTCGGCGTCGTCCGCGTGGACGGCGAGGACGACCCTCGTATCTACGTCTCGGACGCCGCCGCCGCCGCCCGCAGCAGCTACGGCGAGATCCTGCTCACCGACGAACTGCTCGGCAGGGAGCCCGGAAACGACGCCCCCGACCTCGACGCCCTCGACCTCGACGGCACGGAGGACGGTGAGACCGACGACGCCGACGACGCCGACGACGCCGGCTCCGCCGACGCGTCCGTGCCGCACGGCCCGGTCGGGGACGCCGCGATCCTCGACGATCTCGGCGTCGGCGAGAAGGAGTTGCTGTCGCTGTCGGAGGACGCGCTCACCGAGATCGCCGAGGCCCTCGGCGCTTCGGAGACCCTGGAGACCGTCCGCTGACCGGACCACAGGAACCGACCGGACCACAGGAACCGACCGGACCGACCGGACCGACGGGCCCGGCGGGTGCGCCGCCGGACCCGGTGCGCGACCGCTGGCGGCCCGCGATGCGGCTCGCCCTGGACGAGGCCGACCGGGCCGTCCGGGGCGGGGACGTCCCCGTCGGCGCCGTCGTGCTGGCCGCGGACGGCACCACCGTCCTCGCGGCCGGGCACAACGAGCGCGAGGCCACCGGTGATCCGACGGCCCACGCGGAGGTCCTCGCGATCCGGCGGGCCGCCGCGCGGCTCGGGCGGTGGCGGCTCGCCGACTGCACCCTCGTCGTCACCCTGGAGCCGTGCACGATGTGCGCGGGCGCCCTCGTCCAGTCCCGCGTGGACCGGGTCGTCTACGGCGCCCGGGACGAGAAGGCGGGCGCGGCCGGCTCCCTCTGGGACGTCGTACGGGACCGGCGGCTCAACCACCGGCCCGAGGTGATCGAGGGCGTGCTCGCCGAGGAGTGCGCCCGGCGCCTCACCGACTTCTTCCGCGGCCGCTGACCGCGACCGGCCGCCCATCGATTTCAGAGCACGCCCCACCGTGCGGTAAGGTCTCCCTCGGTAGCGTGTCCGAGCGGCCGAAGGAGCTCGCCTCGAAAGCGAGTGTGGCGCAAGTCACCGAGGGTTCAAATCCCTCCGCTACCGCCGATGGGCGAAGGGCCCGGTCCGACGGACCGGGCCCTTCGCCCGTCTCCCGGCTCGATCCGCGCCCGGCCGCGCACCCCGCGGTCCAGCCGGCCGGAGAGCGGCAGTGGGCCCCGCGCCGGCCGGTCCGGCTCCCCCGCCGCCGCTGCCGGAGGAATCCGTCGTCAGACGGGGTCCTTCGTGCAATCATGAGCGACCGTTGGGACAGCTGCGACAGGGGAGGCCGCGATGGCGGTGAACGCGAAGAAGGCCGCCGTCTACGTTCTCGTGGTCTTCGTGCTGTACGTGATCATCACGGACCCGGCCAAGGCGGCGGATTACGTCCAGATAGGGTTCGAGGGCATATCCGACGCCGCCAAGGCCCTCGGCGACTTCGCCACCTGGGTCGCCAACGGAGGAGAGTGATGATCCGCCATCTGGTCCTCTTCAAGCTCGACGAGGGCGTCGAGCGCGACGATCCCCGCGTCGTGAAGGGCGTCGAGGCCTTCCGCGCCCTCGACGGCGAGATCCCCGAGATCCGCCACTGGGAACTCGGCTGGAACCTCAGCGACCGCCCCATCGCCTACGACTTCGCCATCAACTCCGCCTTCGACGACCCGGCCGCGCTGCGCCGCTACGTCGAGCACCCGGCGCACCAGGCGGGCGTCGCCCTGTGGCGGGAGTTCGCCACCTGGGTGATCGCCGACTACGAGTTCTGATCCCCGGCGCTCCGAAAGCCCTCTGCCGACCGGCAGGGGGCTTCTCTGTATGCTGCGCACTTCACGCCCGTATTGTTCACAACACGGTGTTATGCGGTGCTTGCACATGATGCGCATGTCTTGTGATGCTATGACCGGTTTTTAACGGATGGATCGACGGATGAGCTGACGGATGAAGAGGTGGCGTTGACCGTGTCGGCCAGTTCTGCGCCGCCCCAGGACGAGGTGCCCACCCCGGCCGTCGGCAAGCGCCGCGGCGCCGACACCTGGGCCCTCACCCAGGTGCTCTTCGCCCAGCTCAAGGAGCTCCGGCCGGGCACCCCGGAGCACCACCGCGTGCGCGGGGCGCTCATCGAGGCGAACCTGCCGCTGGTGCGCTACGCCGCCGCCCGCTTCCGCTCCCGCAACGAGCCGATGGAGGACGTGGTCCAGGTCGGCACCATCGGCCTGATCAACGCCATCGACCGCTTCGACCCGGACCGGGGCGTGCAGTTCCCCACCTTCGCGATGCCGACCGTGGTCGGCGAGATCAAGCGGTACTTCCGCGACAACGTCCGCACCGTCCACGTGCCGCGCCGGCTGCACGAGCTGTGGGTGCAGGTCAACAGCGCGACCGAGGACCTGACCACCGCCCTCGGACGCTCCCCGACGACCGCCGAGATCGCCGAGCGGCTGCGCATCTCCGAGGAGGAGGTGCTGTCCTGCATCGAGGCCGGGCGGTCGTACCACGCCACCTCGCTGGAGGCCGCCCAGGAGGGCGACGGCCTGCCGGGGCTGCTCGACCGGCTCGGCTACGAGGACCCGGCGCTCGACGGCGTCGAGCACCGCGACCTCGTCCGCCACCTCCTGGTCCAGCTTCCCGAGCGGGAACAGCGCATCCTGCTGCTGCGCTACTACAGCAATCTCACGCAGTCGCAGATCAGCGCGGAACTCGGCGTCTCCCAGATGCACGTCTCGCGGCTACTCGCGCGTAGCTTCCAGCGGCTGCGCTCGGCGAACCGGATCGATGCATAACCGCAAGCGAGAGCGAACGCTCACCGGTACGAGCGAACCGCCCACGGGGCCATTCCGGTGATTTCACGCCGAAAGGTCGTCAGAACCCCTTTCTCCAGGGGCGATTCACGTCTCGTATGTCGACATGTCACTACAGCGCGTTGCCGACATGTGACATTCTGCGGGAAGCGCGTTTGCCGGAGCCCCGGCTCCGGTATGCAGGTGAAGGCTGCGTTCCCGAGGTGGGAGTGTGAGCCGCGACCGTCCCGCGACCCAAAGGGGGTGGCATGTCCGCAGATCAGGGCAGCTCGAAGGTGCTCACGCTCATGGAGAGCGACACCGCGCCCGATGCGCTCGACACGCTCGACGACGTCACGGGTGACGTCGCGGGCCTGGAGGCCGCGCCCGCCCCGGCCCTCCCGGACGCGCAGGCCCCGCTCCTGCCGGACGCGGAAGACATCGACACCCGCACCCTGTCCCGCTCCCTGTTCCTGCGGCTCGCCGCCCTCGACGAGGACAGCCCGGAGCGCGCCTACGTCCGGGACACCCTGATCGAGCTCAACCTCCCGCTGGTGCGCTACGCCGCCGCCCGCTTCCGCTCCCGCAACGAGCCGATGGAGGACATCGTCCAGGTCGGCACCATCGGCCTGATCAAGGCGATCGACCGCTTCGACTGCGAACGGGGCGTGGAGTTCCCGACCTTCGCGATGCCGACCGTGGTCGGCGAGATCAAGCGGTTCTTCCGCGACACCTCCTGGTCGGTGCGCGTGCCGCGCCGGCTGCAGGAGCTGCGCCTGGCGCTGACCAAGGCCAGCGACGAGCTCTCCCAGAAGCTCGACCGCTCCCCGACGGTCACCGAACTCGCCTCGGTGCTGGGCGTGTCCGAGGAGGACGTCGTCGACGGCCTCGCGGTCGGCAACGCCTACACCGCCTCCTCGCTGGACTCACCGGCCCCGGAGGACGACGGCGGCGAGGGCTCGCTGGCGGACCGGCTCGGCTACGAGGACACGGCGCTGGAGGGCGTGGAGTACCGGGAGTCGCTCAAGCCCCTGCTCGCCAAACTGCCGCCCCGCGAGCGGCGGATCATCATGCTGCGCTTCTTCGCCAACATGACCCAGTCGCAGATCGGCGAGGAGGTCGGCATCTCGCAGATGCACGTCTCCCGGCTGCTGACCCGGACGCTGGCCCAGCTGCGGGAGGGACTGATCTCGGACTGAGCCGGTGCCGGGCCCGCGGGCCCGGCACCGGCTCACGGCCGCCGAAGCGCCTCATGGTCGCGTCGGCGGCCGTCGTCCTGTCCACGGCCGGTTTTTCCGGCCGTCGCCTCGTCCACGGCCGTTCCGTGACCGTCCGCGGGCGCGGGCGGTCACGGAACGGCCGTGCGGCCGGCCTACTTGAGCGCCAGCCAGGCCACCGCCGCGATGATCACCACGGCGGCGACGACGCCCACGATCAGGCCGACGCGCGGCCCTGCCGGGGCGGGAGCCTGCCGGGACTGAGGGGCGCCCTCGTCGACGAACGCGCGGAACATCTGGGTGCTGCCAGCGGGGTCGTAGTTGCCCTGGGGGCCCTGGGTGTTAGCCATGCCCCGAGACCCTAGCGAATCCGGGGAGGCGGCCCAAGTGCGGGTCCGGACGCCGTCCCGACCGCCCCCACCTGCACATTTACTGTCGCAATACTTGCCTTTGCCAAGGTTTTGTCCGCCGACCCCCGATTTTATTTGCCTGTAGCAACCAACCGGACCTATGGTTGCCCTAAGCAACAAACGGGAGGTGCGATGGCCGAGCGGGCGCAATACGAGGAACTGCTCCGTCAGTTCAGCGCCTTCGGCGCCGTGAAGCGGGAGCTGGGCCGCATCCTGCCGTCCGACTGTCCCAGCGGTTCCGCCGCCGTCCTGACGCTGCTCGGCCGCCACGGCGACATGCGCATGAGCAAGCTCGCGGAGCTGCTCGCCGTGGACATGTCGGTCACCAGCCGCCATGTCGCCCACGTCGCGGACCGGGGCTGGATCGAGCGCTCCCCCGACCCCGCCGACAAGCGCTCGCGCATCCTGCGCCTGACGCCCGCCGGCCGGGCCCAGCTCGACGAGCTGTCCCTGCGGACCACCCAGCTGCTCGCCCAGCGTCTGAGCGACTGGAGCGACGAGGAGGTGGCCCAGCTCACCGGGCTCATGGCGCGGCTGCGCGCCAGCTTCGGCGACTGCCGGTCCGCGCCGGGCCGGTCCGCCGCACCGTCCGTACCCGAACAGTCCACCCGTACACCCGCGATCACCACGTAAGCAAAGGAAGTCCATGGCAACGACCACACCAGCCGGTGTGCGGGCTCATGCCAAGCACGGGGGAGGTCCCTCCGACGGCGCTCCGATGACCCACCGGCAGATCATGGAGGCGCTGTCCGGGCTGCTGCTCGGCATGTTCGCCGCCATCCTGTCCTCGACCATCGTCACCAACGCCCTGCCCGAGATCGTGGGCGACCTCGGTGGCGGCCAGAGCGCCTACACCTGGGTCGTCACCGCCTCGCTGCTGGCGATGACGGCCTCCACTCCCCTGTGGGGCAAGCTCGCCGACCTGGTCAGCAAGAAGGCGCTGGTCCAGATAGGCCTGATCATCTACGTCGTCGGCTCCGTCGTGGCCGGTCTGGCGCAGAACCCGGGGATGCTGATCACCGCGCGCGCCATCCAGGGGCTGGGCGCCGGCGGCCTGTCCGCCCTGGCGCAGATCATCATGGCCGCGATGATCTCCCCGCGCGAGCGCGGCCGCTACTCCGGCTACCTGGGCGCGACCTTCGCCGTCGCGACCGTCGGCGGCCCGCTGCTCGGCGGTGTCATCACCGACACCAGCTGGCTCGGCTGGCGCTGGTGCCTCTACGTCGGCGTGCCGTTCGCGCTGATCGCCCTGGTCGTGCTGCAGAAGACGCTGCACCTGCCGCTGGACAAGCGCAAGGTCAAGGTCGACTGGGCCGGCGCCTTCTTCGTCACCGCGGCCGTCTGCCTGCTGCTGATCTGGGTGACCTTCGCCGACGACAAGTACGACTGGCTGTCCTGGCAGACGTACGTCATGGTCGGCGGCGCGATCGTCCTCACGCTGATCTTCGTCCTCGTCGAGGCGAAGGCCGCCGAGCCGATCATCCCGCTGCGCCTGTTCAGGAACCGCACCATCACGCTGGCCTCGGTCGCCTCGCTGTTCGTCGGCATCGCGATGTTCGCGGGCACGGTCTACTTCAGCCAGTACTTCCAGCTGGCCCGGGACAAGTCCCCGACCATGTCGGGCGTCATGACCATCCCGATGATCGGCGGCCTGTTCGTGTCGTCCACGGTCTCCGGCCAGATCATCACCAAGACCGGCAAGTGGAAGGGCTGGCTGCTGGCCGGCGGCGTGCTGCTCACCGCGGGCCTCGGCCTGCTGAGCACCATGCGGTACGACACCCCGTACTGGCACATCGCCCTCTACATGGCGCTGATGGGCCTCGGCGTCGGCATGATGATGCAGAACCTGGTGCTGTGCACGCAGAACCAGGTGGCCCCGAGCGACCTGGGCGCCGCCTCCTCCGTGGTCACCTTCTTCCGGTCCCTCGGCGGCGCGGTGGGCGTCTCGGTGCTCGGCTCGGTGATGTCGACCCGGATCAGCCACTACGCCGAGGACACCATCGGCTCGCTGAGCCCGCAGCAGCAGGCGGCGGCCGCCAAGGCCATGGGCAGCGGCCAGATCCCGGACATGGACCTGCTGCCCGCCCCGATCCGCACCTGGCTGGAGAGCGCCTACGGGCACGGCATCGGCGACATCTTCCTGTACGTCGCGCCGATCGCGTTCCTCGCCTTCCTGGTGACGCTGTTCATCAAGGAGGTCCCGCTGCGCACCTCGGGCGCCCTGGCGCAGGCCGCCGAGGCCGCCGCCCCGGGCACCGCCCCGGCCGGCGCGGTCACCGGCGACGGCGCCCGGGCCGCCGCGCAGCGGCCGGCCGCCGTCGCCACGGCCGCCCGCTCCGAGGAACCCGCCTCCGGCGGCGGCATCCCGGTCCGCGGCCAGGTCCGCGGCGCCGAGAGCGCGCCGGTGCCGCAGGCCGCCGTCACGCTGATCTCGCTGGCGGGACGGCAGCTGGGCCGGTCGGTCGCGCAGGCCGACGGCTCCTACGCGCTGGCCGCGCCGGGCGAGGGCAGCTACGTCCTGATCGCCTCCGCCGACGGCTACCAGCCGCAGGCGTCCACGATCGTCGTCGACGGCGAGCCGGTGGCGTACGACATCCTGCTCAGCGGCACCAGCGGCCTGAGCGGTGTGGTGCGGGCCGCGCAGACCGGGCTGCCGGTCAAGGACGCGATGGTCATCGTGACCGACGTGCGCGGCGACCTGCTGGCCACCCAGGTCACCGGTGAGCAGGGCGAGTTCTCGCTCGCCGAGCTGGTGCCGGGGGCGGTGACCGTCGCGGTGAACGCCGCCGGGTACCGGCCGCGCGCCCTGCCCGTCGAGGTGGGCGGCACCGGCGTCACCCGGATCGAGGTCGACCTCGACGCCGGCGCCCACGTCCAGGGCGTGGTCCGGGCGCCGCACGGCCCGCTCTCCGACGCCCGCGTGACGCTGGTCGACGCGGCGGGCAACGTGGTCGGCACGGCCACCACCGGTGCGGACGGGGCGTACGCCTTCACCGACCTGGACAGCGGCGAGTACACCGTCATCGCGACGGGCTACCCGCCGGTGGCGACGGCCCTGACGGTCTCCGGTCCGGGCGTCGACGGCCACGACATCGAGCTCGCCCACCCCGGCGAGTAGTCCGGCCCCGGCCCGTGGCGGGCGAGCGCGCCGAGCGTTTCGGGCGCGCCCCGCCACGGGCCGGACTCATATGACCATTTTCTGCTGGTTCCAGAGGTTTCCAGCGTGTTCCATGACTTCAGGGAGAGAACGGGATGGGACTGACCGCGAGGATCCGCACCCGGGACGGATGGGCCGTGTCGCACGCGGTCGTCACGGTGACCGACATGACCGGCACGCAGGTGCTGCGCGCGGAGGCGGACGCCGAGGGCGCCGTACGGGACGCGACGCCGCTGGCGCCGGGGGCGTACACCGTCGTCGTCACGGCCGTCGGCTACGCGCCCGCCGCGGCCGGCGCGCTCGTCACCGCGAGCGGACGGGCCGAGGTCGGCACGGTGACGCTGGCCCGGCAGGGCGGCACCGAGCTGCCGCCGCCGGGGGTGTGGACCATCGACCCGGCGCACTCCAGCGTGGCCGCGGTCGCCCAGCACCTGGGCATCTCCAGCGTGCACGGCCGGTTCACGGACTTCGCCGGCACCATCGAGATCGCCCCGGACGACGTCGCCAAGTCCCGCGTGGAGGCGGTGATCCGGGCCGCGTCCATCGACACCGGCAACGGGATGCGGGACACGCACCTGAGGTCCCCGGACTTCCTGGACGTCGAGCGGTATCCCGAGATCGCCTACCGCTCCACCGGCCTGACCGAGGCCGGCTCCGACCGCTTCACCGTGCACGGCGAGCTGACCCTGCACGGCGTGGTCCGGCCGGTCGACCTGGACCTGGTCTACCTGGGCACGGGCGCGGACCCGTGGGGCGGCACCCGGGCGGCGTTCCGCGCGACGACCGAGCTCAGGCGCGAGGACTTCGCGATGCACTACAACCAGGTGGTCCAGGCCGGCATCGCCGCCATCGGCACGACGCTGCGGGTGGAACTGGACGTCCAGGCGGTGCAGGGCGAGTCACTGCCGCCCGCGTGAGGCGCCGCCCACCTCGGCCACCAGGTCGCTGCACAGGTCCCGCAGCCTGACGTTGGTGTCCTGGGAGACCCGGCGCAGGCGCCGCAGCGCGTCCCGGGCGTCGATCCGCTCCCGGGCCATCAGGATGCCGATCGCCTGGTCGATGACGCTGCGGGAGAGCAGGGCGACGCGCACGTCGGCGGCCGACCGCCGCTGCCGCTCGAACCGCAGGGCCGTGCCCACCGCGTCCGCGGCCCGCTCCGCGAAGGTGCGGGCCGCCCGGCGGTGCCGGCCCAGCGCGCCGGGCTGCCGGCCGTAGAAGTTGAGCGCGGCGCCCGTCCCGCCCCCGACGGCGAGCGGCAGCGCCAGCACGCACCGCACACCGGTGGACAGCGCGTACGCCGTGTACGCCGGCCAGCGGGTCTCCGCGGCCAGGTCGGGGGCGTACTGCTCGCACCCCGTGTCGGCCGCGGCGACGCAGGGACCCGAGCCGTTCTCGTACTGGCGCTGGTCCAGGCCGGCGGGCAGGCCCGCGCTGCCCGCCAGGGTCAGCAGCCGGTCGTCGCGGCGCACCGTGACGCTGCACGCGTCCGCGCCGGGCACCTCCTGCACCGCGCGGTCGGTCAGGTCCCGCAGCAGGGTGTCGAGGCCGCTGCCGCGCGCGATCGCCGCCTCCAGGGTTTCGGGCGTCTCGGGTCTCATGACCGTACGGGTATCCCGCGCGCGTCCGTCAACGCCCCGCCCCGCCCGTGGTGTCGTTGGCGTCGACGATGCGGCGGGCGAGGTCGCGCAGTTTGACGTTCTCCCGCTGCGAGGCCTTCACCAGGCTCTCGAAGGCGCCGGCGGCGTCGATGTTCAGGCGTTCCATGAGGATGCCGGTGGCCTGGCCGATCAGGTCCCGGGTGCGCATCGCCTCGGTGAGCTGCTCGCGCACGGTCACCGATTCCAGGGCGATGCTGACGTGCGCGGTGAACAGCCGGCCGATCCGCGTCGCGGCCTCGTCGAAGGCGCGCGGCCTGCGGGCGTAGGCGGTGAGCACGGTGAGGCGGCGGCGGTCGGCGCGCAGCCGCAGCGACAGCGCCGAGCGCAGGCCGAGGTCGTACAGGGCGTCCGCACCGCCGTCGGCCGCGCTGTCCTCTATCCGCACCACCGGCGTGGTCCACAGGTCCTCCCAGTGCGGGGGCGACTCGCGGCCGGCGTGCCGGGCGTCGGCGGAGCGCACGACCTCGTCGGTCCAGGCGAGCGTGCGCGGTCCGCTGTCCCGGTCGATCACCGAGATGCCGACGTGCTCGGCGCCGGGCATGATGTGCACCGCCAGGCGGGCCGCGGTGCGCAGGGTGCTGTTCGGGGTGCCCGTCTCGTGCAGTTGCCGAGCCGCCTCCGTCAGGGCCTCGGCCAGCTCGAAACCGGCGGGCGAACGCGGCAAATCAGAAAACTCGAACGCAGGCACCACGAACCTCTTCGGCATGCACGGCCATGGGCCGTGCGCAGGAGAGCTCCGCAGCACATTCCTGACTGCGAGCATAGGACGAAGGGCAACTCTATCCGCTCGGTTGCGCGGGGGTGACGCCCGCCCGGCGGTCCACCCGGGCGCCTTTCGCGATCGGCCGTCGGCATGGTGGAATGAGCGAACGGGTCAGGAAGCGGCCTAGCCGGAATCCGGACGAACGTCTGCCAGGTGAGTGCCGTGACCTTCCTCCCGAATCCGTGCGTGCCGCGCGACCTGCCCGGCTGCACCCTTCTCGCTCTGCCCCCCGAGATCGACGTCTGCAACGCGGGGGAGCTGCTGTCCCTCATCATGGCCGCGGCCGACGCCCGCGCCGACCAGCTGCGGGTGCTGGTGCTGGACCTGACCGCGACCCGCTTCATGGACTCCCAGGGCGTCCGTCTCATCAACGACGTACGCCACCGGCTGCGCTCCCGGGCCCGGGTACGGGTGGTGGCGGCCCCGGACGGGGTGCCGAGCCACGTCCTGGAGGTGACCGGCGTCCGCCGCGACGTCCCCGTGTACGGCAGCCTCGCGGAGGCGCTGCGGGCCTGACCCCCGCTCACGGCGCCCGGGCCCTCCCGGCGGATCCCCCGGATCCGCGCGGCGGAGGGCGCGGCCGGTTCGACGGCCGCGTCGAGGTGTTCGTGCCCGGATCCGCGCGGCGGAGAAAGCGGCGTCGGGCGCGTGCGCCCGGCGTGCGGCGTACGGGGCATCCGGCGGAGCCGTCCCCGCACACCGGGCGCGCGTGCCGCGGCGTCGCGAGGACCCGCCGGCGGGGTCCTAGGCTGATCCCATGGCACCGAACATCGCGACCAACACCCGCGTCTCCCTGGACGAGCTGCTGGACTTCGTACGCCCCCGGCACCGCGCGATCCTGCTCACCCGGCGGGCCGACGGCGGCCCGCAGGGTTCGCCGCTGACCTGCGGGGTCGACGACGCGGGCCGAATAGTGATCTCCACGTACCCGGACCGCGCCAAGACCCGCAACGCCAAGCGTGACGCGCGGGTCAGCGTGATCGTGCTCAGCGACGACTGGAACGGCCCCTGGGTGCAGATCGACGGCACGGCGGAGGTCGTCGACGCGCCCGACTCCGTGGAGCCGCTCGTGGAGTACTACCGGAACATCGCCGGGGAGCACCCCGACTGGGACGAGTACCGCCGGGCGATGGTCAAGCAGGGCAAGTCGATCATCCGGATCACTCCGGAGCGGTGGGGGCCGGTGGCCACGGGCGGCTTCCCGGCGCGGCTGGTGGAGGAGCAGGCCGGAGACTGAGCCCCGCCCGGCCGCGGACGAGGGCCGGGCGCGCCGCCGGGACCGGTTCCGGCGGGGCGACACGGCCCGGCCGGCCGCAGGACCGGCCCGGCCGGGCGTGACCCGGCCCGGCTCAGCCGCGGTCGGCCATCGCCTCGATCCCGGCGATCAGCAGCTCCAGCGCGAAGTGGCGTCGCGCCGCCCGGCACGCGCGCTCGCCGCCCGGCGCGGAACGCCGCTCCTCCTCCACGGGGGTCCGTCCGGGGATTCCTCCGAAGGGCCTCAGCCGTCCGCCCGCTCCGCGCGCCGCAGCAGCGCCGCCGCGAGCAGCCCGCCCAGCAGTACGGCCAGCGCCCCCACCAGCTGGCTGGTCTGCAGACCGGAGGAGAACGCGTCCACGATCCGGCCCTTCGCCGCCGCGCCGTCCGCCGCCGCCAGCGCCGCCGGCAACGACGTCGCCGCCACCGGGACCAGCGCCGCGAACCGGGAGGTGAGGACCGCCCCCAGCACGGCCACCCCCAGCCCGTTGCCGAACTCCGCCAGCGTGCCGTTGATCCCGGCCCCGACCCCCGCCTTCTCCCGGGGGATCGCGCTCATGATCGCGTGTGCCATGGCCGGGTTGGCGATCGCGCAGCCCACGCCGATGAGCACCAGTCCCAGCAGGGTCCCGGCGTAACCGCCGGAGACCAGCGTCGCGATGGACACCAGGCCGAGCGACATCAGCACCATGCCCAGCGCGATGGAGGCCGGCGTCCCGAGCTTCGCCGTCCACCTCGCCGACAGCCCGGAGAAGTTCAGCGCCACGACCGCCAGGGCCAGCGGGGCGGTCCGCAGGCCGGCCTCCAGGGCGTCGTAGCCGAGGACGAACTGCAGGTGCTGGGTCAGCAGGAACAGCGCGCCGCCCATGCCGAAGGTGATCAGCACGGCCCCGGCGACCGCGCCCGTGAACCGGCGGTTCCGGAAGAAGTGCAGGTCGAGCATCGGGTACGGGAACCGGGTCTCCCAGTACGCGAAGGCGCCGAGGACGACCACGGCGACGGCCGCCGTCAGCAGCACCCGGCCCGACGTCCAGCCGTGCTCGGGGCCGGAGATGATCGCGTACACCAGCGAGGCCATGCCGATGGTGGAGAGCAGCGCGCCGAGGAGGTCGGGGCGGTCGCCCCGCGGGTTCCTGGACTCGGGGACCAGGACCACCACCGCCACCAGGCCGAGCGCGGCGACCGGCAGGTTGACCAGGAAGATCGCACCCCACGGGAAGTGGTTCAGCACGAAGCCGCCGACCAGCGGGCCGACGGCGAAGCCGAGCGCGTTGACCGCGCTCCAGATGCCGATCGCCCTGGGGTGCTCCTCGGGCGTGAAGATCTGCATCGCCACGGCGAGGGTGGTGGTCAGCAGCAGCGCGGCGCCCACGCCCATGCCGGCCCGCGCCGCGATCAGCCGGCCCGCGGAGTCGGCGAGTCCGGCCACCAGTGATCCCGCGCCGAACAGTGCCAGCCCCGCGATCAGCATCTTCTTGCGGCCGTAGCGGTCGGCGGCGCTGCCCGCGGTGAGCAGCAGACCGGACTGCACCAGCGAGTAGGCGTTGATCATCCACTGGATGTCGGAGGTCGCCGCGTCCATCTCGCGGGTGAGCGAGGGGACGGCGACGTTCAGCACCGTGTTGTCGAGCAGCACGGTGAGCTGCGCCAGGCAGATGACACCGAGGATCAGCCAGCGCTGCGGGTGCCCCTGGGCCTGTTCCTCGGGCCGGGGCAGGCCCGGGGCCTGCTCCTGGGGGGACGTCGTCATGCTGTGCACCGTATAGCCGCCCTCGTACGGCGCACAGCAGGCGCGGGGGCGGACACGACGGCGGCCGGGCCGGCGCCCCCGGGCGCCTCGGGGGCGGGGACCGCCCGGGCCCGCCGGCCTCCGGGGCGCGGTGGAGGGCGGGCCTCAGGCCCCGGGGGCCGGGCGGCCCGTGCCCTCCCGGGGCCGGGCCGGGTCCGCCCGGGGGGCCGGCCGGTCGTGGTGCGCCGTCATCGGGGGTCCCCGGGGTCGGCGCCGGCCGCGTCGGCACCGGCACGGAACCGGGCCGTCGGGTGGGGAGGCCGCCCGGCCTGCCCGTGCTGCGGGGTCTGCCCGTGCTGCCCGTGCTGCGGGGTCCGTCCGGCCTGCCCGGCCTGGTGCGGCGGCTGCGGCTCCGCGGCGTACGGCTGTGCCGTCGGGCGCTGCGGCGGCGCGCCGTACGGGGCGGGCCGCGCGGTGCGGTGGGCCGGCGGGGACGAGTCGTGCCGGGCGGCGGCCGGGGGCCGGGGGTCGCCGTCCCGCCGCTCCGGGAACACCCAGGCCCGGAAGAGCAGGAACCGCAGCACGGTGGCGGCGAGGTTGGCGGCGATGAGCACGGCCAGCTCGGTGGAGTGCGCCGGGTCGGCGGCCGCCGCGTTCAGGGCGGCGAGCGAGCCGCTGGTGAGGACCAGGCCGATGCCGAAGACGACCAGGCCCTGCGCCTGGTGCCGTACGGCGCCGCCGCGGCCGCGCACCCCGAAGGTCAGGCGCCGGTTGGCGGCGGTGTTGGCGACCGCCGAGACCAGCAGGGCGAGCGCGTTGGCCGGCTGCGAGCCGCCGAACTGCCGGAAGGCCGTGTACAGCAGCAGGTAGAACAGGGTGGACAGGGCGCCGACGACGCAGAACCCGACGAGCTGGCGGGCCAGCCCCCTCGGCACGTCCTCGATCTCGCGGTCGCGCGGGTCGTCGCCGAACGGCCGGGCCAGCCGGTCCAGCGGCAGCGACCCGGTGGCCAGCGCCCTGCCGACCCGCCAGACGCCCTTGAGGTCGTCGGTCGCGGTCCTGACGATGTGCACGGTCGAGTCCGGGTCGTCGACCCAGTCGACGGGCACCTCGTGGATGCGCAGCCCGGCGCGCTCGGCGAGCACCAGCATCTCGGTGTCGAAGAACCACCCGGTGTCCTCCACCAGCGGCAGCAGCACCCGGGCCACGTCCCGGCGGATCGCCTTGAAGCCGCACTGCGCGTCGGAGAAGCGGGCCTGGAGCGAGCCGCGCAGGATGAGGTTGTACGAGCGGGAGACGAACTCCCGCTTCGCGCCGCGCACCACCCGGCTGCTGCGGCTGAGGCGGGACCCTATGGCGAGGTCCGAGTGGCCGGAGATCAGCGGGGCCACCAGCGGCAGCAGGGCGTTGAGGTCGGTGGACAGGTCCACGTCCATGTAGGCGAGGACCGGGGCGTCCGAGGCCGACCAGACGGTCCGCAGGGCCCGGCCGCGGCCCTTCTGCTCCAGCCGGAAGGACCTGACCTCCGCGATGTCCGCCTCCAGCCGCGCGGCCACCTGCGGGGTGGTGTCCGTCGACGCGTTGTCCGCGATCGTGATGCGGAACGCGTAGGGGAAGGTGCGCACGAGGTGCTCGTGCAGTCTGCGGACGCACGGCCGGAGGTCCTTCTCCTCGTTGTAGACGGGGATCACTACGTCCAGGACAGGCGTACCGGCTCCTGCGGCCGGGAGGTGCTCCCGCGCCGGCAGGGTGCCGGGAGAAGAGTCGGTTCGCATGGCCCGACTCTTCTCAAGTGCCCTGTCGCACCCGTGTGGTGACGCTGTGCCGTGCCTGTGAGTACGGTCGCCGGATCGTCTCGCGGGCCGGCTGCCGGTCCGGCCCGGGGGCGGGCCGCGCCGCGAGCGCCGGCAGGTGCAGGGTGAACACGGTCCGCCCCGGCACGCTGTCCACGGTCACGGCGCCGCCGTGCGCGGCCGCCACGGCCTGCACGATGGCCAGGCCCAGCCCGGTGGAGCCGGTCGCGCGGGACCGGGCGGAGTCGCCGCGCGCGAACCGCTCGAAGACGTGCGGGAGCAGGTCCGGCGGGATGCCCGGGCCGTCGTCCTCGACGTCCACGCACAGCCACGGGCCGCGCCGCTGGACGCGCGCGGTGACGGTGGTGCCCGGCGGGGTGTGGGTGCGGGCGTTGGCGAGCAGGTTGACGAGGACCTGCTGGAGCCGGGCCGCGTCCGCCGCCACCGGGGCGGGTTCGTCGGGCAGTTCCAGACGCCAGGCGTGGTCCGTGCCGGCCACGCGGGCGTCGCTGACGGTGTCCACGACGAGCGGGACGAGGTCGGTCTGCTCGAACCGCAGCGGCCGCCCGGCGTCCAGGCGGGCCAGCAGCAGCAGGTCCTCCACCAGCAGGGTCATGCGCCCCGCCTCGGACTCGATGCGGCCCAGGGCGTGCCGGGTGTCCGGCCCGACCTGCTCCCGGCCGCGCCGGGTCAGCTCGGCGTAGCCGCGGATGGAGGCGAGCGGGGTGCGCAGTTCGTGGCTGGCGTCGGCGACGAACTGCCGTACCCGCGTCTCGCTCTGCTGACGGGCGTGCAGCGCGCCGTGCACGTGGTCGAGCATCCGGTTGAGCGCGGCGCCGACCCGGCCGACCTCGGTGTGCGGGTCGCACTCGGACTCCGGTACGCGCTCGTCGAGGTTGACCTCGCCGCTGTGCAGGGGGAGTTCGGAGACGCGGGTGGCGGTGGCGGCGACCTTGCGCAGGGGGCGGGTGGCGACGCCGACCAGCACGTACCCGGCGATGCCGGCGGCGACGAGGCCGGCGGCGGTGACGCTGACCTCGACGAGGATCAGGGTGTTGATGGTGTTGTCGGTGTCCGCGGTGGGGATCGCCACGTAGGAGCCGCCTCCGGCGCCGGGGACGAAGACGGCGCGGTACTCGCCCAGGCCGGGGAGTTCGACGGTGTGCGGCCCGGCGTCCCGGGCGACGGACGCGAGCGCGGTCCGCTGGAGTCCGGTGAGGTCGACGGCCGCCATCCGCCGGAAACCGTCGTCGGACTGCTGCCGGGCGACGACCGCCCGGGTGACCGTGGCGTCGGCGCCGATCTCGGCGGCGACGGTGTACTCCTGGGTCGGCCCGTGGGTGACGAAGTCCTCCAGCTGGTCCTGCGCCACGGGGTCGTCCGCCTCGTCGGGCCTGACCGGGGCCGCCAGCCGCTTGCCGGCGTCGGCGACCTGCCCGTCGAGCTGCTCGTACAGGTGCGAGCGCAGCGCCAGCGTCGTCACCGTGCCGATCACCGCGCACACCACGGCGATCAGCACGACGGACGCGACGACGAGCCGCGTCCGCAGAGTGCGCGGCGTGCCCGCCCGCCCCCTGCCCGCCTGCTGCGTACGCGGCCGTCGTCGCCCGCTCATGAAACAGCGGGCTTGATCAGGTAACCGGCGCCCCGCCGGGTGTGGATCATCGGCTCGCGGCCGGCGTCGATCTTCCGCCGCAGGTAGGAGATGTACAGCTCGACGACGTTGGCCTGGCCGCCGAAGTCGTAGGACCACACCCGGTCGAGGATCTGCGCCTTGCTGAGCACGCGCCGCGGGTTGCGCATCAAGAAGCGCAGCAGCTCGAACTCGGTGGCGGTGAGGTGGATGGAGTCCCCGCCCCGGGTGACCTCGTGGCTGTCCTCGTCGAGGGTGAGGTCGCCGACGACCAGCACCGAGTCGGAGCGCCGGTCGGCGGCGCCGGAGCGGCGGATCAGGCCGCGCAGCCGTGCGACGACCTCCTCCAGGCTGAACGGCTTGGTGACGTAGTCGTCGCCGCCGGCGGTCAGCCCGGCGATCCGGTCCTCGACGGCGTCCCTCGCGGTGAGGAACAGCACGGGCACGTCGGGCAGTTCGCGGCGCAGCCGGCCGAGCACCGTCAGCCCGTCCATGTCGGGCAGCATCATGTCCAGCACGACGGCGTCGGGCCGGAACTCGCGCGCGGTCCGGAGGGCGCCCTGGCCGTCTCCCGCGCTGCGGATCTGCCAGCCCTCGTAGCGCAGGGCCATGGACAGCAGTTCGGTGATGGACAGCTCGTCGTCCACTACAAGCACCCGGACGGGGCTCCCGTCCGGCCTCAGCAGTTCGGTGCGCCCCTGGGGCGAGGTCGTGGTCATGGCGACCACCCTGTCCAAAGGCTCTGAGAGCGCCCTTTCGGCATCCTGTGATTTGTCTGAGAAACGCACAGGGCTCTCCCAGGCACCGCCCCGGCACGCCCGCCCGCGCCGGGCACGGACGTCCCCGCGCTCCCGCACAGGTCCGCCGCCCCTCCCTGCCACGACTCCGAAGGACGCCCGCTTCCCCGGGTCGGCGCGGTGCGCCGCCCGCCGTGCCGCACCGGCGCGGGGCCGTCCGCCGGCCACCGCGGCCCCGAGCGCCTCCACGCCTGTGCCATCCGCCGCCGAGCGCAGGGGCGGCATCGGCAACGGGGTCCGCGCGCGTTCGCGGACGGCCGGGTTCAGCCCGCGGAGTCGGCGGCCGCCGCGGCCGGCGCCGCCTCACGCGCCGCCGTGACCGCCCCGGGGTCCCCGCCCGCGCGAGCCGTACGCCGCGCCCCCCGCCCCGCGAGCCGGCATCCCAGGCACCCGGGGTGCCCGGCACGCGCGCCGAGGTCCCGGACCCGCCACCCCCACTGCTCCCGGGGCCGCCGCCCCGGCGGCTTGCCCCATCCGGCCAGGTGCAGCGCCCAGGTGACGAGCAGGCTCACCGCCCCGGTCCCGAGCCCGCCCGCCACCAGTGCGGCCGACCCCGCGCAGATCCCGGCCCCCACCGCGGCGGCCCCGGCCGTGGCGATCCCGAAACCGGTCCACCCCGCAACGGTGTGCCCGTGGTCATATGGATGTGCGCTCACGTGCCTGCCTCCTTGTGCGGGCGGTGAAACCCGCGTCGCCGGACGGAGGGCCGGAAAAACTCCCTCACAACGTAAGCATTTTAACCACGAAACCTCTCACGAGCTAAGGGAATACGGAAGAGAATGCGAGCCAAGCCGCGTCCGGCTGCCACCCCCGAGCAGGCCCTGTCGGCGATGGACCACCTCATCGCGACCCACCTGGTCGGCCAGCACGAGATCGCCCAGCAGGTGGGGCTGAACGTCACCGACCTCACCTGCTTCGCCTTCGTCATCGAGGCGGGCGAGAACCTGCTCACCGCCGGCGACCTGGCGGCCCGCGCCCATGTCACGACAGGCGCGGTGACCGGCATCCTCAACCGCCTGGAACGCGCCGGCTACATCACCCGCCGCCCCGACCCGGCGGACCGCCGCCGCGTCCGCGTGGCGGCCGAACCGGCCGCGGTGGCCCGCGTCCGCGAGGTCTACGAGCCGTACTACGCCCGCCTGGCCGCGCTCTTCGCCGACTACTCCCCCGACGAGATCGCCGTCCTCCACGACTGGTTCACCCGCGCGAGCACCCTGGCGGCGGCCTATCTGGAGGAGCACTGCCGCACCGGCTGACCCGCCCGCCGGCCCGGACCGGCGACCGCGTCGAAGGCCGGCGGGGCGACGGGCGGGCCCGCACCCGCCCGCCCTGCCCGGGCGGGCAAGGAGCACGGGCACCCAGCCCCGCTCACACGGATCCCGTGACCCGCCCGCCACCCCTGATCCCGCCGCGCCCGCCTTCCGCGGCAGTCGCCGTACTTCGCTGCTGTACGTACTTCGCCGCTGTACGCCCCCGAAACGCCGAAGGCCCCGGATCGCTCCGGGGCCTTCGACCTGCGTGCACTCGGCAGGATTCGAACCTGCAACCTTCTGATCCGTAGTCAGATGCTCTATCCGTTAAGCTACGAGTGCTTGTTCTGTTTTCTTCGCCGCTTCCGTTCCTTTCGGCCCGCTCGCGGCGACAGGAAGAACATTACATGACTGCCGCCGCGATGTGAAATCCGTTCGTCCCACCCCTTGTGACCTGCGGAAACGCCCTGAAGGGGCCGATGGAGGCGGGCAGGTGCCCGGCAACGACGAAGCCCCGGCCGGATGGGCCGGGGCTTCGAAGGATCGTGCGCGGAGGCGGAGGGATTTGAACCCTCGATGGGCTTTAAGGCCCAAACCGCATTAGCAGTGCGGCGCCATAGACCGGACTAGGCGACGCCTCCATACACAGCCTCCCGCGCGCAGCGCGGTTGGTGCGTGCCGATGATGACACAGGCGAGCCCGCTGTCACCAATCGCCCCCCACGGTACTAGGCGGGCGGGCCGCAGGGCAAAGTCCTTCCGCGCGGGGTGTCGCGGGCGGTGTCGCCCGTGACGTCACCGGTGGCGCGGTCGGTGAGGCCGCCGTGCGGCGGGCGCGCAACGTCCTCGGGCCTGCCGCGTTAGTCAGGTCATGTTGCAGGTCAACCGTCTTCTCGTCACCGCCGCCTCCGCCCTCGCCGCCCTCGGGTCGCTGATCGCCGCGCCTCCGGCCGCCCACGCCGGGACCGCCCCCGGCGCCTCGGCGCCCCCGCCGGTCCGCGAGGAGGACCGGGGCCGCGACCATCTGACCGTCACCGTCCGGGGCGCGGGCGGGGGCGCGGACGGCACGTTCGAGCTGTACTGCCACCCCGTCGGCGGCGATCACCCCGATCCCCTGGCCGCCTGCGCCGCGGTCGAGCGGAACACCCGCTGGGGGTCGGACGCCTTCGCCCCCGCCCCCCGGGACGGCGTCTGCACCCTGCAGTACGGCGGGCCCGCCACCGCGCACGTCACCGGCACCTGGGCCGGCCGGCCCGTGGACGCGACGTACGACCGCCGCGACGGCTGCCGGATCGACCGCTGGAACCGGCTCGTGCCGCTGCTGCCCGATGTCCGGTCCGCGGGGCGGTAGCGACGGGCGGGCCGGGGACGGCGGGAGGCGCTCGTGACGGCGGCAAGAGGCACTCGGGACGGCGGGCGGCCGGGGCCGAGGGACCCGCGGCCCGCCCGCGCCCGCGATGGCGCGGGGGCGTCCGTGGCGGAGGCAGGTGAGGCGTAAAGGTCCCGCGAAGGTCTCGCGACGTCAGGGCACCCGGTCACATGTTCTGTGTCACTTCGTCGTGCGACCTCCCTCTCATCCGGCGCCGCGGGCACGGTCCGTGCCCTTAGACTCCCTCGCGTGACACGCCGCGGGCCGGTTGGCAAGATGGCCCAGGCGGTCGGCAAGTGCGGTAACAGGGAGGAAGCGACTCGTGAGCAGCAGGCCATCCCGAGGCGCTGCTCGCCTCGCAGCCATACTGGACGCTCTTCCCGACGCGTTGGTGCTGGTCAACGCCAACGGCACCGTCGTCAACGCCAACACCATCGCCCTCGAGGCCTTCGAGACGCCCGGCACCGCGCTGGTCGGGCGCGGACTGCTCGACCTGCTGCCGCAGTTCGACTCCAAGCTCATTCCCGGGTCCATGCGGCGGCCCGACCACCTCGATCCGCGGGCGCGCACCAAGCCGACCCGGATGATCGCCCGGCGGACCGACGGGAGCGAGTTCCCCGTCGAGGTCACCAGCGCGAACCTGGAGAACGGCCAGCAGGCCTACGACGGTTACGGCTACACCGGCGACGAGCTGCTGATGCTCGTCGTGCGCGACCTGTCCGGCACCGTCGACACCGAGGCCGAGCTGGCGCGTTCGCAGCGGCAGACCGAGATGATCCTGCGGGCCGCCGCCGAGGGGGTCGTCGGCACCGACACGGACGGGCGGATCGTCCTGGTCAACCCGGCCGCCGCCCAGATCCTGGGCTACCGGGCCAGCGACCTCGGCGGACGCGAGCTGCACACCCTCATCCTGCACTCGCGCGCGGACGGGTCGCCCTTCCCGTACGCCGAGTCGCCGCTCGCCGACACCCTGCGCTCCGGGCGCAAGCACCGGGTGCGCGGGCAGGTGGTGTACGCCAAGAACGGCGAGAAGGTGCCGGTCGACCTGACGACCGCGCCCGTCCGCGACGGCGACCAGCTCGTCGGCGCCGTGCTGACCTTCACCGACCGGCGGCCGTACGACGCGCTCGTCAAGGAGAAGGAGGACGCGGAGAAGCGGCACGCCGAGGAGCTGGAGCGGCTCGCCGAGGAGCACGCCTCCGAGCTGACCGCGCTGCGGCAGCGGCACGTCACCGAGCTGGAGGAGCTGCGCGAGCGGCACGCCGAGGAGCTCGCCGCGGGCGAGGAGCGGTACGCCGCGCTCGGGGAGCGCGAGAAGGACCGGTACGAGGCGCTCGCCGCCCGGCACGAGCAGCTGCTCACCCTCCTCGGGACCTCGCTGCGCGGGCCGCTGGAGGAGCTGCGCCGCGAGCTGTCCGCGCTGGCCGCGGACGACGCCGGGCAGCTGTGGCCCGAGGCGAACCAGGTGCTGCACTACCTGTCGGCCGGCTACTCGCGGATCACCACCCTCATCGACAACGTCCTCGGGTACCAGCGGCTCGACGCCGGGGCCGAGGGGATCTCCCGCACGAAGGTGATGCTCGACGCCGTCGTCGCCGCCGGTGTCGACGGGGCCGTGGAGCTCATCGGGCCCGGGCGGGTGCAGTTCGCCGTGCACGCGCCGCCCATCGAGGCCGAGGTCGACCCGCGGCTGCTCGCGACCGCCCTCGCGCATCTCGTCGCGGATGTCGCGGGCGTCGACGCGACCGGCAACACGCCCGTCCCGGCGGGCGGTTACCTGGACAACACCGTCGTGGTGGCGGCGGCGCAGCGCGGCGAGGTCGTACGGATCGAGGTGCGCGGGCCGTACGCCGGGGGCGACCCGGTGCACGAGCCGATCGTGCGGGGGATCGTACGGGCCCACGGCGGCGTGCTCCAGACGCACGAGGTGCCGGGCATGAGCGGGAGCGCGTACGTGCTCGAAGTGCCGCTCGGGGGCGGGGCGGGGGCCGTCGCGGCCTCGGTCCAGGACCCGGGGGCGTCCGCCGCGGCACCGGGTGAGGACCCGGCGCGGGGAGAGGTCCCGGCGCCGGGCGCGGAGAGCGGCGAGGCGGCCGGTCCCGGTGAGCAGGTCTCCGGTGAGCAGGCCTCCGGCGGGGGGCGGCGGGCCCGGCGGGCGTCCGTCGACGCCTTCCTGGAGAGCGAGGTCCCCGGCGGGTCCGGTGCGCCCGAGGGTCCTGCCGGTTCCGGCGGCCCCGAAGGGGAGGCCGCCGTGCCGACCGGGCGGCGGCGGAGGCGTGCGGCCGGCGGGCCCGCGCCGGTGCCGGCGCAGGGACCGACCGAGCCGTCCGGCGGCACCGGACGGCGGCGCGGACGGCCCGCCGAGGACGCGGGCGTGGCCGAGGGCGCCGTCGTGACGGCCGCCGAACACGCCGCGGGGACCGCGGCCTCGGGCACGGGGCTGGGCGGCACCGTGCCGCCCCAGGGCGTGCCCG